>CAZSCV010000004.1:0-110374 GCA_964605525.1 uncultured Bdellovibrionales bacterium
ATTCAAGTCTCACCAGTAGAACTGGTGGATTACCTTCTGGGAAAAACTATTTATTGAATCATTTTTTTGATTTCCATTTTTTCTTCCGCAATAATTTGGCGCATCATTTCTTCTCCCTTTTCCTTGTCATTTTTCAAAACTTCCATTGCAGTTTTTTTCTTTTGCATAATCACATTAAACCATTCGATTTTTTCCGGAAAAGATAAAAAAACATCCAAATATATTTTCTGAGTTTCACCCGGAAAAAAAGCAAAAAAATCCACCCAATCCATTTTGTCGGATTTGCTCAAATTACTGCCATTCAAAATTTCCACCAATTTCTTTTCATTTTCTTTCATATAATTTATTATACACTATTTTCCCGAAACAAGCAAAAAAATCATTAATTAAATTAACGCTACGATCAAAAAAACCAGTATTTTCCTTTTTTTCATTTCCATGCTTTGATTATAGCTTATTGGCGGATTTTGTGGTATAAAATATGTACCGCTTTCACGCGCTTACTATTTCATAACTTGCGCATTTTTCCAAAAAATCACCCCGAATTTTCAAAAAATAATGCATTTTTCTTTTTACTCTTATGTCGACTTTTATCAAAAAATATTTTTTTCTCGCCGTGCTTATTTTTTTTGGCGCCGTAGCGATTAACGCTTTAACTTTGCGCCTTCCAAGTATTTTCGAAATTTCTCCGAGTCGGTTGGGATGCGAACAACCCATTCATTGGAGTTTGGGAGAAATCGACAGCCGGTTTCCTCTTGATACCAAACAATTTCGCCAAGCCGCTTTTGAAGCGGAAAAAATCTGGGAAGATGCTTTGGGCAAAGATGTGTTTGTTTTTGATCCGCAATCTTCGTTCCAAATCAAAACCGAATTCGACCAGCGCCAGCAAATGACCTATGAAGCGCAAGACTTGGAGAAAAATATTGGCGCCTACGAAAAAGAATCTGACTTGTTGGAAAAAAATTATCAAACATTGAAAATTCGTTATGAACAACAAATGGCACAATTTGAAACACTGAAAAAAGAATTTGAAAAAAAATTGAAGGAATACAACAAAGACGTGGCGGATTGGAATTCGGGCGACAGAACTTCTTCAAAAGAATATGAAAAATTGCAAGAAGAAGAAAAAGAATTACAAAACTTGCAAGAAAACCTGCAAGAAAAAACCGAAGAAGTAAACAAAACCGCCGATGAATTGAACGCTTTGGCGCAAAAACTCAACATTAAGACCGCTGATGTGAAAAAAGTCATTGAAACTTTCAAAGAAAAATACGGGGAGGCGAAACCTTTCGTGCAAGGATTATATTATCCTCCACTCCAAGGCATCACTATTTTTGAATTCAAGGAAAAAGAAGATCTGCGCTTGGTACTGGCGCACGAAATGGGACACGCACTGGGAATCGAAGAACATATCAAAGATAATCCGGCTTCGCTTATGTATTACTTGATGGACCAGCAAGATATTGAAAACCCTTCGCTTACCCAGCAGGATATCCAAGCCTATTCCAGCGCCTGCCCTTCACTAACATTATCACCACTTGAAAAATTCAAACGATACCTGATTCTTACTCCCTGGAAAGAAATGAAACTTTCAGAAATTTTCAATCTTTTTGAAAAGTAAAAACAAAGGAAATTATTTTAATAATTTTTGTAAACAACACCACTTAATTCAACAGTTTATCCTTTTCAATTTGAATGGCGTTTTTTTCCCAGTCGCAAAAATCAACAGTAACGTCGTTGAGCTTTTCTCTTCCGTCAAATTCTTGTACCGGATTCATCAAACAATCAAAATATTCATTATGTCGCAGTCCGATTTGGTGGCCAAATTCATGCATCAGTGTTCCCACGATATTTCGGCTGAACATTTCCATTTTTCCTCCAGAATTGGCGAGCAAATCTCCCTCAAATAAAACAATTCCATTTTCTTGCAATGTTGAACCGATTTGATTGGGATCATCTTGCCGATTGTTTGCGATAAAAAGATACAAGACAGCTTCCCTTGAAACATCTCCCCTTCTCACATCATCCAGCTGAAAAGACAAATCTTTAAAGTCAGAAAATTGTCGATATTCAAGTTGTTCTCCCGAATATTGATAATGCGTCGGTTTCTCGATTGTTTCCTGAATCTTGGAAACAAAATCTTCCATTATTTTATCGCTAATGTACAACCCCTCCATCGGAATTACTTTAACCAATATGGAATCATTTTTCTTTCCCAAATAATCCGCTCGAGCATCGCCGTCATAATGAAGACTCAAAATTTTTCTCATCATCGGATACTGTGAAATTTGAATTCGAATCCTTCGATTGAAATAATTATTCTCTGAACCGTGAGCGGAAATTTTCATCAAACTATACCCGGAAGAAAGAATTATGATTACCAACAAAACAAAAACAAGTAAAAACTTTTTCATTTTTTTAAATGATGTCTTAATATACATTTCCATTCTAACACAAAAAAAACTGTTCATCGCCAAGTTTCAGCAATGAACAGTGTCCAGTCCTTGCGGCGCAAGGAAAATTACTTCTTTCCGTTCTTTTTTTTCTTATTCGATACTTTTTCGATAATATCGATGTCAATGTACGTCACCGACTTATCGTATGCAATTACCGCTGTTCCTCCGGAAGGAACATCTCCGGATTCTTCAGAGACAACAACCTCATCCGTCGCCTCCTCTTCTACTGGAAGATAAATCTGCGTCCCTTCTGCAACAGAAAATGACGTATTGAGCTCGGGACACAGACCCTCCGAATCAAGACTAAAGGTGAGCCGATACTTTCCGGGACCGGCATTCATAGCCTTGACGTCCCAGGTATACCCATACACAATCCTTCCTTTCACATTGATTTCGGCTGAATAAAACCCGAGTCCGTCCCCAGCCTCCCGAACCGCACCGGAAAAAATTGTATTGCCGACACATTCACCGGACCACGCTGTCCCGCTCCAGACAGACGTAGCAGGATCGCATCCGTCAGTCAATTTCTGAATCGTTAATCGCGCGCAATGCGAATACACAGTTGCCTGTGTCGCGATCAACTCTCCGAATCTGTTTTCGCCGGGATCAAATGAAAGTCCCCACATTTCAGTTATCCCCCATCCGAAAAGATGATCCGTCTTATAGGAAAGCGCCCCTTGGGAGTCGTTGATCAAAACGACCTCGATTCTGACCATAGAATTGAGATACCATAGCACAGCTTCAAGGTTATCGCCCCAATCAATCCAATCAATCGCAACCGGACCATCAGGATAAATTGTTTCTGCCTGCCAAACATTAAGCTCATCCTGCTGGAGATACGCCCGCTGACGTCCTCCGGGTTCGCTTCCGACGGACCCAGGCAACCCATCATCACAAAAATTAATGTCGTCATTATCCGGGGCGCAACTGAGAGGATTTCCTTCCGCATCAGTTCCCCACCAGTACCACCAGGCGCCTCCGATTTCCGGAGTCATTCCTGGCGCACCTCGGAGAACTTTTTCCACGCCGTCAGACCAAATCACGGGAAAGGATAAATTATTTCCGAACGTAACATCTCCTGATTCCTCCGCCATCACGTGACCAATTCCAATAACCAGAAAAAAGGCAGCGCCAGCCAAATACAAACATTTTCTTTTCATTTCAAACTCCTTTTCATTTTTTTATTTTAAGCTCCTTTTCATTTTTTTACCAAAATCACTTTGGATTTATTTATCCATAAGCAGCCTCCTTTTTTATTAAATTGTTAAGCAACTATTTTTTATTATTTTTCTGCCCAAAAGTTTGTTTTTCCCGCAAGATCAAAATCACGAACAAAAACCGAAAGATTGCTACCCTTAACTAATACTACTATTTTATATCAAAAATTATTTTCTTTCCAGTAGTTGCAAAACTGCTCGCAAGAAATCTTTCACTGCTTTGGCATCTTTTTCTTTTTTTATTTTATCCAAATTGGAATTAAATTCATCCACAAGCGCATTTAAAATAGCAACGCCTCCCTGGTCGCTCAAGTGCATTGTATATTGCCGGTAAGATACCGGATAGTTATTTTCCAAATATTCTTCATAAGACTTAACCGGGAGAATTTTCTCAAATTGCACAATTCCATTCTCGGGATAACATTGCGCGTGCAACATCGTGAGAGAATTCCTATAATCCAGGCTCAATTTTCTCCCTCCGCGAAAGTGCTTTTCGATTATTTCTTTTTCTTCTGCTGATAAAATTTCAGACGGAGCCATTTCATACTTCGGAGATTTTTCCATATTGTTATTTAAATTCAAAATATTTATTAATTGCAATTCTACCACGCCGCCGCAATTTTAAAAACCCCGTCAAAAAACCGCCCCAGGGCGGTTTTTTGAAAAAGTGAGCAGGTGAACGGAATCGAACCGTCGTCAACAGCTTGGAAGGCTGTGGTAATAGCCACTATACGACACCCGCATGTTTTTATTAAATTTAAAATATCTTTTCTGTCAGCAACTTGGAAGCCTGCCCGCCTGTGGAGGGGCTGTGGTAATAGCCACTATGCGACACCCGCCTGCGCTTCGCTCCGGCGAGGCAAGCCCGCTAAAGTTTTCTTTTTCTAACATTACCCATTATACCCAAGATATATTTTTTGTCCAGCTTTTATTGACACAAAATTACTTATATGATAACTTTTTTACTATATAAATCTAGTTCTTCATAGTAAATATCCTTAAAGGAGGAATTATTTTGCACGAAAAAATAACATTATTTTGCAAAAAATGTGAGCGAGATTTTCCTTTTTGCTCACAATATCTTAATCTGGAATTCAAAAAAACACAGTTTCCCTGGATTCCACAAGTGAACATACAAATTGAATGTCCTAATTGCAAAAATAAGCAGACAGTTTTTTTTCATCTACCAAAAAATCTACTTTCTTTTTTCGGGAATGGAAAATAAGCGAGATAATCTCCCGCGCAACCCGCCAGACCTTCCAAGGTTCGGCGGCTTTTTTTATTTCTCCAAAATCACCACCAAATTATGCCCGACTTTTTTTGCTTCCAAAACAGAAAAACCAACTCTGGAAAAAAGTGATTTCAATTCCCGCAAAGTGAAAGCGCGGTGATAACGATTGAAAACCTTTCCTTGATTATCCGTAAAAGTCACAAAGCAATCATTCCAATCCAAATCGCTTTTTCCCGAAATCTTGTTCTTCCAATTTTCAAATATATTTTTGTAGTATTTTTTTTGCTTGCCTCGCCATAGCGAAGCGAAGGTGGGCCACAAATTCCAAACCGTGATTATTGTATATCCTCCCGGTTGCAAAACCCGATGCAACTCCTTCGCCATTTCCAAGCGGTATTCTTTTGACGGAAAATGATGAAAAACCGCAATCGAGTAAACAGTATTGAAATAATCGGATTTAAATGGTAAACTGGTTTGAAGCGGATCAAGTTTGGAAAAAGAAATGTTCGGAAAAACGCCGGCATATTTCTTTCTTCCTTCTTCCAAAAGTTTTTCCGAAACGTCCGCTCCGAAATATTCGATATTTTTTCCGCCAAAAAGTTCCAAAAGCCGTCCGTTTCCGCACCCGAAATCCAAAACCCTATTTCCGTTTTTCGCATATTCCTTGATAAATTCCAAAGATCCCCAGAAATTTTTCCGAGTCGCCGAAAACTTGGCGGATATCAAATCATACCCTTGCTCTGTTTCTTGTAAAATTTTACTTATAGTTTTTTGATCCATAATACAAGTTTTTCAAAATATAATTTTTCAAAAAAATTTCGAGGGAGAGATGCTTTTCTCAAAAAATACGCAAATAATGCAGAAATTTTGCGCGAATGCAAAACAGGTTAAGTATTTTTTGTCAGAAAATCACGCCCGAGGTTTTTTTGAAAAATTATATTTTGCAAAACGAAAACGATATATAATTTTATTATGCAACTTATTCATCAAAATTTCATCCTATCTATTATCAATTCCAAAATTAAAACTTCGGCTGATTTTTCGAATTTGAAAAAGAAATTTTATTCCCAAAACAAATCTCCTCAACCCACCAACGCCGACTTGCGCGAAGAGTATGAACGAATGATAAAACAAAGAAAAATAAAGCGCAATACAGAGTTGGAAAAAGCCATGCAATCGCGCGGAGTGCGCACGGCGTCCGGCGTGGCGGTTGTCGCCGTTCTTACTCGACCGTCCGATTGCCCGGGAAAATGCCTCTATTGCCCCACTGAAAAAGATATGCCGAAAAGCTATCTCTCCAACGAACCGGCGGTTATGCGCGCCATCGCCAACAAATTCAACCCGTACCGCCAAGTCCAAAGCCGGCTCAAAGCGTTGGAACTTAACGGGCATATCACAGACAAAATAGAACTGATTGTGATGGGAGGAACTTTTTCCTATTTCCCGAAAGCGTACCAAAAAAAATTCATCACCGAGTGTTTTCGCGCCGCTAATGAATATTCCGTAGGAAAGAATAATGAATTAAGAATTAAGAATCAAGAAAAAGATACGCCAAATAACAAATTATTCAAAGAACAAAAACGTAACGAAAAGACGAAACATAGAATAATAGGTCTGACTTTGGAAACCCGACCGGACTACATTGACGCAAAAGAAATCAAGAATTTCCGCCTTCTCGGATGCACCCGCGTCGAACTGGGGGTGCAAAGCATTTTTGACGATGTCCTGGAGCTCAACAAACGCGGACATAGTATATCGGAAACTATCCGCGCCACGAAATTACTCAAAGATGCCGGATTCAAAATCAACTACCACATAATGCCGGGACTTCTCGGATCAACAATCAAAAGGGATATTGAAATGTTTCGCCAGCTTTTTACCGATCAAGATTTCCAGCCTGATATGCTCAAAATTTATCCGACCGTGGTTATCAAAGATAGCGAACTTTATGCTGTCTGGAAAAAGGGAGATTACAAGCCCCTCACTGACAAAAAATTTGAAAAATTGATCATTGAAATAAAAAACAAAATCATTCCGCCTTACGTCCGCATCGCGCGCCTGGTTCGCGATGTCCCCACTCCCTCCATCGAAGCCGGACCGATTGTTTCCAATATGCGCCAAATCGTCGCCGAAAAAGCCGCCTGTCGATGCATCCGTTGCCGGGAAGTGCGGGCGGATTATGACATCACGGAAAATATTATTTTAGACAGGATAGATTATGACGCTTCGGGCGGAAAAGAAATTTTCCTGCAATTTGTCTCCGAAGACAAAAACAAACTCTTCGCCCTCCTCCGCCTCCGCCTCCCACGCACAACCCCTCCCCATTCTCGAGGGGGAGGTTGGGAGGGGGTTTTGTATGAGCAACTCCCTGTTCTCAAAAACTCTGCCATTATCCGCGAAGTCCACACCTATGGAAAACTGGCGCAAATAAACCAACACGATAAATCTTCCCCTCAACACATCGGTCTGGGAAAAAAACTGATCCAAGAAGCGGAAAAAATCGCCCGCAAAGAATTCGGCGCCAAAAAAATCGCCATCATCTCCGGCATAGGCGTCCGCGGATACTACCGAAAACAAGGCTACCGCCTGCAAAACACCTATATGGTAAAAAATTTGAAATAAAAAAACGAAAAAAAATTGCACGGCAGTCAAAGAACTATCCGCAAAAAAATAACTTCAAATAAAAAAATAAGACCCTATTAAGGACTAGCTTGTTTTTTTGTTTAACCGCTCCCATTCTTAATTTGTCAAATTATCGCATATGCGTCAATTTGATAAATTTTTAGATTGATATCAAATTATTCCAACTTATTATCTCTTTTATTTTTCTTTCAATTTTATTACCATCACAATGCTTCAGAATCCCAAGATATGACTGCAAGCTTTGATTGAATTCAATTTCTGAAACCAATCCTTCTCTCAACATTTTGTAATTAACCTAATTTTATTGTACGCTTTTTTGAAAAAAATAAAATCCGCTGTGCTGAAATTTTCAGTAAGCGGATATATATCACCTCCTTTTTTGAAAAAGGTTAAAAGAAAAAAGTTAAAAGGATTAGGAAACCACTAGACGGGAACGGCGGTTGTCGCTCCGACTGCCAGGATTGTACCAATCGACCCCCCTCTTGCCGTCATAGCAGTACACATACGGAACGCTGCGATCGGAAACGCGCGAACCCGCGCAAAGCGTCCAATTCTGGATGTCCAAATGTTTATTGGTTCTCCAGAAGTAGAACAACCCGAGAACGAGCCGCTCTTCCAGTGTGATGCCCTGGTGATTTATCTCCTTGAGCTTGTTGGCGCTCAAGTTTTTAAACTCCGGATCCGCCTCAACATTCGCACGCACCCAGATAGCATAATGCCAATCCTTGGCAGTCCGGTCAGAAATAATAATCTCGTCCAAATTCCGATCCGTCCATTTACACATGCCGAATTTTTCCTGACACTTCAGAAACAGCCGTTCCGGCGTCATTCCTTTTGCCAGGATTATGAGCCACCACCTGCCTTCCGGTTTTTCAGGGATGCGGACATTGGAAAAATCCACATTTTCCCCAAAAACTTTTTTGTAAAAATTTTGCCACATGGCAATTTCCCTGCCATGTGGATTGTCCGGACTGGCTGTTTCTGTGACAACTTGTGTCGTCATAACAAACCTCCCTAAAAAAATTTTAAGAACAAAAAAGTCCGAAAACTTCCACCACTTCGAACCATTCTCGAAATGATACTCAATTGAAGCACCAAATTATCATTTTGTCAAATATGAATCTCAGTTTTTGGCTTAAATAAAGGATTTTTTATTGATTTCCCCAAAAAATTCACCTACAATCTCCACGAACAACTCCCGCATAATACAAAAATTATTGTCATCCTGTCGCAATTGCAACTTTTTGACAAGAAATGAATATGCGATAAAAAAGATATTATTATGAAAAAATAATCAGTTCAAAAAATATCTACAATTCCATAATTCGCTCCGCTATTTTGGGGACTTCTTTTTCAAAAAAAGTTTTTACATTATTCCAGCTCGCGGAGAAATCAATCTCCGGCATCGGGTCATCCTGAGCATCATTAAAATAAACAAGGCTTTTCAAAATATGATGATAATCATGAGCGACCGACGGATATTGATTTTTGAGCCGTTTGATTGTTTCTTCTAACGACTCAATATTTTTTGCGCACCAGTATAAATCAAAAAAATCTCTTTTGCGTCCACGCTGGGAAATAGCAATAACTTTCATAACCGCAATATCAATCGGACGCAAAACTTTCACAAACCCGCATTGGAGAAATCCTTGTTTTGGCATAAAAAACGGATACGCGATAAAACTTACTTTCGCTCCATACAATTCCCCATAAATCGTATTCTCTTGGTTAATGGTTGTTTTCCAATTTTCATTATTTGAAAAATTATTCAGCAAAACCACATCGCTAAAATTTTCCTCCTGTGTAAAAAAATCCAAATCAACCGAACGCCGATGTCCTGTTTGTAAAGATAGTGCGGTTCCACCAGCTAAATACCAATTTGATTTTCCTATCCACTCTTGACCAGACAAAAAATCCAAGGCTTTTTTAGTATTTGCCGGCAGAGTATCAAAATGCAGATTTATTTTTTCTCGAGCATTAGTGTCCATAAAGCTTTTGTTCGAGGATGCAAAGATCTCGACTCCATGATTATTTTTTTTAAAAAAGATTTATCATAATATTGCGCCACCCATCTAACTTCCCTGTCATTGCCAAAATCCAAAACCCGCTCAATGACATATCGGGCATTTTTATCGATATCTATTTTTTCAGGATTTACATCCCAAAATAACGTTTGTCTTAATTTCATATATCAATTTTATCACAAAACAACGCTTTTGTACATATATAAAATAAGGCTTAAATAAAAGATTTTTTTGATTTTTGTGCTATGCTTTTTTAATGCAAATTGACGGGAATTGGTGCGTGTTTGAAATATGATAAACTGGCAGAAAGTATTATACAGTGATAGAGTTGATACATAATAAAATTAAAGAAAAAATTATGCAAAAAATAATCATTGTTTCGGGACCGGTTATCATGGAGGATGGAAAAGTTCTTTTGGATATTTCCGGAGATGACAACTTTTGGAAATTCTGTGGCGGAAAAACCGAAGAAGGCGAAAACCTTGTGGAAACAGCCACAAGAAGATCGAAAGAGGAACTCGGAATTGAAATTGAAATTATCAACGAAACACCCTTTTTCCTTCACACGAAAAAAGAAACTCCGGAGGGGAAAATCGACGTGATTCTGGTGCATTTTCTTGCCAAACGCATCGGGGAAATTTCTCCGGGCGCCGACATTCGGAAGTGGAAATGGATTCCACTCGAAGATTTGGAAAAAGAAAACCTCGCCCCCAACATCATCCCAACCCTCAAACACTTTGGATTTTTGAAATAAATACCCTATATGCAAATTTAAAAAGCAACTTTGATTGAGTTGCTTTTTTTGCGCTTGACAATTTACTCACTCACTTTTATGCGATTGCATAAAAGTGAGTGCGATTTGCAAATTTCGCTTCTTTTTTTTAAGAAATAATTTCCTTGATTGATTTCAAAATTCCCTCTTCATCCAGTCCTGCTTCGGCGAGGATTTCTTCGCGAGTTCCGTGCTGGAGAAACTTGTCCGGCAGTCCCAAATTTTTCACTTTCACATCCAAACCATTATTCAACACAAATTCATTCACCGCGCTCCCCGCTCCGCCAACAATAGTATTATCTTCAATGGTAACGAAATACTTGTGCGTTTTTGCGAGATTTTTGAGCAATTCTTCATCCAAAGGTTTGACGAACCGCATATTCACCAAAGTGGCTCCGTTTTCCCTAGCCGCTTTCAAACAATTTCTCGTAAGCGCACCGAAAGACAAAATAGCCAGTTCTTTCCCTTTTCTTTCAACTTTCGCTTTTCCGATTTCCATCACCTCGACTTTTTTCGGATTGAATTTGTCCTCTCCTCCTCCGCGCGGATACCTTACTGCCACCATACCGGAATATCCATATCCTGATTCAAGCATAGAATAACATTCGTTTTTGTCAGACGGAGCCATGATCACCATGCCGGGAATCATTCGCAAATATGAAAGATCGAAACTTCCATTGTGCGTCGCTCCGTCCGCGCCGACAATTCCCGCCCGGTCAATCGCGAAAAGCACATCCAGATTCTGAAGCGCCACATCATGGATTACTTGATCGAAAGCGCGCTGCAAAAAAGAAGAGTAAATCGCCACTACCGGCTTTTTTCCCTGGCAAGCCAAACCCGCCGCCAAAGTTACCGCGTGCTGTTCGGCGATTCCCACATCATGATAACGAGCGGGAAATTTTTTGCAAAAATCCACTAACCCGCTTCCGGAGCACATCGCCGGAGTAATGGCATGCAACTTGTTGTCTTTTTTTGCCTTATCACACAACCACTCGGAAAAAACATCCGTGTAGTTCAATTGCTTTTTTTCGCTTCCGTTCTTTTTTCCCGTAATCGGATCAAATGGCTTGACCGCGTGCAAAGAAAATTCATCGTCTTCCGCCGGAATATACCCCTTCCCTTTTTTAGTTATCACATGCAAAATCTTCGGCCCTTTTATTTTTTTCAAATTGGAAAGCACCTCCACCAGCTCGCCCACATCGTGCCCGTCAATCGGTCCGTAATAATCAAACCCCAATTCTTCGAAAAATGTTCCAGGAGTAACCAATCCTTTTCCGTGCGACTCCACGCGCCGCGCCAATTTTCCGATCGCCGGAACAGTATCCAAAATTTTTCTTCCCTGCTCGCGAAAGTTAATGTATGAAGGAGAAGAAATGAGGCGCGTGAGATATTTTCCCATCCCGCCGACATTGGGAGAAATCGACATTTTGTTATCATTAAGCACTACCAACATATCCGCGCCGACATCTCCGGCATGATTGAGCGCCTCAAAAGCCATCCCGCTTCCCAGCGCCCCGTCACCGATCACCGCCACCACCTGCGGAGGATTTTTTCTACCTTTATTCGCCAGTGCCATTCCAAGCGCCGCGCTGATTGAAGTGCTGGAATGTCCGACGCCAAGAACGTCATATTCGCTTTCTTCTCTTTTGGGAAAAGGAGCCAGTCCGTCTTTTTTGCGAATCGTATATAGTTTATTTTTCCGTCCAGTTAATATTTTGTGCGGATAGGCTTGATGTCCGACGTCCCAAATTAACAAATCACGAGGAGTATCAAAAACCCGATGGAGCGCCACCGTAAGTTCCACCACTCCCAAATTCGACCCGAAATGCCCACCACTCTGCGCCACGCTCCCAATCAAAAAATCCCGCACCTCCCTGCAAAGCTGAGACAATTTCCCCGCCGAAAGCTTCCTCACATCAGAAGGAAGTTCAATCTTATCTAATATTTTTTTACTTTTTTTATCCATCTTGCAAATTGCTTATTTTCTCTTCAAGATATCCAAGCTGATTATTATCGCATCACAAATGAAATCTTCAAGCTGAGTAAAATCTTCTTTCAACTGAGCTCTGCGCAAACAAGCATAGTACAGACGCTTTTCTTCCTGTTTTATTGTTGCCGGCGCTAAATTTTTAAGCAAAAGCATGGCTGTCAAAATCAATCTTCCGACGCGTCCGTTGCCATCTGAAAACGGATGAATCTGTTCGAATCTCGCATGAATAAAAGATGCATGTTTAACTGTGTCTTTCAGATTCTTGTTTATATTTTTTGCAATATCATCCATTAAAGATGAAATTTTGAGAAAATTCGCCGTCGGAACATTTGATCCAACAATGCGCACGCCATGCCGGCGATAAAATCCGGCATCATCCCTGATTCCATTCATCAATATTCCATGCAATTTAAAAATCAGCTTTTCATTAATTTTTCCTTTTTTTTCAAGATGTTGAAAAAGGAATTGCAAGGCAGCTTGATGATTCTTGACTTCAAGTTGTTCAATAATGCTCTTGTTCGGTATTGATTTATTATTAAACATAATGTCTGCCGTTTCATCCTCCGAAAGGGTAGAACCTTCTATTTTATTTGAATTATATGTCAATGCCAGCAAAAATTGATCATAAATATCAGGATTATTCAAAATAACACTCAAAACATTTTTGTATTTTTTCGACTCCATAAGGATCAGTTCTTTTTTGGCAATCAGAACGGTTTCCGGAATTGTTTTCTGTCCGGTATACTCTTTGTATAATTCATCGATTATTTCCTCCTGTTTTTTTCTTGGCAAATATTTCTCATTCCACCAGCTATTGAACGCGACAAAAGACACCCCTATTTTAGCGGCGATTTCAGTTTGCGTCAGCCCGGAAATATCTTGGATAATTTTCAATTTATCTTTTATTTTCATAAATCTATTTTAGTAAACTTTATAAAGTTTGTCAATATTTTATAGTTTTATAAAGTTATCATTTCCCCGCCAGTTGCCCGCAGGCTCCTTTAATTTCTTCTCCGAGGCTTTTTCTGATGGTTGCGTTGATTCCGCCCAGCAAAAGATATTCTTTGAATTTGTGCGTGCGGTTTCCGGAAGAAGATCGGAAATCCCCGGAGGTCGTGTTATACCCGATCAGATTCACATGGAGCAAATGGGTGTTTCCAATCGATTTGAGATATCGCGCCAATTCTTGCGCGTCCTCTTTTGTGTCATTTGCGTCCTCCAGTAAAATATACTCCACGAAAACCTTACGCTTCGTTTTTTGGAAATATTTTTGCAAAGCGATTTTCAAACTTTCCAAATTGTCTTTCTTGTTCACCGGCATAAACTCATCTCGTTTCTTGTCATTGGCAAAATGAAGCGAAATCGCCAGATTCACTTGCGGAAATTCGCTCGCCAATTTTTCAATCCCCTCTGCGATCCCGGAAGTGGAAACGGAAATTGAGCGCGAACCGAAAGCGAACAAATCCTTGTTTGTTAAAATTTTAATACTTTCAGAAACATTTTCCCAATTATTAAACGGCTCCCCCATACCCATATAGACGACATCCGTCAATTTTGAATCTTTTTGCTTTTTCAAATATTGCCTCCAAAACAAAACCTGGTCGGTTATTTCTTCCGCCGTCAGATTCCTTTTGAAACCCATTTTTCCCGTCGCGCAAAACCGGCACCCCATCGCGCAACCGACCTGGGTTGAAACACAAACCGACCAATCACCCGGCTTGGGAGAAATCAAAACCGTTTCCAAAAAATTTCCATCCGCAAGTTTGAGAAGCGCTTTGACCGACTGACCATCCTTCGCTTCCAAGATATTTTCCGTCACAAAAGAAAGGATTTTGAAATTTTCATCCAATCTATTCCGAAGTTCTTTGGACAAAGTGGAAATTTCCTCAAATGAAGAAACTCCGTCACAAAAAACAGCTTTGCGAATTTGTTTTATTCGAAAACTTTTTTCCCCGATTTCCTCCAAATATTTTTCCAGTTTTTCAATATCCATAAAATGTTTTTAATAAACACACTTACTATTCAAAAAATGAATTTTAAAAAATGAATTTTCGGAGCCACTCAATTGAAATAAAATTTTGCATTATATCCAAAATAATATTAATCACAAAAATTAAATTATTCCTGGCGGAGCAATTCATTTTTTAAATTTTATTTTTTGAATAACATCCCAACTAAATTATTTCTTTAACCAAATTATTACGCTCGTCCATCTCCAAAATCATCATCAAAACCTTTGCCAGCTTGTCACTGTCGTGGCGAATGAAAGACCTCGTTTCCGCCAATGCGTCATTTTTCCTTTTTGGAGCGCCGATCATTTTGACCACGCTCGCCACCACAACTCTGTATTTTCTTTTTTCTTTTTTATCCGCATTAAATTTAACAATGGAATCTTTCCCTTCTTTTTTTTCATATTTTTCTACCAAATATTTTGACAACCCATTGGAATTAGACAAAACAAAATCAATCCTCTCTTTTCCGATATATCCGTTTATTTCTTCCGCATACCTATCCAAATCAAATCCGTCCGTCTGACCTTTCTTATTCGTCAAATTGCAATTATACACCACTTTGGCTTTTGATTTTGCAATTGCCTGTGGAATTCCTTCCACCAGCAAATTCGGAACGATTGAGCCATAATGATCTCCCGGTCCAATCACGATCATATCTGCATTTTTGATGGCAGTAATTGCTTTTTTATTAGCTTTCACTCTTGGTCTAAGATAAACTTTTTCAATTCCAATATTTCTCACATCATTATTGTGATCCAATTGTTTCTCTCCGACAATCACTTTTTTATTTTTTAGCTTGATTACCAAGTTCATATCCTGATTGGAAACCGGAATAACTTCCCCTTTCACATTCAAAATTTTAGATGCCTCTTCCACTCCTTTCAAAAATCCGCCTTGTGTTTTTTCCATCACTGATAAAAAAAGATTACCGAAACTGTGCCCTGCCAAATCTCCTTTTTCAAAACGATAATTCATCAGATCGCGAAGGGTTTGAGTGGAATCGGAAAGCGCCACCAAACATTGACGGACATCACCCGGCGGAAGCACTCCCAATTCATCGCGGAGCCTACCGGTTGATCCTCCGTCGTCCGCCATCGAAACGATCGCCGAGATATTCACCGGATATTTTTTCAGTCCCGATAGTAAAGTAAAACTCCCCGTCCCGCCTCCGATTGTGACAATGTTGTATTTTTTCATATTTGAAAATTATGCCAATTTTTAAGCGTACCAGAATTAAAAGGTAAAAAAGTTATTTAAAAACTCAAAAAATACCCCCGTAGCAATATTTTATATTTTACTCTATTTGCCAAATTGGCGGAAGGGTCTGCAATTTTCCAATTTTTAAAACAAAAAATGGCTTATTTCAGCCCCAAACAACCCCAAGCCCTTGACTTTTTCATCAAAAAGGAGTATAGTGAAATATAGTACTTAAAATCAAAAAGGGAGTAGGGATTTCCCTTACTCTAAAACTTTTTTCGGGAATAATCCCGGAGGAGGAGATATGGCCCAATATGATTACTGCCACGGTGTTCCCTCTCGCTTTAAACAGCGGATTGAAGGACCCTGGCTGAAAATATGGGAGGATGTCGAGTATGTATATGTACTCGACCATTCTCCTCGTTGGGTGAGATGGATCGCGAGCTTTTTTTTCGTAATACTTCTCTCGGCGGAGTTATTTTAAGACTCCGCCACCCACACCACCTTCACCACCACCCCTCTGTCGACAGCAACATTGTCGATATGGGTGGTTTTTTTATACAACAATATTAACAAGTTTTCCTTTCACAAAAATAATTTTCTTCACTTCACCGGAAAGATACGCTTTTACTTTTTCACTGGAAAGCGCTTTTTGTTTGGCATCCTCTTCGGAAATGTCCGCGCTCACGCTCATCCTATCGCGCACTTTTCCATTGACTTGAACCACCATTTCGACTTCCTCATCGGCAATCAATTTTTCGTCATACTCCGGCCACGATTGCAAAAATATCGATTCTTTATATTTATCATATTTTCCTTCATCCGCCGTAGCTTTAGCGAAGGATGACCAAAGCTCTTCGGCAACATGCGGAGCAAACGGACTCAATAAAATCAAAAAATTGGAATAATGAATTGAGAGTATCTCGTCTTGCTTTTCAAATTCGTTCGCCAAGATCATCAAAGCGGAAATTGTAGTATTATATCTCAAATTCTCAATATCTCCCGTTACCTTCTTGATAGTCTTATGCATCAAACTATCAAGCTTATCATTCTTAACTCCTGATTCTCTTACCCCGAGACGAAGTTTTTCGGGGTGATTCTTGATTCTTTCCTGCATTCTCCATGCTTTATCAAGAAACCTATGTACCCCGACAATATTCTGCTCATTCCACATCACCTCATCTTCGAGCGGCGCGGCAAAAAGCATATAGGTCCGCACGCTATCGGCGCCGAATTTTTCAATCATTTCATCCGGATTAACAACATTACCTTTGGATTTTGACATCTTTTTTCCTTGCGCGTCCAAAACCATTCCCTGATGGCGGAGTTTCAAAAACGGTTCGTCGAAATCCAGCAATCCGATTTTTTTCATTGCTTTGACAAAAAATCTGGCGAAAAGCAGATGCATATAGGTGTGTTCCGCCCCGCCGATATACAAATCCACCGGCAACCATTCCAATCTTTCCTTGGAACAAAAATCTTTATCGTTATGCGCATCCGGATAACGCAAAAAATACCAGGATGAATCCACGAAAGTATCCATCGTGTCGTATTCGGCAGTCCAGCCTTTTCCAAAAATATTTTCCACGCGCTTTTTCAGCTCCTCTGATTTTGCCAACGGCGCCACTCCGGTCGGCACGAAATCCACGTCCGCCGGAAGCATCCAAGGCAAATTTTCCTCACCGACAAAACGCGCTTCTCCTTCCGGAGAATACACAATCGGAATCGGACAACCCCAATATCTTTGTCTTGAAATCGACCAATCCCGCAAACGATAGTTTATTTTTCTTTTTCCCAATTTATTCTCCTCCAGCCAAGCAGTCATCCTCTCCCTCGCCTCATCGGATTTCAAGCCCGTAAATTCTCCCGAATCAACCAATTCTCCGTCTTCAATGAACGCATGTTCTCCATTAAGATATGCGTCCCAACAAATTTTAAGTTCTTTTAAATTTAAAAAAATAGCAACATCCTCTTTTTTAATCCAAACTCCCTCGTGGTTTTTCGTATGTTCTTTTTTAGGCTCTTCATGCGTCCCATCGACAAGCTCCACCAGTATGCATTTTCTTCTGACAGGACATCGATTCACATCCTTATGAGCTGCGAAAAAATAACTGTGATCTTCTCCTCCTATTTGTCTCACAACCTTCATGTTCTTATACCCGCTCTCCTCTGTCACCTCCCTGACAGCCGCTTCTTCTAGGGTTTCTCCTTTTTCAATCCCTCCGACCACAAAAGTTTTCCAATTATTATTATTCCAATCCAAACAAAAATATTCTTCCTTTTCCCAATGTTTTATGATTACATCCGCTATATCCCTTTCTGTTTTCGGTTTATCTTCCCGAACTTTATTTTCTCCCTCACCGAAAAAGACCTGGGCAATCGATTGTTTGATTGGCAATTTATATTTTTTGGCAAATTCCCAGTCCCTCTCGTCGTGCGCCGGCACTGCCATTACCGCTCCGGTTCCATAACCTCCCAAAACATAATCAGCGACAAAAACCGGAACTTGCTCTCCATTGAAAGGATTGACCGCCTTGATTCCTTTGATTTCCACTCCGGTCTTGTCCTTGGCCTCCATCCGATCCATCTCGGTCTTGTTTTTCGCTTTTTTGACATATTCCGCTACCTCTTCTTGATTCTTGATTCCCAATTCTTGACTCTTAACAATCGGATGTTCCGGCGCCACCACCAAATAAGTGCAACCGAAAATCGTATCCACTCTCGTCGTGAATACCTCTACATAATTATCCTCCTCTCCCTTTGGGAGAGGGGTTAGGGGTGAGGGCTTATCATTGAATACAGTAATTTTAAATTTCACCACCGCTCCCTCGCTGCGTCCGATCCAATTTCTCTGATTCTTCTTCGTATGCTCCGGCCAATCGACTTTGTCCAAATCATCGATAAGTTCTTCGGCAAAATCGGTGATTTTGAAAAACCAACTCGGCACTTCCTTGAGTTCGATATCGGTTCCGCAACGCTCGCATTTGCCTTCCACTACTTGCTCGTTGGCAATCACCGTCTGGCAAGATCGGCACCAGTTCGTCTTGGCTGTTTTTTTATACACCAATCCGTTTTCGAAAAACTTCCCGAAAATCCACTGCGTCCATTTGTAATAACCCGGGTCGGAAGTAACCGCCTGTTCGTCAAAATCATACGCAAAACCCAGCGACTTCATTTGCCGGATATAGTTTTCCATATTCTTCTTAGTTGTTTCGGATGGGTGGATTCCGGTCTTGATGGCGAAATTTTCCGCCGGAAGTCCAAAGGAATCAAATCCTTGCGGATGAAGAACATTGAAGCCTTGCATTTTCTTGAAGCGGTAAAAAACATCACTCGCCGTATAACTTTCCGTATGCCCCATATGCAGTCCCGTTCCGGAAGGATACGGAAACATATCCAAAACGTAAAACTTCTTTTTCAGATTATCCTTATCTATTTTGGAAGCTTTATTTTTTTCCCAAATTTTTTGCCATTTTTTCTCAATTTCCTGCGGATTATATTTTTCCATAAAGTTTCTTTTTAAGCATTTAATATCCCCATCCTATCCCATTTTTCCCTTTTTTTCAACTTGTTTTCTCGCGTTGACACTATGTGCAGAAAATTATATAATAAATTTTGTTGCGCAACACACAAATTTAATTAAAAGTTCACAACGCTGAGCCTTGAATTTGAAAACAAAAATCCCTCTGGAGGGATTTTTGTTTTTCATGAAGATACTTTCAAATTTTATTTATTTCCAAAACCTTGCGATTATTTTTTTGCCGATCCACCAGGCAGCTCCCAAAACTATCAGAAAAAGAACCAGCGACGGAAGTCCGACAATCACAAATCGAATCGCATTATCCGCGAAATTTTGCATGCTCTTTACCAAATCCTGCACCGATTGCTTGAATACCTGCCCCGGACGCCATCCACTTCCCACTGGAACCAATTCTGCGTCCTCGCTAAGCGAAATTGTTATTGTTGCCATATCGATTTGCGACTGCAGATATTTTATTCTTCCTTGCAATCTTTCAATTTCTCCCCGCACTCTGGAAATTTCCCGCGTTACCGCCAATACATCGTCAATCTTTCCCGATTGATCCAGGATTTTCACAAACGATTGTTCTTCCGCTTGTTTGTTCTTGAGCTGTGCTTGCAAATCGACATATTGCTCCGTTACGTCCTGTCCGCTGGTATATTCATTGATAACCTGCGTTGCTACTTTTTTCATTTCCGCGATAGCATTTTCAAAATCTTTTCCCGGAACCTTCACCACAATTGTCCCACTTCTGGATCCCTTCACCCTTTCATAAAAATTGGTAGAAAACACTTCTCCTCCCATTGAAATTGCAATTTGGGAAATTCGGCTTGCCGCCTCTCCGGTTTTTTCCACTTTCAATGAAAGATTTCCGTTTTTAATGACTTTTTTATCTTGATCTGTGCCTTGAGATGAAACCTCGGATAATTCATAGCCTGAAGAACTCCCGACTGAATCATTTTCTGTCATTCCAGTCAAAGCAGGTTCTGCATTTTTCATCATTACCGAAGAATTTTCCGTTTCCATTGGAACATTCACAGAATATCCAGATTGCAAATCATTTCCTTTCTGTCTTGAATTTCCTCCTCCGACAATAATATTCCAGAGTCCGAAAGCAAAAAACACCAAGATAATTATCCCGATAATTTTTCCCCACTTTTTTAATTGCTCGTTCATTTTTATTTTAATATTAAATTATGCACTTATTATAACATAAAAAAAATGATTTTAAATGTACCGATTTTTTTGTGTCATACTCAACTTGAGATTAAACTGATTTTACTTTCAAACTTTCAATCGCAATGCTGGATTTCGGAAAAAACATTCCTTTTTCCTTAAGCGAATCAAACGCTTTGTAAGCGCAATTTCCGACAAGGCGTTTTTCCAAATCTTCCGAACATGAAGCAATAGCCACGCGAATATTCTTCTTTTCCAATTCCTTGATTGCGTACGCAATGGATTCAATCGCATCAATATCGAAATAATAAATATTGCGCATTCTTAAAACAATAGTATGCAATCTGGGATTGTCTTTCACCATTTTCAACAAGCGTCCTGTGTGTGTTTGCGCGTCCAAATATGAACAAAAACCGGCAATGCTGTATACAATCGTATCGTAATCACTTTTAATGGAATTCATTTTTCCGGTAATTGTTCTTTCGATCAATTTTCCGTTCAAATTAAGCAATAGTTCCGCATTTCCATTGCTGGTTTTTTCAATAAACAGGATAAGGGCAATCAAGCTTCCTACTCCAATAGCAATGCCCGCATCAAATACAAGAATAAGAACAGCTACAGTCATCGCGATAAAAAAATCTTCCCGGCTCGCTTTCCACATATTTTTAAACTGGCTCACTTCAATAAGTCCCAGCGCGGTAATATACAAAATAGCGGCAATAGTTGCCATTGGAATAAATTTTAAAGCTGAGAAAAAAATAATCGCGCCGATTCCCGTTAGCAATCCAATAATAATCGAAGAGATTCTGTGGGTAGCGCCAGATTTGATATTCAGCCCGGTACGCACAAAAACTCCGGTTGCCGGAAGTCCCCCCATAATTCCCGAAACAATATTCGCCAGCGCCAATCCTCTCATTTCCTTGCTCTCATTAAATCTAGTGCTGGTTATTTTATCTGCGACGCGGGCAGTTATCAATGTTTCCAAGATTGCCACAACTGCAATCAAAGCGGACACCTCAATAATACCCAGAAAGGATTGGATATTTCCAAATATTTGTGAAAAATTAGAAAATGAAGGAAGAGAAAAAAGGGAAAAATGCAAATTTTGATAGCGATCGGCAATTGTCGGAATATGCTGAGCTAAGGCTGTTCCTCGCGTAAAAAATCCAAAAGCGATTCCTGCAAAAACCAAAGGAATAATTCCTGGAATATTTTTAACAATTTTTCTCCAAATCAATAGAAATACCAATCCAACAAAGAAAACAGTAAAGGTTATCCAATCCGATGATGAAATATTTCCAAGCAAAGTGAAGATATCTTTTAAAACCTCCCCTTCGGTATGCACGAATGTCAAACCGAAAGCCTCTTTGATTTGAGTTGCCGCAATTGAAACTGCTACTCCGGCGGAAAACCCCAAGACAACGCTAGACGGGATATATTTCAAATATCTTTCTCCTTTTAAAAAATATGCCAATAAAATCATCGATCCGCTTGTTATTGCCAAAATTGGCAAAACCCAGGGGCCGGAAATTCCCACGATCGAACCGGCAACGACTGCAAAAAGAATTGAAGTGAGCGCTCCGGCTGGTCCAACCACATTGTACCGACTCCCTCCGAAAAATCCGGCAATAATTGTCGCCCAAAACCCGGTAATAATTCCCGGAACCGGACCGGCACCAGACGCAATTGAAAGCGCGATAGATAGAGGGATAGAAACGATTGCCACTGTAATTGCCGGTCTTAGATTAGTCGAGACTAAAGAGATTACTCTCTTTTTCGAACCTTTTTTGATATCCATTTTTTTACAATACCAAGCCAGTCAAATTACCATCGCAGCATCATCCCACAAAAACAGGTAGCAACAATTGATTTTGCGAAACAATAATGTGCAGCAAATTTAGCTAATTTGATATAAAATTTAATTAAAAAAACAAATCCGGCACAAATTAAAAAACCATCGAAATGATTTTTAGATTTAACACTTATATGACCTACGCATCTCTATTATGCTTTCATTGTTTTTCGGAAAACAAACTACTGCTTATTTTAAACGCGTATGTCCTAACTTAATTATTTTTTTCTTGCCTCGAGAGTTTCCCGTCAGAAATCGACAAGATTTTGGAACTTATGCACCCAGAAAAAATTCTACACCCGTTATTATTTTTTGGCAAGGATAATAATTTCTGCCAAAATACTCCCACTAATCCAGTGTCATACTGTGCCTTGTGCGGTTTTTTCTTCCAACTTTAATTCTCGCCAGCTCTTTCTCAATCGCCGCCGCTACCCGCGCGTATTCCCCATCATCCATTTCAATTCTTTCTTTCTTTAATTCTTCCGCTCTTTTTCTGGCTTGTTCAGCTCTCTTGATATCAATTTCTTCGGCTCGTTCCGCCGTATCCGCCAAAACAACCAAATTGTTTTGATCAAATTCAATAAATCCCCCGGAAACCGCAATATACAAATCATCTTTTTCCGTTTTCAAATAAATCTCCCCCGCCTTTAAAGACGCGATATATGAACGATGATTCGGCAAAATTGTAACCTCTCCGTCTGAAACCGGAAGAGTTATTTGCCCAATCTCTCCCTCATAGACAGTTTTTTCCGGAGTGACTATTTTTAATTTTATCTTTTTTTCTGACATAAGATTCATCGAAGATTTTTTATTTCTTTATTTCATCAAAGCTTCCTTTCATATAAAATTCCTGCTCGGGAATTTCATCGCATTCACCATTTAAAATAGCTTCAAACGATTTTATGGTATCCTCCAATTTCACATATTTTCCGGGAGTGCCGGTAAATTGTTCCGCAACAAAAAACGGCTGCGACAAGAATTTTTGAATTTTTCTGGCGCGCGCCACAATCACCTTATCTTCATCGGACAATTCTTCCATTCCCAAAATTGCAATAATATCTTGCAGATCTTTGTATCTCTGTAAAACTTTTTGCACTCCGCGAGCCACATCATAATGCCTCTCGCCTACTATTTTCGGATCAAGGATTGTGGAGCTGGAATCCAAAGGATCAACTGCCGGATAAATTCCCAATTCTGAAAGTCCGCGGGAAAGAACGACGGTCGAATCCAAATGCCCAAAAGTCGTTGCCGGCGCCGGATCAGTCAAATCATCGGCCGGAACATACACAGCTTGAACAGAAGTAACCGAACCTTTTTTGGTCGAAGTAATCCGTTCTTGCAATTTTCCCATTTCTTCCGCCAAGGTTGGCTGATATCCCACCGCCGAAGGAATACGTCCCAAAAGCGCCGACACCTCTGACCCTGCCTGCGTGAAACGAAAAATATTATCCACAAAAAACAAAACATCTTTACCTTCTGTGTCACGGAAATATTCCGCCATTGTGAGAGCTGACAAAGCCACACGCTGACGTGCTCCCGGCGGTTCGTTCATTTGACCAAACACCAAGGCGGTTTTATCGAGCACGCCGGAATCTTTCATTTCATGATACAAATCATTCCCTTCTCGAGTTCTCTCTCCCACTCCGGCAAAAATCGAATAACCTCCGTGCTCTTGAGCAATATTGCGAATTAACTCTTGAATCACTACCGTTTTTCCCACTCCTGCTCCTCCAAAAAGTCCTACTTTTCCTCCTTTAACAAAAGGGCAGATGAGGTCGATAACTTTAATTCCGGTTTCCAAAATTTCCGCTTGCGTGGATTGTTCGGCAAAACTCGGGGCGTCGCGATGAATCGGATCTCTTCTTTCTGATTCTACTTTGGCATCTATTCCATCAATTGTTTCTCCTAGCAAATTAAACATTCTACCAAGAACTCCCGCTCCTACCGGAACCGAAATCGCTGCGCCGGTGTCAACCACTTCCATTCCGCGCTTGAGTCCATCCGTTGAACCCATTGCCACTGAACGCACTTTGTTTCCACCCATATGCTGATGAGTTTCTAAAACCAACTTGCTTATTTTACCCTGAGCGGAGTCGAGGGGCAAAACAATTTCCAACGCGTCATAAATCCGCGGCAAACCGTCCGAAAATTCCACATCCACCACCGGACCGATAACTTGAATGATTTTTCCTTTGTTCATAAATTTTTCTAAATAATATATAATTAAGCAATTTGAAATAAGTTTAAAGAAATCTATCGAAAAATTTTTATTCCAGCGCCGCCCTTCCGGCTGAAATTTCTGCGATTTCTTGCGTAATTTTCATTTGCCGGATTTGATTGTAAGCAAAAGTCAAATCATCGCGCATTTCTCCGGCCGCTTCCGTCGCTCCCCGCATCGCCATCATTCTTGCCGATTCCTTAGACGCGTTAGATTCCAAAATCGCATGGTAAATCTGCATCTGAATCAATCTTGGAAAAATATATTCCAAAACTGTTTTCGGGGTCGGCTCAACCTTATATTCTCTTATCGGCTCATTTAATCCATATTCTTTAGCTAAAACATCCATTTCAGCGATCTGTTTTTCTAAATCTATTTTGGAAATTGGCAAAAGCTGGCGAACTTTCGTTTGCTGATTCATCGCGGAAATATAGTCTGTATAAAAAACCACCACTTTATCATATTTTTTTTGCAAATATTCTTCTATTACTATTTTTCCAACAACGCGCACATCATCAATTTGCGGCAAATACGCCAAATCATTAAAAGAAGCTACGATATTTTTTCCCGCCCTGCGTACCGCATTTTCTCCTTTTTTTCCAATCGTAATGAAGTCTATTTCAATCAAATCGGATTTGGGCAATATTTTTTTATTTCCAATTCTGTTTATGCTCAACTTTTCCGGATTGGCAATTTCTTCCCTTATTTTTTTGACAATCTGCGCATTGAACGCTCCGCATAAGCCCTTGTTTGAAGTTATGGCAATCGCCAGAACTTTCTTCACCTCGCGCACCTCCAAAAGTCCGGTCTTGTACTCAGCAAAAGCTCGCGACAAGTTTGTCAAGACGCTCCAAGCGGCATGGGCGTATGGACGAATCGCCAAAACACTCGCTACTGATTTTCTCATTTTGGCGGCTGAAACCATCTCCATCGCTCGAGTGATTTTTTGGGTATTTCCCACCGATTTTATGCGCCGCCTGATATCTCTTGTACTTGCCATAATCCACAAAATTTTCAATTCACAATTTTCAATTTTCAAACAATTTTCAATTTATCAATTTTGAAATGTTTGAAAATTTATTAATTTGGTCATTGGAAATTGTTTAGAAATTAGAAATTGAAAATTAGAAATCAGTCCTAATTTCCATTTTGATAAACTTCCTTAAATTCCTTAATCGCCTTTTCCAAACTTGCCACCACATCATCTGACAACTCTTTCTTTTGCGCAATCATTTCCAGCACATCCTTAGCGCTTGATTTCAGATATTTATGGAAATCATTCTCCCAAGCTTTCACTTTCTCCACCGCCACATCATCCAAAAATCCATTAGTTAATGCGTACAAAATAGCCGCTTGATTTTGCATCGGCATTGGTTCATATTGGTCTTGTTTCAAAATTTCCACCGTTCTTCTTCCTCTTTCAATTTGCTTGCGAGTATTTTCATCCAGATCCGATCCGAATTGCGAAAAGGCTTCCAGCTCACGAAATTGAGCCAAATCCAAGCGCAATTTTCCTGCCACCTTTTTCATTGCTTTGGTTTGCGCCGATGATCCTACGCGTGAAACTGAAAGACCAACATTAAGCGCCGGGCGAATTCCTTTGTAAAAAAGATCGGTTTCCAAATAAATTTGTCCGTCCGTAATCGAAATAACATTAGTCGGAATATAGGCTGACACATCACCCGCTTGCGTTTCAATAATCGGCAATGCCGTAATTGAACCGCCTCCATAATTTTCATTAAGACGAGCCGACCTTTCTAAAAGACGGGAATGCAAGTAAAAAATATCTCCAGGATAAGCTTCGCGTCCCGGCGGGCGGCGAAGAATCAAAGAAATCTGGCGATAAGCCCAAGCGTGCTTGCTCAAATCATCATAAATTATCAAAACATCCTTTCCTTTATCCAAGAAATATTCTCCCATCGCGCAACCGGCATATGGAGAGATGAAAGACAGTGCCGCTGGATCGCTAGCTCCCGCTACTACAACAATCGTGTGATCCATTGCTCCGCGCTTTTCCAATTCCGCCACAATTCTGGAAATTTTAGATTCTTTTTGTCCGATTGCCACATAAATACAAATCAAATCTTGTCCTTTTTGATTAATAATCGCATCGATTGCTACCGCTGTTTTTCCAGTTTGCCTGTCACCAATAATAAGCTCGCGCTGGCCGCGTCCCACTGGAATAACAGCATCAATCGCTTTGATTCCGGTTTGTACCGGTACACTAACTGATTTTCGAGTTATTACTCCCGGCGCCACTTTTTCCACCGGATAATATGTTTCAGATTTTATTTCTCCTTTGCCGTCAATCGCCTCACCCAAGGGACTTACCACTCTTCCGATCATCATATCGCCAACCGGAACAGAAAGAATTTTTCCGGTAGCCTTGACTTCATCCCCTTCTTTGATCTCTTTATAATCCCCAAGGATCATTACTCCAATTTGATCCTCTTCCAAATTAAGCGCCACTCCGATAACACCACCCGGAAATTGTACCATCTCCGAAGCCATCACATCGCTAAGTCCGGAAACTCGCGCCACGCCATCGCCAATTTCAATAACTTTACCGACTTTTTCCGTTTGAACTTCAGATTTGAAATTTTCAATTTGTTTTTTAAGCTGCTCGACAATATAATCTTTATTCATATTTATGATTTTTAAATAATTTCGTTATTGTTAATTCTGCTTCTATTTCAACAATTCATTTCTCATTTTTTCTATCTTTCCAAGCACGCTTTCGTCCAATATTTCATCTCCGACTTTTATTATAATTCCGCCCATTATATTTGAATTTATTTCATTTCTTAAGATAACTTCTTTTAAATGGTACTTCCCGCTTACATATTCCTTTATTTTTTCTTGCGTATTGACATCCAAAACCTCCCGGCTCACAACAACTGCTTCCGCAATAAGATTTTTTTTATTATAAATTTCAGAAAATTTTTCCGCTATTTTATTGAAATTTTTCAACTGCCTGTCGCGTTTCAAAATATCGGCAAACTTTTTCACAACATCCAAAACCTCCTGCTCAGATTTTCCATCTATCAGTTCAAAAAAAGTTTTAGCATACTGCGTCGATGATATTTTCATAAGCAACCCGCGCGCACTTGCAAGTTAAAATCAAACTTCCAGCGCTTCATTAATAATTTTCTTATCTTTTTCCGCGTCAATTTTTTCTCCGATGATTTTTTCTGCCGCCGAAATAACCAATCCCGCCATTTCTTTTTTTATTTCCCCGAACATTATATCTTTTTCTTCCGCTATTTTTTTTCTGGCATCTTCCATTATTTTTTCCGCCATCGCCTTTGATTCTCCTTCAATTTCTTTTTTAATTTCTTTGGCTGATTCCTCGGCGGAAATTATTATTTTCCGCGCTTCCTTTCTGGCGCCGGCAAGCACCTCTTTTTCTCTTTTTTCAATCTCTTCCAGTTTTTCCTTTGCCTCCCTGGCATCACTTATTCCTTTTTCTATTTTTTTCGATCTGTCATTTAAGACTTTCAAAACCGGTTTATAGGCAAATCGATTCAACACAAAAAGAAGAATCAAAAAATTTATTATCTGAGCCAATAACATTTTTCCGCTAATCCCTAAATTTGATAATAATTCCATAAAAATTAATTCAATTAACTTTTTTTATTGCAAATATTCCTCCTTTGCCTTTAAGCTTAAAGGATATCCGAGTTATAGTTTTCAATTTGCGATCCCGACATATAATCGGAATCGCTGATCGCAAACCAAACCGCGGTGCCGGACTAAACAAACTTGATAATCAAAGCAACTACCAAAGCATAGATAGCGATAGCTTCCGTAAACGCAATCGCCAAAATCATTGTAGTTTGAATTTTTGGCGCAGCTTCCGGATTTCTCCCGATTGCCTCCATGGCTTTGGCTGCCAAAATTCCGATACCCAAACCTGATCCGATTGCTCCAAGTCCGATTGAAAGAGCGGCGGATAATGATTTCATTGCTTCTACGTTTTGAAGTACGCCTTCAGCTACTGCCTTTGTTTCTTCTACTGCCATATTTTTTTATTGTTTAATTATTTAAATTTATACCTTATATATTTAACTGCCTTCTTTTTTATTCCTATTTCAATGCGCTTCTGTAATTGCCATTTTCAAAAAAACCAGCGTTAACATTGAAAAAACCAATGCTTGGACAAAACCGACAAATATTTCCAAAAATAAAAAAGGAAGAGGCGCGACATATGGAACCAGCATCAGCATAACAGTTAGCAATACTTCCCCTGCAAAAATGTTTCCAAACAAACGGAAAGAGAATGATATTATTTTGGCAAATTCAGAAATTAATTCAAGAATTCCGACAAAAGTTCCGACAAAATAAGGCTTCCTGAGGGGATTAACTAAAAATTTTTGCGAATATTTTCGCGCTCCCAGCACCGCCACTCCCATAAACTGAGCCGCACCCACAGAAACAAGGGCAATTGCCAAAGTAACATTCAAATCGGCGCTATTACTCCGAATAAACGGCACCAAAACTTCCTCTCCGTGATGGACTTGATTTACTCCAACAGTTCCCAATCCGGGGATAATTTCAATCCAATTGGACAAAATCACAAAAATAAAAATAGTTGCCACCAGTGGAAAAAATTTTCTTGTCTGCTTTCTGTTTTGAGTGACGCTGTCGCCTAAATTTAAAAGAGCTTCCAGAACAAATTCCACCACATTCTGAAAACCTTTAGGGACAATACTGCTTCTTTTTTTTATAACAAGGGAAGCAACAATTATAATCACACTGATAACCAGGGTCATCAAAAAAGAATTCGTTATCGGGAATCCTCCAATATTAGCTAATAATTCTGGTGCCAGTGAAATTTCCATTTTTAAAAAATATAGCGGCTACTTATAAGACCTGCATGCGTGAAGCTTATCATTGATTCTGGATGATTTTTTCGGTTTTCTTATAAACCAAATAAACAGAAATAACTATCGAAAACACAACCCCTGCAAGAAACATCCAGGGCGATGATTCCAGTTTCCTATCCAAAAATCTCCCCAACAATGCAAAGAAAATCAATGGAATGGCAATGGTATACCCAAGCTCCCATGCTAAGGAAACAATAGAAAACAAATTTTTTTCTTTGTTTTCCACTTTATCGCTATTCACTTTTTCCCTTTCTTTTAACATATTTTATGTTATAGCCCAATTTAAGAATTGTCAACAGAGAAAAAAATCTTGGAATTTTTAGTCGTAATCCTCTCTGCTTCTTCCAATTCAATTCCCTTTATTTGCGCGATTTTTTCCACGGCATATTTTACATAAGCCGGCTCGCTTCGGCTGCCCCGAAATTCCTGAGGAGCCAAATAAGGACAATCGGTTTCAACCATTATTCTTTCCAGCGGGATAATTTTTATGCTTTCGACGATATCATCTTTCGTCCCAATGGAATTTTTCCTGGTTTTGTACGTGATATTAGGCGTAAAAGAAAAATAAATATTTTTGTGTTGCAATAATTTTTTGGTAAAATCTAAGTTTCCACTATAACAATGCATGACTAGCTTGCATTTTTCAGTTTGCAGATTTTTGGAAATAATCGCATACAAATCATCATAAGCATCAGTTGGATTTTCTTTTGAAGAGCGGCAATGAATAATCACCGGCAAATCCAATTCCTGCGCCAATTCCAACTGCGCCACAAAACCTTTCTTCTGGCGCTGTTTTATTTTTGCTATATGTTCTATGCCATATGCTTCGTAAAAAAAATAATCCAGCCCAACCTCCCCAATCGCCACCACCTTCTCATTTTTTGCCAATTTTCTTATTTGTTTGAGATTTTTTCTAAATTTAAAATTAAATAATTGGGAATTGATTGAAAATTGAAAATTGAAAATTGAAAATTCTTTTTCCGAAAAACAGTGTGGATGCAATCCGACCGCCGCAAAAATATTCTTGTGCGATTGCGCCAACTCCACCGACGCCCGACTTCCTTCCAAATCCGCTCCAATATTGATAATCTTTTCCACCCCACTTTCAAAAGAGCGCAAGATTGTTTCCTCGCGATCTTTGTCAAACTGTTTGTCATCAAGATGGGCGTGAGTGTCTATCATTTTATTCTTTGAAATAAAACTTCATCCAACTTTTTTGTTTCCAGCGCTTTTTTGATCTTCTCCGAAGTTTGAGGCATAAAAGGTGTTAACAATTCAGCAATTAAACCCAAATCATCCACTAATTTCTGCATAACTTTTTCGAACTCCTCTTTCCTGCTTTCATCTTTCGCCGACTCCCACGGTTTATTATCTTCAATAAACTTATTTGAATCTCGTACGATATTCCAAATATACTCAAGCGCTTTTTCAATTTCTATGTTATTTAATGTGTTTAAAGTTTGATCATTGGAAATTGTTTGAAAATTGCCAGCCCAAGGCTGGTCCGCCTTGGGTGGAGAAATTGAAAATTGAAAATTTTGAACGAGTTTCACAACCCTTGAAACCAAATTTCCCAATCCATTTGCCAGGTCATTGTTATATTTCTCCACCATCCGTTCCATCGTCACATCCACATCTTCTCCGAAAGTTCCAGCGCTTAGAAGCAAATATCTTGTCCCATCCACTCCAAATTTTTCAATCATTTCATCGATTCCGATCACATTCCCCAGTGTCTTGCTCATCTTTTTTCCGCCGGACAAAATGTGCCCATGCACAAAAAGTTTTTTTGGAAGCGGCAACCCCAAATGCAAAAGCATAATCGGCCAAATGGTCGCGTGCACCCGCAAAATATCCTTTCCGATCAACTGCACATCTGCCGGCCATTGTTTTGGAATATCATTCAATTTTCCATCCCATCCCAATCCGGTCAAATAATTAAGAAAAGCGTCTGCCCAAACATAAGTAGTATGCTCTTCGTCAAAAGGTAATGGAATTCCCCATAAAATATTCTTGCGAGAAATAGAAACGTCTTCCAATTTTTGTCCTTCCAAAAAAGAAAGAATCTCTTTTTTGTATCTTTCCGGCGCAATTTGAAATTCATCTGATTTGATTTTTTCAATCAGTTCTTTTTGAAGTTCGGTCATTTTCAGAAGATAACATTCTTCTTTCATCATCTCCGGCGCAATATTATGATCCGGACATTTTCCATCAACCAATTCATTTTCACTTTTGAATTGTTCGCATCCGGTACAATATAATCCTTCATACTCCCCTTTATAAATTGCGCCTTTTTCAAAAAGAATTTGCAAAACTTTCCGCACTGCTTCTTTGTGATTATTATCCGTCGTTCGTATAAAACCATCATATTTAATACTCAAGTCTTTCCATAAATTTTCAAATCCCTCGGAAATGTTATCCACAAATTCTTGCGGACTTTTTCCTGCCTTTTCAGCTGCCTTCTGAATTTTGGCTCCATGCTCATCCATTCCGGTTAGCAAAAAAACATTCGCTCCTTGAGATTTGTAAAACCGCGCCAAAGCATCTGCCGCCACAGTTGTATATGCATGTCCGATATGCGGAGCCGCATTGGCGTAATAAATCGGAGTTGTGATATAAAATTTGTCTTTCATTTATTTGCGGATAAAGCAGATAGAAGCGGATATTGCCAATTATAATAACGCTAATCTTTTTGCCTTATCGTTTATTTTTCTTATTATTTCTAATTTATTTCCACCAAAATTAACCAAAAATCCCAATCGATAAACAGATCCCGATAGATAAGTCTGCAATTGCCTCTGTGAAACAGCAGGAAGAAATTCCAAAGCTTTGATTTCTATAATTATTTTATTATACACCAGAAAATCAACTCTGAATTTCCCAATAACTTCTCCTTTCCTGATAATTTTAATATTCTTTTCATTTTCAAATAATATATTATTCTCTTTAAATTCCTGAATCAATGCCTTTACATAAACAGATTCTTTAATTCCAGGACCAATTTCATTATAAATTTTCATAAACAATCCCCTTAAAACATAGGATTCTTTTTCATACAATATCTGTTCTCCCTTTTTTGTATATATTGTCATTTTTCCTTATGAATAATAATAACAAACTCTCCTTTTAGCTTTTCCTTATTATCTTCAAAATATTTCGTTATATTATCAACATCCCCTCTGATTATCTCTTCAAACATCTTAGTTAATTCCCTTCCAATTATCATTTGTATCCGCTTTTCTCCGCTATATTCGCTAAATTCTTTCAATAATTTCATCAATCTATATTTAGACTCATAAATAATGACAGGAAAATCAATTTCAAAAATATCCGCAATGAAAGTCTTTCTTCCTTTTTTGTGCGGAGGAAAGCCCAAAAAAACAAATTTTTGCATATCAATTCCTGCCACGCTAGCAAGTGCCGCCAATGCCGAAGCGCCAGGAATTGTAGCAATATCAATTCCATTTTTCACCGCCTCCGCTACCAAAATATTTCCCGGATCAGAAATTCCCGGAGTCCCGGCATCTGTCACTAAAGCGATATTTTTTCCTTCTTTTAATTTGGAAATAATGAAATCAATTTTTTGCAATTTACTGTGCTGGTGGTAGGATATAAGCGGAGTTTCAATTTCATAGTGCGCTGTTAATTTTCGCGTCACCCGCGTATCTTCGCACGCCACAAAATCAGCCTCTTTCATAATTCGAATGGCTCGCAAAGTAATATCCTCAAGATTCCCTATCGGAGTGGCAACAATATATAACATATTTTTAATAACTCTATATCTTTTTAAATAATTTTAACAAATCTTCGTTTTTCCTAAAAAATATTATTTTCGCAGCTGTCCGTGTCCCTCGAAAGGACCGGAGAAAATGATATTTTTTCGGAAAAACAACTCTTGATTAGTTTAAATGCGCAAGTCATAAAAAAAATAATAAGATGATACTAACTACTCATGCCCTGGTCGGGGCGGCTATTGGAAAAAACTTCGGCAATCCATGGATAATCATTATTCTTTCCCTGGCTATTCATTATACCATGGACTCTTTCCGCCATGGCGAATATCTTGACCGCCAATCAACTCTGGCAAATACATGGTGGAAGGTGGCATTGGATCTTTTTTCCGGATTGGCAATTGTCGGACTTTTCATTATCTTTGAAAAACCAGACTCCGCTAAAACATTTTCCATTCTCCTAGGCTCTTTTTTTTCCATGCTTCCTGATTTGCTTACCGTCCTCTACTGGAAAGTAAAAATGAAAATATTTGAAAAGCTTTTTCACTTTCACGCCTGGGTTCATAAATATCCTCCCTTTTCCGAAAAGCGGCTCTGGACTCTGCGCAATGCCGTAAACGATATCATCTTTTCAGCAATTGCGATTATATCACTATTCCTTTGACGCATCCCGAAGCGCCATCCAATCTCCAATCAAAACCCCTGCAATCGTCGCTATCGGAACTGACAAAATCGCGCCCAAAACGCCTCCGACTTTTGCTCCAATTAGCAAAGCCAGGATTACCGCCAAAGGATTGAGTCCCACCGCTTTTTTCATTATTTGAGGAACAAAAATATTATTTTCCGCCACTTGAATCAAGATATATCCGATTATTACCAAAAATCCCTTAATTGGAGAAAATAACAATCCCATTGCTCCGGCAATAATAGTTGAAACGGTCGGTCCGATATAAGGAATAATTTCCAAAATCCCTCCGATAATTGCGATTATCAAAGCATACGGAACGCCCAGTAGATATAAGACCAAAAAATCCAAGAGGAAAATTATTATCATCAATAATATTTGCCCCAACATCCATTTTCCTATTTTGCTTTTTATTCTCTTAGCCAAAGAAACAACATAACTGTCATATATTTTCGGAGTAATTGATTGGAAAAATTTTTCCATTCCGTCTTCCTTAACTGACATATAAAAAGCCATGGAAATAATAACTACAAGTGAAAACAGCCCGGAAAAAACTCCCAGCGTTCTCGAAAATAAGTTGCCAAAATTACCTTTTAAATTAGAAAAAATATCCTGACTGCTGAAAGATATTCCTTGTGTTTGGAAGTATTTATTTAATCCACTGGCAGCGTTGGATATTCCCTCCAAATAATTCGGAAGATTCCGGGAAAATTCCTGAAATTGAACAGCAACCGCAGGAATCAAAAAAGAAATGGAAATTCCCATAATCAAAAACAGCAAAATATATACCAACGCAACCGCCAAAATGCGGTTTATTTTTCTTCTCTGAAACCATCTCACTGCCGGTTCAAGCGCTGCCATTAAAATAACGGAAACGAAAAAGACTGCTACGATGTCTCGAATAGTATATAAAAACCAAAGTCCAAGTGCTACTAAAACCACTTTGAAAATCACTTCGGTTACGATATTGATAGACGATTTCTGCATTATTTTATTTTAGAACTTGCGCGATTAAATAACCAAACTCCCGATTTTCCGGAAAAATATTATTTTCGTAGCTGCCCGCGTCCCTCGAAAGGACCGGAGAAAATGATATTTTTTCGGAAAATCATGCGAAAATTATTTAGATATGCAAGTCCTTCTATAATTTCAACAACTTTTCAAACTTCTTACTATTTTTATGCGGACCGATTATTGCCAAATTCAGTCCGTTTTTCGTGAAAATTTTCTTAGCAACCCTTTGAATGTCCTCCGCCGTTACTGCGTCAATTTTAGCAAATATATCCTCCAATGTCATTATTTTTTCCTTTTTCACTTCTTGATCGACAAAAAACATCGCCACTTCATCCGACGCCTCGAATCCCATGACCCCTTTCCCCTTAAGATAATCCTTGGCTTTTCGAAGCTCTTTTTCACCCACCTTTTCAATAGTCATTTTCCTGTACTCAGTCAAAATAACTTCGATCGCTTTTTCCAAATTCTTGTGCTCAACTCCGGATTGCGTTTCAATGTATCCGCAATCGTCAAAACTTTCCGTAGCCGTGCGGACATAATAGGCCAGACCCCGACGTTCGCGCACTTCGGTGAAAAGCCGACTGGACATATTTCCCCCGAGAATTGTCGCCAAAAGTCCCAGCGCGAAACGGTCTTTGTGGTTTCGTTTGAAAGCGCGGTTTCCCAAAACAAAATGCGTCTGGTCGGTTTTTTTGAATTTTATTTTCACCGCCGGCTTGGCTTGATCTTCCGAAGCTTTTTCAATCGCCGGCTTTTTTCCCTTCGGCATCTTGGAAAAATATTTTTTTATTTGCTCAATCACTTTCTTCTCATCAATTTTTCCCGCCACGCAAACCACCGTGTCATTGGCAAGATAAAATCTTTTCATATAATCGACAAAATCCTTCCGCACGAAGGACCGGATGGTTTTCTTATATCCGACAATTTCCCTGCCCAAATTGTTTCCGCCATACAAAAGTTTTTCAAAAACATCCCCGATATTTCGTTGCGGGTTGTCTTCATACATATTGAGTTCTTGCAGAATGGTTCCCTTTTCCCGCTGGATTTCATCTTCTTCGATTTTGGAATTCAAGTACATATCCGCCACCACATCCAAAGCGACATCGAAATTTTCCGCGCTCGCTTTGGCATAATATCCGGTCATATCTTTTCCGGTAAACGCGTTGAATTCCCCGCCGATGGCATCCAGCTCCTCGGAAATATCAAGCGTTGTCGGACGCTTTTCGGTTCCCTTGAAAAACATATGCTCGATGAAATGGGAAAGACCCGCTTCTTTTTCGCTTTCATAACGCGACCCCACCCCCACCATCACCACCACGGTCGCTGTCTGGGTATTTTCCATCGGCACCGTAATCACCCGCAGTCCGTTTTTCAATTGCGTTTTTTTATAATTCATATATTTTATTTCTTAACTCGAGAATAACGAATCAATCCTGAACAGGGAATAATTTTTATTCCTTTCTTTTCCAACTCATCCAAAAACAAATTCATTCCAATTGAATCAGAAGAAATGTGTCCAGCGATAATAACATTTATATGAGCCTTTTCTGCCGCTTCCCGATGTTTCTCGCTCTGATGCATTGCAATAATCGTCCCCACTCCGGCATTTGCCATTTTTTCATAAATTTTATCGCTTCCTTCTGTACCCCCCGTAATTTCCGTAACGGCAATTTTTCCGACTCGATTATGCTTTTTTCCGGAAAATAAAGTCGGTCCGATTCCTTGTTTTTTTGCTTCATTATATTCTGGAACTTTTTCTAAAATTTCCAGAATATCTTCCACATATTCCGGCTTTCCATTTTCAATTATTTTTTTCAAAAATGTTGCCACCATATTATCCGCCGGAGTATGCACATTTATAAGATTCATTTTCAACAATTCAGCCGCCATTGGAGTCTTGAAATGATTTGCGGGATTAATCCCTCGAGAAACTTCACCGATTCTCAAATGCATCAAGCTCTCGGCAATATTTATCGGCACTCCGTATTGCGACAATACATCAGCTTGAAGATGCATCACGTCATCCAACGCCGCCAAACCTTTTCCAATTGGATGATGAGCAATTATCGCATCAACTCCCAATTCTTTCGCCATCATCAATTCTCCTGTATCAATATCGATTCCTGCCATCGCCTTTTTGATATTTTTTCCATTGTCAAAATGAATCCGACTGTCCATATATGGATTAGACAATCTTTCTTTATCAAAAAATTCTTTCTCTTCTTTGGAAAGTTTTTCATATTGCTTTTTGATGCGCGCCATTTTTTTATCAATTTCACTTTTTGGTCGCAAATCATTTTTAATTCCAAGATCTATTGCCAGTTTGTAAATTTGTTGCAATGTCATAATATCATTTGTCATTCCGGATATTTTTATTCCAATAAAAATATCCGGAATCTAAGAAAATTTTATTAGCTTAATTTTTCCTTTAAATAATCTTTTAGTTCTGCGATTTTAATTCTTTCCTGTTTCATTGTATCTCGGTCGCGGACAGTTGCGTCTGCGTTTTCCAGACTGTCAAAATCGATTGTGATGCAATATGGCGTGCCGATTTCATCCTGCCGGCGGTACCTTTTTCCAATATTTCCATTATCATCAAACTCACACATAAATTCACCCTTCAAAACATCATATACCTCGCGCGCCTTTTCGACAAGCTCCGGCTTGTTTTTGAGCAATGGGAAAATCGCCGCCTTGATCGGCGCCAATTTTTTGGGAAATTTGAGCACCACCCGCTCGCTTCCGTCTTCCAATTTTTCTTCGGTATAACTCTCTGTCAAAACTGCCAAAAATGTGCGGTCCGCACCCACGGAAGTTTCCACCACGTGCGGAATATATTTCTCGTTGGTTTTCGGATCTTGATATTCCAACTTCTGTCCGGAAAATTTGCTATGCTGAGTCAAATCATAATTCCCGCGTGCGTGTATTCCTTCCAATTCTTTGAACCCGAACGGGAAATTATATTCAATATCCCACGCCGCCTTAGCATAGAAAACCAAATTTTCGTGCTGATGCCATTTGAGATTTTCCGGCTTGATTCCCAAATCAAGATAATATTGCCAACGTCTTTTTCGCCAATCTTCATAAACTTCCATTGCTTCATTCGGGTGCACGAACATTTGCATTTCCATTTGTTCGAACTCTCGTTTACGGAAGATGAATTGACGGGCGGTGATTTCATTGCGGAACGCTTTGCCAATTTGGGCGATTCCGAATGGCACTTTCACGCGCGAACTGTCCAGGACATTCTTAAAATTCACATAAATTCCCTGACAAGTTTCCCCGCGCAAATAGGTCGGCTCTTTTGTCCAATCGCCGGTAAAATTTCCCAAATTCGATTGCACCAAAAGATTGAATTTTTTCGCTTCGGTAAAATCTTTGCTTTTGCACTTGGCGCATTCAATCTTGCTCTTGTTTTCACTTAACAATTTATTCACTTCTTCTTCGCTCATTTTCTCATCCGCAAAAACGCCGATTTCTTCCAAAACGTGATCCACTCGCAGTCGCGCGTGGCATTTTTTGCATTCAATCAAAGGATCAGAAAAACCGCTCACATGCCCGCTGGCTTCCCAAACCTTCGGATGCATAAAAATCGAGCTGTCCAATCCCACGATATTCTCATTCTCCTGCACCATCGCCTTCCACCAAGCCGCCTTGATGTTGTTGACCAGCTCCACTCCATATGATCCATAATCATACACCGCCGCAAACCCGCCATAAATCTCCGAAGAAGGAAAAACAAACCCCCTCCGCTTACAAAGAGAAATAATCTTGTCCATTCGAGAATCGTCCCGAGTGAGCGAAGCGATTTTTCGGGGTTGACTTTTTTCTTCTTTTGTGCTAGTATTGATTGATGTCATATTTTTGTGATATTAAACGTTAAATTAGTTATTTTTATAAAATCCCATTCTTGAGGGATTAACCACAAAAAAGGAGGCAAGAAATGAAAGTAATTAATGCAAGCAAAGTTCCACAGGAAATTTTTTTGAATTCCAACAAATTGAGTGCATATCTCCTCAGCATCTCCACCAACTTTGCAGTTGAACAGTCCGGAAGATATATCAGAGTCCACGGAATTTGCGAAGATCTTGAAGATCTCTGCGAAAAAACCGGCGGATTCGGAAATACATTTTCTTTTCAGGATGTACCATTCAACAATCCGGGGCAAATGACATATATTGTCGCCAAATCCGGCATGACCGTTGAGGAGGTTATGGCAGCCATTGAAGCCACCTAAGCTCTATCTATCTATGCGGTCAAAGCTTTGTCCAAAATACATCAAACGATGTATGACGGACAAGGCTTTTTTATTTTATCAAAAAACCATTTTCTCTTTCATCCTCCCCTCCTCGGGAGGAGGGGCTGGGGGAGGTGCGAAATTATCAGAAACAAAAATCCTCATTCAAACAATTCAAAAAATATCGAATTGCCAGAACGAGGATTCTCGCGGTTCCATCTAGCTTTCCGCCTCATCGGCGGACACTTTGATTGATTTTATCGACTCCGAGGCTCCAACCCCTCATCACCGCCGATTTGAATTTTCCTGTTTTTAGTATATAAAATTTAATCCTTCCGGTCAAATCGATTGACTTTCTTCTTTTCTCGTGCTAACATTTTTTGATATCATATTATTGATATCTCATAGCTATTTTACAAACATAACCTCGGAGGAAATACAATGAAGGTTATTACATATGACGAAGCGAATAAAATGTCTTTTTTGAAACTATTAGAACTTGCAAAAAGAAACGTTGCAATAGTTTCAGAATTTCAAGAAGAGCTCCCTCCTAAATTCACATACACTCTTTTTCACATAGTAGCTCCCAGGGAAATAGTATCTCATGTGTCCGAAAAAACCGGATGGGAAATAATAGAAAACAATTTTTTCATAGTCGCAGATATTGAGAAAAATGTAATTGAAATATTAGAAAATCTGGAAATTCAATAATCAAGAAAAGGAGAAAAAAATGAAGGTCATTGATCATGAAATTGCTGCTAGTATGTCCAAGAAAGATCTTGTTGCAGGAAATTATATTATTACTGCGCAATTCTATGAAGCATTCCTTGGAGAAAAATATCCGATATGCTACGTGTCAGCTCCGGATCATCTGGTAGAATTCATAGCCAAAAAAACAAAATGGAATAAAATAGGAACTAATGAGTTTTCAATTCAAGATTCACAATCGAACATAACCAAAATTCTTGAAGCCATTAAAATGCCAGGTTAATGCCGGGTTAATATTATTAACCAAAAAACCCTCATCCGAAATGCGTCAAATTTAACGCGCAAAGGGTGAGGCTTTTTTTATTTTCTCCATTTATCCTAAAAAATATATTTACTACAAAACATTCACGATCGCGAGATTTTGTAGCACAACAAATATCACCACCTCCAACTAATCCTTTATACTGTATATTTTTTCCACAAGCATATAATCAACATAATTTCCGATTTTTCTCATTTTTATTTCTCTTATTAAATCCGAAGTTAAAGGATATTTACTCATAAAAACACTTTTTTGCAATTGCTTGTAGTTTAAAAGATAAAGCTCGCCTCGAAGCCAATCCCGATCTTTTCTCATATCCTCAGGAATATCAAAGATTACCACTCGGTATTTCTTATCCCATTTTTTATCCAAAACTTTTTTTCTTTTCAAAACATAATCTAAAATATTACAACCTTTTTCAGTCAACAAAAAAGAACTCCCGTCTTTTTTCACAAAACCTTGTTTTTGCAATCTACGGATACTTTGCCTTATTGTTTTTTCTGAAAACTTTTCGCTTTTCAGTTTTTCAAAATCAATTACGCCTCTCTTTCCGGATCCACTCAGTGGATCGCCATAATAAGAAGGATTTAAAAATATTTCAATAGTTGCTTCACCAAAAAGAGCTAGATTTGAAAATATCCAAACTCCGGCACTTATTGAATTATCTAGAATTTTTTTAGCGAATCTTTTTTCTGCTATATTTTTATCATTTTTACTCATACCGAAATTATACTACAAAATCTCGCGATCGTGAACAAACTGTAGTATCGATAATAATTTATAACTAATTGACTTTTTTATTTTTTTATTTTCTTTCTAATTAAAGAAAATGGCTGGATGTCTTTTTTGTCAATTTGCAGGAAATAATTTTTTCCTTGTCCGCCGTGGGCGGAAAGGGCTTCTTGCATATCCTCATTGAAGATCTTTTTCAATTTTGCCAGATGATTTCCTTTTTGATCGACAATCTCAATTTCATCGCCAAGATAAATCGCATTATGCGGCTTGATTTCCACCATTCGCTTATTCGCATTATTCGTAGATTCGCATCGGTTTATGACTTCCCCGACGAACTCCCATTCTGATTCATTGTGCGAATTCTCAAAATTGTGATCCGGCTCATTGCCTAGCAAAAATCCTGCTGTGTACCCCCGATGAAAGAGCGAATTCAAATTTTCCATTTCCTCCTTCAACACCTCTTCGTATTTTTTCTTCTCCTCCCCATTCTTAATTCTCAATTCATGCTTCATAATTCTCGAATAAGCCCGCACGACCACCGCCAAATAATACACACTTTTGTTGCGCCCTTCGATTTTGAAAGACTCTACTCCTGCATCTGCCAAGTCTTTCAAATGAGAAAGCAAATTCAAATCCTTGCTGTTAAAAAAATATGTCCCCTGCCCATCCTCCTCAACTTCCATCTCAAATTCTTTTTGATGGTCAACAACATTTATTTTCTTGTATTCCCATCGACAAGGCTGTACGCAATCTCCCAAATTGGCACTTCGCCCGCGCATCCATTTGGAAAGCATACACCGTCCGGAATAACTCATACACATCGCCCCATGCACAAAATATTCCAATTCAACATTTGGATTTTCTTTTTTGATTTCCCGAATTTCTTCAAGTGTCACTTCACGCGCCAAAACCACTCTTCTAATCCCCTGATCCGCCCAAAATTTTACCGCCCGCCAGTTGGTCGCGTTAGCCTGAGTGGAGAGATGGATTTCAATTTCCGGCAATTTTTCTTTTACCAACTCCAATATTCCCGGGTCGCTGATTAAAACCGCATCCGCTCCGACTTTTTTCAACTCATCTAAATCTTTTTCCAATTTTTCCAAATGCGCGTTGTGCGCGTAGATATTCAGCGTGACATAAAATTTCTTTTCCAATTTGTGCGCATATTCCACACCTTCTTTCAAGGAATTCCAATCAAAATCATTGATCCGTGCGCGCAGCGAAAAGTCCGGCACACCGGCATACACCGCGTCCGCCCCATAAGCAAAAGCATATTTCATTTTCTCCACGCTTCCCGCCGGCGCCAAAAGTTCCAGTTTTTTATTATCATTCATGTACTGTAATATAACGCAAGGTTCAGCTTAAAGCAACCTCAAAAATTATCTTCTCGTGTTTGGCGGTTTTTCGATGCGAATTTTGAATATATCGCTGTTTTTTTCTCCGGGGGTTCCGAAATTTTCTTCCGGATTGTCCCAAAAATATCCACTGGCACAAATCTCTCTTTCGCAAGTATGCCAATTTTTTTCTTCCAATCCATTTCCATATTCATTATTTCTTTCCATTGATTTTTTATTATTTCCGTTTTCTCCAAAAAACCATTCGACGCCCATTACTTCATCCTCTATATTTTCTTTCTCATTTTTCAATACCAAATTTCCATTTCCGAAATTTGACAAAGAAATACTGGAATTAACTTCATCAACTTCAACCGCAAGCGCGGAATTCGCACTTTCATCGGAATAATTAGAAATCAGAAAATACCCATTAGAATCAATACTCTTTCCGCCAGGAATTTTCAGACTATTCCCGCTTGACCTAGCGTTTTCAATTTCCCAACCGCCAATATCGATTTTTTCATCGGACAAATTTCGCAGTTCAATCCATTCATCCGAAGAAGAAGCAGTCGAACCCATCCACATTACCTCATTGATAATCACTTTCTTTTTTGGTTCGTCTATAAAAACAACTTCATTTCCTGATATTTCCTCCGCATCATTCCATCCTTGTTTAAAAGAAAAATTTTTTTGCCACGCGTTGAAATAAACATCGAATTTACATTTTTCTTCCCAATCTCCGTCTCCAACTTTTAATTCTAAATTCCAATTGATATTTTTTTTCGCTTTCAAATTATCCGAATATGAAAAATCTTCCAATTTTCCATCAAAAATTTCTTCACCTTCCGCTTTCGCCTTAATATTCAATTGTCCACACAAATCTCCTGATACGTTTTCAGTAAAAATTTTATAATCAAAATCGATTGTTCCTTTATTTTTAAGATAAAATTCTTGAAAAAATTCATCACCTTCCACAACATTTCTTTGAACAAACGGATCAGCTCCGTCGATTTTCATATCCAACATCCCCGCCTTAAACAAATTTTTTTTTGTTTTTTCGCTATCTTCAAAAAACGCCTGCGCATCCGAAGACAAAGCAAATAAAATAAACAATACTACAACTGAAATTTTGCAAAAATCAACCTTCATAAATCTTCTTTTTTGTGTCATTTTTCAACTTTTTCATCCTCACGATTTCACTTTTTATTTTTCCAAATTCATCAAAAATAATAATCAAAGCGGGAACGACTACCAATGTCGCGAATCCATATGGTTGTTTTGCAGTATGAATAACATATCCCAAATACGGAACCGTCAAAAAAACTTTCCCGATAATATTTTCCTGTGCAACTTCATTAAAATCACGTTCCGAATTAGCATCTCCTTTGGTTGCATATTTTTTTTCTCCATCTTTTTCTTTTATTTCAATGATGCGATGAGTGATTGTTTTTTTTGGCGTTTTTGCGTCCGCAAAACTAACAATATCATTAGCATTATAATTTTCCGCCGATTTAACGGCTACAATGCTTCCGGTTTTGACGGCGGGCTCCATCGATCCCGACTGTACCACCATCACTCGATAATATCCAAAAATCGGAAAAACAGACATCGCCAAAAACAAAACCACTATTATAACGGCTCCGAAAAAAACATAAGAAATAAGTTCAAATATTTTCATACTATATAAAACTTCATCCCCCGACCCGCAAAAGATCGGGAAGAAAGTTTCAAAAAAACTCAAAAACTTGTTTACGGAAATATTTTATCGGGATTATCTTCCGATTGAACCACTTGCATTGTTATTTTTCCCGAAACGGAATCACCTTGCAAAATATTTCCTTCATTTTCCGGCAGGCTCCATTTTATTCCCAAATAATATGTACTAGAAGCGACGATTTCTTCCGGCAAGACAATCCAGCCTATATTATGAATATTACTAGCTGAAACGTCTTCCAATAACGCTCTTTCTGCGCCATCCATAATTTTATTTCCTTCGCCAGGATCGGACGCACACGCCGGCATGTTTGTCGAACATTGCCAACCGGAAATCTCCCCTTCGTCCATCCAAAAAGTAAAAAGGAGTTTTTCTCCAAACTCTCCTTCTTCCATTCCCGGATCTCCACAGGTTGAGTCTTCTTTTTCTTCCGGTTCACCGCAAGAGTTTTCCCAATCATAAAGACTGGACAAACTTATTCGTCCCCAAGCATTGTCGCTATACACGTGCCAGCTAATGGCAGATGATCGGCTGTCGCCCGGTGTGACACTATATTCGGAAAAAAATGGACGGTTATCCACCAAATCGCGCTCGGAAAACGAGCAATCAACTCCGGAACATTGATAGTCCACTTTTAAATCGATTGCGCTTGCGCTGAAAGTATTGCCGACGCTTTTTTCGGTGTCGCCAAAAAAAGACATCGTACCGCCAACCAAAACGATACTTGCCACTCCGATTGTTCCTAGGCTAAACAGTATCTTTTTCATAATAATTTTCTATTCTCAGATAACTACTTTCCTTGAAAACTGAGAGTATATAGAAATTAATCTTCTATTTCACCTATCGGAGCGCAAGCTCCTGTCTTTTGAGTAGCTGTAATCAACAAATCTCCCTTAAATGAATCAGTTTGAACACTGTTATCAGTTCCTTCCGGAAGCTCCCATTTGATCACATAAGTCCCCGCTCCCAATTCTCCCAAGGAATATTCTCCATCCTCGGTAAATTGACCGCTTGCAAGTTCAGTTGTTCCATTCGCAGCATAAATTCCAAAAACCATTTCATCGTTCAATTCTCCCTCACCATCTGGCGTACAACCAGTTTCATCACTTTGTTCCGGCTCAGTACAGGTATTATCTTTATCATCACGAAGATCAACACTTGCCACTCCGCACGCCGCCACACCAGTGGAGCTTATTGCAAATGTTTTTTCTCCATGCGACCCCGGAACCAAATTTGATTCATTAAAAATAGGCGAAGTCATTTCATCGCCATCAACATTGACAATCAAATCCAAACTGCCGGCTGTAAATGTGTTTCCATTGCTTTCTTCCTTATCGGAAAAGAGAGCTCCGGTGGAACCGACTACAACCGCAACCGCCGCAAAAATAATTGCTGTACTTAAAAATATTTTTTTCATAATTTTTTTGTTATTATTTTTTAAATTATTTTCAATACTTATTTTATAAAAATAAGTATTTTTGAAACTTTGGAAGTTTCCACCTCGACCTTTAAATATTTAAACAACCGTTTAAATAATAAATAAATTTATAAATACTTACTGTTAAAAAACAAAAAACCGAGTTTCATTAATATGCAAAAAAATATTTTTGCATATTAAATTAGATCGGTTTTGCCATTTGACTCCCCGCGCAATAATGGGCAACCATTTTTAGCTTTCTGCGCGGATCATAGCCTTCTAATTTTCTTTTTTATTTTGTACTCTCATTATCTCAACTGAGATTTTATAGTCAAGCAAACTTATCCACAGTAAAATTCCAAGTATTCGCCACTGCTTGGGCGATGCGGCGGGTAGTGAAATTTTCCGGCATATCCGAAGCAACTTCCAATTTCATATCTTCTGAATTTATTTTGTTTTTAGCAAGCATTTCATCGATTTTTGAAAGCAAATCCCGGCTCAAACTGCTTCCATCTTTCCATTTGAGATTATCCAAAACCTCTCCGCCTTTTTTCAAGACAAGAAAAATATTATTATCTTTAATTTTGATTTCTAAAATATACATCCTTATTTTTCAATTTTATTCCAATCAAAATTCCACGGGTCATCTTTTCTTCCCGGAGAAATTTGATTGTGTCCCAAGACATATTTTATCTCATACTCTCCTTTTAAATAATCAAGGAGTCCACTCAGCGCGACGTATTGCTCCGCGGTATACTTCTCTTTTTTTGTGTTCATCAGTTCAATCCCCAAAGAAAAATCATTCACTCCTGTCCGACCGTCAGGAACTTGCGACTGCCCGGCATGGTACGCAATATTTTTATCCTCAACCAAACGGTAAACACTTCCCTCGCGATCAATCAAATAATGCGGGGCTACTCCGTATTGCTTGTACTCATCAATCAACCCGCGCACATTATATGGCTCGCTCCCCAGCGCGTCATAAGAAGAATGAATGATTATGGTATCAATATTCCGGCTGGATTTTTTGGCATATCCCCAAGAAACCAAATTCTGAAAAATTTTCAAATCGCTATCTTTCACTTCCTCTTTTTTGATTTCCGCATCCGCTCCATTTTCCGCACTTTTGTTCTCGCTGGTAACAGGAGCATCCTCCTCTTTGATTTTCCCGCCGGCAACTTCAACAGCGCCAGAGGTTGCATCACCGACATCCGCATTTTTAATCCCGCCTACCTTCATCACTTCTTTTGTTTGGATATTCGCATTGAAACTTTCAGCCTCACTTAAATTCTCAATCACAAGCTCTCCCTTTTCCCTGCCGGAGAAAAAAAACCAAAAACTCACCGCCAAAATGACGATGAGAATTGCAAACAAAATGTAGATATATTTTGTGTTTTTGATTGTCATTGAAATTTTTTAAAAATATCCGCCGCAACACCCAGAAGCTTTTTCCAGGCAATCGCAATCGTCAAGATTGAGCTCATATACTCCGCCAGCAAGATTGATAACATCCTTTCCACTCTGCGCCAGCATCTGCGCCACATATCCGCTCCGGCTTCCGCTCCGACAAACAAAAACAACTTTCTTACTCCAATCGATTTTGTCCAAACTGTTTCCAATTTCAGAAAGAGGAATCAATTTCGATCCTTTGATTTTTATCAAGTCATATTCGTCCTTCTCCCGCACATCAATAATCTCAAGATTTTCCCCCTCATTATCCAGCATCTCTTTGAAATCTTTTGAATTGATATTTTCAAGCGCCATATTTTTTAGTTATAAAGTTTACACAACCAGATAACAAGACTCTCGGTTTTCCGGAAAAATGTTTTTTTCGTAGCTGTCCGTGTCCCTCGAAAGGACCGGAGAAAAAAATATTTTTCCGGAAAACCATACGGAAACCATCCAGATATGCAAATTTCAAGTTATTTGTATTTTAACCCTTTTTGGATATTTTATCAAAGTAAATCGACACATCACTAATCCATTTTTTCACACCCGCCGGATCATGCCCCGCGCAAGTCGATCCGCATTTCCAAACAATCATCTTTGAAGGAGTATTCAATTTTTTATTCACTAACTCTTGAATTCTTCCTCCAATAGCATTCACTCCCTCCTCAGGACTAGCAAAACACCCATAACCCAAAGAATGTCCCAAGCTACCGCCTCCTTTGTATCCCCAATAATTATAACAAGTTTTACCATCCTTAGACGGCGCATGTTTTCCCCAATCGCTTTCCTTTTTGGCAATTCCCACAATCAAACCGGCAATTTTTCTGTCATATTCGGAGATATAAGGAATCATTTCTTCGATTGGATATCCCGCCGCAATTTCACGCAACTGATTTTCCAGCGCCTTTTTTTCCGGATCAATTTTCTCCTCATCGCCACTACTGAAATTATACTCTGAACCTAAAAAATTCTTTTCACCGGAAAGAACACTCAAATATTCTTCCTCTTCCCAGACTGAATTTTTCAATTCTTTTCCCTGGGCAAAATTTGCTCCAAAAATAGAATCGATCCGGCTGTAAAAAAAACAGCCTGAGATAATCACCAGGATGGATGCGATTATTATTTTCCCACAAAACCCCGAAGGATTTTTACTCATAAACAAATAAATTACTGATTATTTTTTCAACATGCATTCTAGGATAGCAAAAAAACAGCCCGGTGTCAATAACCGGTTTTATCCATTGTTTAAGCTGAAAACAAAGGCCACCAAAATGAATTGGCGGCTAAAAAGTAAAAATTCCACTATTTACAATAATTCTCTTTTATGTTCTAATAATTGAGCTTTTTGAAGTACATATTTACATCGCTGATCCATTTTCTCGCCGCTTCCTGTCCTCCGGTCGCATTGCAATCCGATCCGCATTTCCAAATAACCATCTTTTCCGGAGTATTGAGTTTTTTGTTTTTTACGAGCCATTGGATTCTTTTGGCGACAGTATCCACCGCGTCTTTCCGGCTATTGAAACAAGTATGCCCTCCTGTTCCCATCAACTTTCTCTGCCCGCGATATCCCCAATAATTGTAGCAATCCTGCCCGTCTAAAACTGGCACTCTTTTTCCCCAATTGCTTTCTTTCTTGGCGATGCTAATGAGGAATGCCGCCACCGTACGATCCTGCTCCAAGATATATGGAAGCATTTTTTCAATCGGATACCCTTTTACCATTTCCTCTATTTCTTTTTCTGTTTTCTCTTTTTCGGCATTTTCCAGATAATCCACCATCTGGGAGATATATTGACTTTCTTTTTCTTCATTCCATTCATCTTCCTTTTCTTCTTTAGTTCCATTGCTGAGAACTTCCGCGGTTTCTTTTCGCGCCGCTTCTTCCTGCCAGGCTGCCTGCCGGGAAGAATCATTGCCATTTCCCCGCGCCGAAGCGCTCGAACCGAGATATTGGTAAATAAAAGACATCGTGAACATTCCCACCAAAATCGCCCCGATCAATGAAAAATTATATACTTTGACAAATGAAAGATTGCCAAAAAAATTCTTGGACTGGCTTTTGATATTATCTTCCAAATCAAAATATCGCTGAACCAATCTCGCATATCGAGCGTACAAAGCGCCTTTCTGATTCGGTTGATAAGTCTTATACCGGCTTACGATTCGACTACTAAGCCCGTCAAAAATATTCGCTTTGGTGTTTAATTTTACTCCGAGTTTGAAAAGTTTTGCCTGCTTAGGGGTGATGTATAACCCGGAGTCTTCCGTGAAGAATTTCTGCGATATCCTCCCTTTGGAATACAACAATGAGTTGAATTCTTTGGATTTTAAGGTTTCGAAAAACCGAATCACTCGAGGATCCGTCCCAACTCCATCCACTTTTCGAATTCCGCTTTTGTTATTTTTTGTTTTTCTGTAATTGCTCATTATCAACTATTATACAAAAAATTTCAAACAAAATCAAATAAAAAAAATTATTAAAAAAACGCCTTCCCAAAAAGGAAGGCGTTTGAACAAGATATATCTTTATTGGGATTATACGTCCAAATTCTTGACGTTTTTGGCGTGGGTTTGGATGAATCTTCGGCGAGGCTCAACGTCTGATCCCATCAGAATATCGAAAATTTTATCAGCCGCTTCAGCATCCTCAATCGTCACGCGAAGCATCTTCCTTTTCTCCGGATTCATCGTCGTTTGCCAAAGCTGATCCGGATTCATTTCTCCCAAACCTTTGTACCGCTGGATATTCACTCCTCCGGAAACTTTTTTCACCGGCTCCTCCCCTTCTGCCAGCTCTTCCACCTCGTCAGGATTAACATTCATTTTCTTGAGTATCGCATCCCGCTCCCGGTCAGTGTACGCGTACAACATCTCTTTCCCCTTCTTAATACTGTAAAGCGGAGGCTGAGCGATATAAATATTTCCATTGAGCACCAGTTCTTCATAATAACGGTAAAAGAACGTCAAAAGCAAAGTCCGGATATGCGAACCGTCAACATCAGCATCCGCCATAATAATAATTTTCCCATAACGCAACCGGCTGGCATCAAAACTCTCTCCAATTCCCGCCCCCAAAGCAATAATAATCGGCTTGAGCGTGTCGGATTTCACCACCTTGTCCAAGCTGGTTTTTTCCACATTCACCAATTTTCCCCGAAGCGGCAAAATAGCTTGAAATTTCCGGTCCCTTCCTTGTTTGGCGCTTCCGCCAGCCGAATCTCCCTCTACAATATACAATTCCGATTTTGCCTTATCTTTACTTGAACAATCCGCCAATTTTCCAGGAAGAGTCATTCCTTCCAAAGCGCCTTTTCGGATTACCGCATCCTTGGCGGCGCGGGCGGCAATTCTGGCCTTGGCAGTCAAAAGACATTTCCCAATAATTGCCTTGGCATTGTTCGGATGTTTTTCGAAAAATTCACTGAGCATTTCTGAAACTACGCTATGCACGATTCCTCGCACTTCTCCATTTCCCAGCTTGGCTTTGGTTTGCCCTTCAAACTGAGGGTTGCGCAATTTAATACTGATTACCGCTGTGAGACCTTCCCGCACGTCGTCTGCCGTAAGGCTTCCTTCTTTTTCCTTGAGAAGATTGTTTTTCTTGGCATAATCATTAAGTACCCGAGTAAGCGCCGTACGGAACCCAGTCACATGCATTCCACCTTCGACAGTGTAAATATTATTGGCGAAAGAATACAAATGCTCTTTATATCCTTCGGTGTATTGAAGGGAAACTTCCACCTGGACGTCATCAACTTCCTTTTCAATATATACCGGCATTTCATTTTTCACATCCTTACCTTGATTGAGGAATTTGACGAAAGAAATAATTCCGGCATCAAAAAAGAATCCGTATTTTTTCATCTGATATTCTTCTTTTTCGCTTTCAACTTTTCTCCGGTCTTCGATGGTGATTTTCACACCCTTGGTCAAATATGCCTGCTGGCGGAGATAATCCAAAATCTTGTTCCAGCTGAATCTGATTTCAGGAAATATTTGCGGATCAGGCTGAAAAGTGATGATTGTTCCGGTATGGTCGGTTTTCCCGATAGCTTTCACTTCCGCTTTTCTTTGCCCGCGATTATATTCCTGCATCCAAATTTTTCCTCCCAAATGAACCTCGGCCCGCGTCCAAACCGAAAGAGCGTTGACCACGGAAACTCCCACCCCATGAAGCCCGCCGGAAATTTTGTATCCGTCACCTTCAAATTTTCCTCCGGCATGAAGAACGGTGAGTACTGTTTCCAATGTTGATTTTTTTGTTTGCGGGTGCTTTTCCACCGGAATTCCTCGTCCGTTGTCAGTAATCTCAACCACATTATCCGGAAGCAATCTAACCAAAATATTGTCGCAATATCCCGCCATTGCCTCATCGATGGAATTGTTCACCACTTCCCAAATCAAATGATGGAGCCCCTCCAAAGAAGTGCCTCCAATATACATTCCCGGGCGTTTGCGCACCGGATCAAGACCTTCCAAAACTTGAATAGACTTGGCGCTATAAGTGCTTTTTTCTTTATTTTCCTTTGCCATAAAAATATTTACTGATTATCTTGTTAAAAAATACAATTCTATTATGAAAAATCCCGCCGCCAGCAACAGTCCATCCCACCAGATCAAAATTTGCAATCTTTGGAAAATAAGCAGAAAAATTACCAGCAAAGATAAGAGTATTCCTTGGCGCAAACTCATTCCCAAATGAACGAAAGCGTTTTCACCTCCGGACGTCATTTTGCGCATCCAGGTGAAAAATAGGGTGAATATTCCCGCGAGTGTCAAAAACAAACTAACAAAAAACAAGCTCTGCCCGACAAAAATCGAGGTTTCTGGATCAATTCGCATAACAACAACCGCCAATGAGGCGGCTGAAATACCCACCAATGCCCTTAATCCCCAAAGATAAGATCTCAAGGTCATATTTTGCGCTTATTTACCTATTATCACCTCTCCATTTTAGCTCATTTCAAGCAAAAGCACAAGACAAAAAATTCAGCCTATTTGACAAAAGCACGGCATCGAAAAAATTATTTTTTTCTATTTTTCAAAAATTCCACTACTTTTTTCACGTCTTCGCTCTGTCCTTTTCTGGCGATCAAAATTGCGTCGCCGTCTTCAACCACGATCAAATCGCTCACGCCTACCACCGCGATTCTTTTCCCTTGCGTACTGTGAATGAAAACATTCTCCGCGCCGACAACAACATTGCGGGATTTTTCCTGATTTCCTGCCAAAATTTCCGAAAGGCTGTCAAAAGATCCGATATCATTCCATTCAAAATCCCCTTCGAAAATTATCACTTTGTCTGATTTTTCCGAAACGGCATAATCAATTGAAATAGACTCGAGTTTTTTGAATTTTTGCAAAAAATCCTTGTTGTTTCGCAAAATGGCGGCTTGGTATATTTTCGGCGCATATTTGGACAATTCCCCTAAAAAAGTTTTTGCATTAAAAATGTACATTCCGGAATTCCAAACATAATCCCCGGATTTGAGATATTTCTTGGCTCGAATTTTGTCCGGCTTCTCTTTGAATTTTTCCGCCCGGAAATAACCTTGTTCTTGCTTTCCTTTCTTGATATATCCATATCCAGTTTCCGGTCCGGTCGGCACAATACCGATAGTTCCGACATTGTCCTTGGTATTTTCCATGGCCTTTTTCACTGTCTTCAAATATTCATTTTTATTGCCGATATAATGATCGGAGGGAAGCACAATAATCGGCTCGTCTTTGTTTATTTTACTTTTTTGGAGCAAATAGCGGACTGCGCCGGCAATCGCTGGAGCGGTATTGAGCTTTTCCGATTCCAGAATTATCTGCTCTTTTTTTATTTCACTTTCAACCTGCTTGATTTGCTGGAAAACTTTTTCAGCAGACACTTTTCCATAAGTGCTGAAAAAAATATTCTCCGCCGGCATTATTTCCCGCATCCGCAAAAAAGTTTCCTGCAGAAGGGATCTCTTGCTATACAAACTCAAAAATTGCTTCGGGGTTTTTTCTCGGCTGAGAGGCCAAAGCCTTGTTCCCGATCCTCCGCACAAAATGATTGCATGCATATTTTTTATTTTTTATGACTTGCCTAAAATGCGCAAATCTTGATTTTATTTTATTTAAAATTTATCCGAATCACAAATCGACTTTGCTCAAATTCTTTTTGAATTTCTCGAATATTCTCGGCCCTTGAGGCTGGGGAAGAAAAACCAGCGCTCCGCCGGAAGCCTCAATCAAACTTCCCTTTTCTCCGGTTTTCGGATTATTCATTATTTTTTTCTTCTCTATTTCCCCCAAAAATTCTTCCAACCAATTCCAGTTGAACATTTTTTCCAAAATCCTCCGCACCCTTGACGAAAGCCATCCATCTCTTATTATCATGTAATTTTCCGCTCTTGCCAAATAGTAATTCGGATGGAATCTTTTGATCCAGCTATTTTCAGCTTGAAATTTTTCAAAAATATTTCCGCTGTCAAAAACAGGAAACATAAAAAAATATTCATTGGCGGCAAACAAATCCTTATTGGTTATTTCCAAAGTTTTTTCAGTAATAAAATAATTCAAGCATAAGCGGTCCTTGATTTTTTTTCCATGCCTTCTTTTCCCCATCAAATGGGCAACTACAGTGAAAAACGTGCGCCCCATCCAAATTCTTCCGCTGCGCAAAACTACCAGCAAATCCCAATCGCTTTGAGCTTGGGCTGTTTTCATCGCCAGCCTTCCGGTTACTCCAATCATTTTCACGAAAGGGACGAAACGCAAAAACCAAATGAATTTTCTCATTTTTTTGGTTTTCAAAATAGCCGTTTTGTTTCCTCGCAACCGCCTGTCGACAAGGCCGCTTCTTCCTTTTAAAAAATAAAAGCCACGGTCAAAATCAACCGCCCTTTTCAATTCTTCATCTTCTGTCTGTTCCACAATTTCCGCCAAACTTATGGAAGGTGAAGCGCCATCGCCGATATTGCAATAATCGGCATGAATCAAATATTTCCAGATTTCAAAAGATGTGAGCGGATAATTCAGGCAATCGTAATAACAGAGGGTAGCCAAAATATTTCTCGAGACTTGATTTTTCATATAACCTGCGAAAAGAATCGGGTTGCAAAATAAGTGCAATACCCTTCCTTAAAAAAAGTATAAAGTTTTTTGGCTTTTTATTTTTACAAATATCTTCCGGTCCAGCTTTTCTTGTCTTTTTCAAGTTTGTCCGGGGTTCCTTGAAAAACAATTTTTCCTCCATTGTCTCCTCCGTCCGGACCGAGTTCAACCACCCAATCAGCATTGCGGATAACATCAATATTATGTTCAACAGCAATAACAGTATTTCCCTTATCCACCAAGGCGTCCAGAACTTGGAGCAATTTTTTCACATCCGCAAAATGCAATCCGATTGTCGGTTCATCCAAAATATACAACGTTTTCCCTGTTGATTTTCGCGCCAACTCCGTCGCCAATTTGATGCGCTGGGCTTCTCCTCCGGAAAGATTGGTAGCGCTCTGCCCCAGCTTCAAATACCCCAACCCCACTTCATCCATAGTTCTCAATTTTTCATAAATCAAAGGATAGCGCTTGAAAAAAACCATCGCATAACTCACGCTCATATCCAAAACCTCGGCAATATTCACTCCTTGATATTCAATCTCAAGTGTTTTTTTGTTATATCTAGTTCCTCCACAAACCTCGCATTTGACATACATATCCGGAAGTAAATGCATTTCTATTTTTCTCATTCCGTCCCCCTGACAAACCTCGCAACGTCCACCTTTCATATTGAAACTGAAACGGCTGGAAGTATATCCGCGATTCTGCGATTCTTCCGTCTGCGCAAAGATTTCCCGGATGTGGGAAAACAGTCCGGTATAAGTAGCGGCATTTGACCGCGGAGTTCTTCCGATCGGACTCTGACTGATATTGATAACTTTGTTCACATTTTCAATTCCTTTCAATTCTTTGTGTTTTCCAACGCTCGCTCTTGCTCCGTAAAAATGCTTGGAAAGCGCCTTTGCCAAAATGTCATTCACCAAGGTCGATTTTCCGCTTCCGCTCACACCGCAAACTACCACGAATTTTTCCAGCGGAATTTTGACGCTGATATCTTTCAGATTGTGTTCGCAAGCCTTAATTATTTCAATATTATTCTTGTTTCCTACGCGGAATTTTTTCTTGTCGGAAACTTTCTTTTTTCCGGAAATATACAAAGCAGTGGAGGTTTTCGATTTTTTCAAACTTTCATAATCACCTTGAAAAATAAGCTCCCCGCCTTCTTCTCCGGCGCCCGGTCCCATATCAATCACCCAATCGGCCTCTCGGATGAAATCACTGTCGTGCTCAACGACAACCAGTGAATTTCCTTCATCCCTTAAGGATTTGATTGTTTTAATCAGTTTTTCCGTATCCCGGCTGTGCAATCCGATTGAGGGCTCATCCAAAACGTAAATTATACCCATCAATTGGGATTTTATTTGCACTGCCAAGCGGATTCTTTGCGCTTCCCCCCCGGAAATAGTTTTGGTTCCCCGCGACAAACTCAAATATTCCAATCCCACATTTTCCAAAGCTACCAGCCTTTCAATTATTTCCTTTATTAAAACCGCGGAAATTTCCTTATTGCGAATACTTTTATTTTTTTCTAAAAATTTTTGCAAATATTCTTTCAGATTGGATATGCTCATACTCGCAAAATCATCAATGGATTTTCCATCTATCAGCACATTGAGATATTCCTTTTTCAAACGTTTTCCCTGGCAAGAAGAACAAACTTTGGCAACCATATATTTCTCAATCTCATTGCGGACATAATCCGAATTTGTTTCCAAATATCTTCCTTCCAGAATAGGAATTACTCCCCGGAACCTTTCAACTGATTTATGCGCGCCATCCAATTTGTTTTCCGGTCTGGCTTGGCTCAAATCACTTCCTGATTCTCCCCGCAAAATAATATTCAGGTTCTGCACAGAAAGCTTTCCAATCGGAACATTAAGAGAAAATCTGTGTTTCCTGGCCAAATCACTCACCATTGTCCCGTATCCGTTTTCTCCCATCCTTCCTCCGGCCTTGCTCCACGGGCGGATCGCTCCTTCTGCCAAGGAAAGTTTTTTATTTGGAATAATCAAATCCGGATCAATTTCCATCTTTATACCCAAACCGCTGCAATCGCAACAAGCTCCTTCCGGGTTATTAAAAGAAAAATGGCGCGGATTGATTTCTTTTATTTTTGTCTGGCAATTCTGGCAAATATATTCTTGATTGTATTGCAATTCTTTTTCTTGATTTACCAATATAATCATTGAGCCGTCTCCCAATTTCAAAGCTGTTTCAATTGAATCGGAAATCCGTTCCTCATCCAAATTCTTCTTGTTCAATTCAATCCGGTCAACCACAATATCCACATCGATAGACATTTTTTCCGTAACAATCATAAGCGCCTCGCTCACTGATTTTATTTTGTTCTCAAATCTTACCCGGGCATATCCCAATTGCTGGATTTGGCGCAAAACATCCCTTGGGTTTTTTTCCTTTCCTCCATAACGAGAAAGAATGGCAATTTGCGTTCCGGAAGGATAAGAAGACACTTCCGCAAGTATTTCTCTTTTTTCTTTTTTCTCCATCAAAACTCCGCATTGCAAACAATGCGGGTCGCCAACTTTGGCAAATAAAATTCGCAAATAATCATATATTTCCGTAAGGGTTCCAACTGTCGAGCGCGGACTGCGCACCACGCTTTTTTGATCAATGGAAATTGTCGGACTGAGATTTTCAATCTTATCCACATCCGGCTTGGAGGACACATCCAAAAAATTGCGCGCGTAAGAAGAAAGCCCTTCCATATACCGGCGATTTCCTTCGGCATAAATCGTATCAAACGCCAAGGAAGATTTTCCAGATCCGGAAAGCCCTGTAATAACAACGAATTTGTCGCGCGGAATATCAACGTCGATATTGCGCAAATTATTAACTTTGGCTCCCCGAACAATAATATGGCTTTTATCTTTTTTATTTTCTTTGGAGAGATTTTTCTTTCCGGACATAATTTCTTTTGATTTTTAAAAAGTTATTTTGCTAATTACAAATTGTAGCGCAGAAATTTGAATATGTAAAGAGAGCCCCGCCAAAAGGAATTGCCACTAAAAAATGCGCGGAAGGCGCGCAAATTTTGCAATAATATTGTTTTATTTCAAAAATTCCCTACCTCTCACCTTGCGATGGTAAGAAATCGCAAACCGGTGCGCCTCGTCGGTTATTCTTTTGATTAAATTTCTGTCATTTAATATCTCCACAAATTGATTTCGAAATCTGGATTTGGAAATTGGAAATTGTTTAGAAATTAAAAATTGGAAATTAGAAATTTTTCTGGTCGGTCCTTTTGCCACCGCCACAATCGGAATATCAATCACCAGCTCTTTCCATAATTTTTCCGCCATATTCAAATGCCCGATGCCTCCGTCAAGAAAAACCAGATCGGGTTTCTGCCAATTGTTTTTGAATCTTCTAATCAAAATTTCCCTCATCATCCCCACATCATCCGCGCCTGCAATGGTTTTTATTTTAAATTTTCGATACTGCGATTTATCCGGCTCAAATTTTCCGGAATTATCATCAAACACAATCATTGAACCGACCGCATGCTCTCCGGAAATATTAGAAATGTCGTACGCCTCAATTCGAATTAATTTTGAATTTATCTGGAAATTATCTTCTCTTTCAGAGACAAGAGCGATATCCTGAATATGCCTTAATGCAAATATTTTTCTTTTTATTCCGCCGGCTTTTTCAAATTCTTCTTTCTTTGAAAACTCCGCCATTTCCTTTTCCATTTTTTTTATCAAACTTTTCCTTTTCCCCTCCAAAATCATCCTGATTCCCCGGATATTTTTCGCGTAATCTTTTTTTGAAATTTTACCCGCATACGGTCCGGGGCACATTCCGATTTGAAAATCCAAGCATCCCTTTTCCGTTTTCTGCTTATTTGAATGAAAGGGAAAGATTCTCCGGATTATTTTAAGCGCGATTTCCATTTGTTTTTTGCTCGTATACGGACCATAAACAGCTTTCGGTTCCATTAGATTTTTGGCTTTTAAGCTTTTTGAATTCAAATCGGTTTTGCGAAAAATCATAATACTGGGAAATAATTCTCGGGTAATAACAATATAGCAAAATGACTTGTCGTCTTTTCCCAGCACATTATATTTCGGCTGGTGTTTTTTTATCAGGTTGGCTTCCAAAATTAAAGCATCCAAAACCGATTCAGTTTCGATTATTTTTACATTAGAAACCTGATGAATCATCTCCTCAATCGGTCTCAGACCTCCCCCTCTCCCCCCGGGAGAGGGTTGGGGTGAGGGAACAAAATACGACCCTACTCTACTTTTCAAACTAGTGGCTTTGCCGATATATATTATCTTTTTTTTCGCATCAAAAAAAACATACACCCCCGGCGCATCAGGAAAATTTTTTATTTTATTTTTGAGCATTGGCGAGTTCACAATATGTTCCTTAATTTATTTTTTCCGCAACGCTTCGCGCAAGTATTTTCCGGTATAGCTTTCTTTGTGCCATTTGGCGACTTCTTCCGGGGTGCCGGCAACCACCAGCTTTCCTCCGCCATCGCCGCCTTCCGGTCCCAAATCGATTATCCAATCGGCAGACTTGATCACATCCATATTATGCTCAATAACAACCACCGTATTTCCCGCATCCACCAATCGATTAAGCACATCCAGCAATTTTTTGATATCTTCAAAATGAAGTCCGGTTGTCGGTTCATCCAAAATATACATCGTATTTCCTGTGGCGCGCCGGGAAAGTTCACTGGCAAGCTTGATTCTTTGCGCCTCTCCGCCGGAAAGCGTCGTTGCATTCTGCCCCAATTCAATATATCCCAATCCGACTTCCTCCAAAACTTTGAGTGGATCATGAATTTGCGGATAACTCTCGAAAAATTCCTTCGCCTCGGAAACTGTCATCGCCAAAACATCGGAAATATTTTTTCCTTTATATTTTACTTGCAACGTTTCCCTGTTATACCTTTTTCCCTTGCAAACATCGCAAGGCAAATACACATCCGGCATAAATTGCATTTCAATTTTCAAAAATCCTTCTCCTTGGCAATTGTCGCACCTGCCTCCGGCAACATTGAAAGAAAATCTTCCCATGCCATAACCTTTCTCCCGCGCATCTTTGGTGGCGGAAAAAAGCTGGCGAATCGGAGTAAACAGTCCGGTATATGTCGCAGGATTTGACCGCGGCGTGCGTCCGATCGGCGACTGGTCAATCATAATCACTTTGTTAATATTTTCCAGTCCGACAATTTCCTTGTGCTTTCCCGGCACTTCCAGAGAACGGTGCAACTTATTCGCCAAGGATTTGTACAAAGTTTCTTCCACTAAAGTCGATTTTCCGCTTCCGGAAACACCCGTCACGCAAACAAAACTCTTAAGAGGAAATTGCACATTTATGTTTTTCAAATTGTGGCTCGAAGCTCCACGCACAATCAAAGCCTTCTTGTTTTTCATCGACCGGCGCGAATCAGGAACTGCGATTTCCATTTCCCCGCTCAAATATTTTCCTGTTATGGAATTTTTATTTTTCATTACTTGTTCAGGAGTTCCTATGGCCACGATTTCTCCGCCATGCTTTCCCGCTCCCGGTCCGATATCCACCAAAAAATCCGCTTCGCGCATTGTTTCTTCGTCATGTTCAATTGCAATCACGGTGTTTCCGATATCCCGCAAATGTTTCAGCGTTTCCAAAAGTTTCCGGTTGTCCCGCGCGTGCAATCCAATTGACGGCTCATCCAGGATATACAAAACACCAACCAGTTGCGAACCAACCTGCGAAGCCAGACGGATTCTTTGCGATTCCCCGCCGGAAAGAGTAAACGCGGTCCGATGCAAGGAGATATAATTCAATCCCACATCGCTGAGAAATTTCAAGCGATTAATAATTTCTTTGACAATTCTTCCGGCAATCAATTCTTCCTGATGGTTCAATTTCAATTTCCGAAAAAAATCCAGACAATTATCAATACTTATCTGCGACACTTCCACGATATTTTTCCCGCCAGCCGTTACCAGTAAAACCTCTTTTCGATAACGGCTTCCTCCGCAAGTCGAGCAAGGCTTTTGGGACATATATTTTTCAATATCATTTCGCACCGCATCAGAAGCTGTTTTTTGATAACGATCTTCGAGCCAGCCGGAAACGCCTTTCCAATCCAAATGAAAACTTCTCGTCCCGCCGCGAAAATGATATTTTACATCAATCAATTCTCCGCCCTCTTTCCCGTAAAGAAGCAGATCGAGATATTTTTTCGACAAATCGCGCAAACGTTTGTTATCGGGAATATGGTAAAAATTAGTCACGGCGCGAATAACCGTCCCCTGGTAATTATTCGGCTTGTAGCTCCAAGGAAGAACTCCGCCTTCATTAATGGTTTTGTTTTCATCCGGGATAATCAAATTTGTGTCGATTTCCTTTTTTACTCCCAGTCCTTCACAAGCACTGCATGCTCCGAAGGGAGAATTGAAGGAAAAAAGCCTCGGTTCCAGCGGAGGAAATTCAATTTCATGAACAGGACAGGAAAGATTTTGATTAAAAACGACCTCCCCTTTCTTTCCCATTTCTCCCTTTTCATTCCTTTTTCCTCTTTCTTCTTTTTCATCCAATTTTATTTTCACCAGCCCTTCCGATAATTTCAACGCCCTTTCCACGCCTTCAAAAATTCGAGAAATATTTTTTTCTCCAATTTCCACTTCATCGATAATAACATCTAAAAAATGTTTCTTATTTTTTTCCAATTCAATTTCCTTCCATTTTTCCAAAGAAATTTTTTTTCCGTCAATATATGCTTTCGAAAGTCCCATTTTCCACAAATTTTCCAAAAGCGCTGAATATTCCCCCTTTCGTCCCCGCACTATCGGAGAGATAATTTTTATTTCTTTTTTTTCTCCCAAATCCAAAATTCGATCAACGATTTCATCCGTTGAAAGGCGTTTTATTTCCCGACCGCAAATCGGACAGTGCGGCATTCCGATTTTCGAATACAGCAAGCGCAAATAATCATGAATTTCCGTAATCGTTCCGACTGTCGAACGCGGATTGTGAGAGACTGATTTCTGGTCAATGGAAATTGTCGGCGAAAGCCCTTCGATATGATCCACATCCGGCTTATCCATCTGTCCCAAAAACTGGCGTGCATAAGATGACAAGCTTTCCAAATACCTTCTTTGCCCTTCAGCAAAAAGCGTATCAAAGGCCAAAGTACTTTTTCCTGATCCGCTTATTCCCGTAAAAACAATCAGCTTGTCGCGGGGAATATCAAGGTCGATGTTTTTCAAATTATGCTCCCTTGCTCCGCGAATTGTTATTTTTTTGTCCATATTTTTTTAATTTGTCTGCATATTTCATTACCCAGAGATAATACATCATATCATCAAATTTTATTTCCATCAACCCAAACAAAAAACAGGCAAGAAAGCCTGTTTTTGTTATCCGCTTATTTTTGTTCAGATAATATGTTCGCAATATCTTCCGCCAATTCGCTCGGGGTTCGGTCCGCCTTTACAAAGTATTTCTTAGCTCCTAAATTGATAGCCTCATCTCTATCTCTCGGATCACTGAGATTTGTCGACATTACCACGGGAATATTTTTATATTTACTGTCTTTTTTTAATTTTCGCAAAATATCAAATCCATCCATTTTCGGCATTACAATATCCAAAATAATCAAATCCACCGCTCCCCTTTTTTCCTCCAATATTTCCAGAACTTTTTTTCCATTGACGGCAAGAAGCAGATTGAATTTTTCGCCAAGAGCGATAGAATATATTTCCATTAAATCCGGTTCATCTTCAGCCAGAATAACAGTAAATTTTTTATCCTCCATTTTATTTTAATTTTTAATTATTAGCTATTTATTCGGCTATCTCTTGCGTCAAGCTTTTTTCTCGGATAGATTCTTTTATTTTCCCCCAATCCAAAAAATTATTCTGCAAATTAAATATCGAATACAAATACTGGACCAAAAAAATAATCACTGCCAGAAAAATAACGCCAAAAATAACCGCTGATAAGAATATTCCGACCAAGAAAATTTTCGTCCTTTTTTGGTATTTTTTCAACTCGGCATAAGAACTGAATTTTTTCAAATAACTCTCTTCACCCTTGAATACATTTTTCTTTTCTTGCGCGCGCAATTGGCATTCTGAAGAATACCGAAAAACGAAAAAATATACATCGCGAACCGCCGTCCATATTTTTTTTAAAAAATTCATTTTTTTGGTTAAACTTGGATATCTCCCAAATATTTATAATTCAATCTTTTTGATATTATAACATAAAATTTTATTTTCCTTGAATTTTTCGCAATTGATAAATCTCATCGCGAACAAGCGCCGCTCTTTCAAAATCCAAATTGCGCGCCGCTTCTTTCATTTCTCTTTCTTTATTTTTAATGTATCCGTTTACATCTTCCAATGTTTCCAGCCTGACAAAATCCTGCGGAACTTGAGGATTGATTTCATGATCCACAATTGATTGAATTTTTTTCTTGATTGTCTTGGGCGTTATTTTGTGTTTTTTGTTATATTCTTTTTGTAATTTTCTCCTCCGATTTGTTTCATCAATCGCTTTTTTCATTGAACCCGTAATCCTGTCGGCATATAAAATCACTCTTCCGCTCACATTGCGCGCCGCCCTTCCAATTGTCTGAATTAGGGAGGTTTCACTGCGCAAAAATCCTTCCTTATCGGCATCCAAAATCGCCACCAGGGAAACTTCCGGCAAATCCAATCCTTCGCGCAAAAGATTCACTCCAACCAAGGCATCAAATTTCCCGCGCCGCAAATCTTCCAAAATGGAAATTCGGTCCAACGTATCCACTCCGCTGTGCAAATATTCCGATTTGATTTCATTTTCCTTGAGAAATTCCGCCAAATCTTCCGCCTGTTTTTTGGTGAGTGTTGTAATCAGTACCCGTTCTTTTTTCTTTGAAACTTTTTTGATTTCTTCCAAAATATCTTTTACTTGGCTTCGCGTCGGACGCATTATCAATTCCGGATCAATCAATCCTGTTGGACGTATAATCTGTTCTACCATTTCTCCTTCTGTTTTTTCATTTTCATACCGGCTTGGCGTAGCGCTGGTAAAAATAACCTGGTTTATTCTTTTTTCAAATTCGGAAAATTTCAAAGGACGATTATCCAGCGCACTGGGCAAACGAAATCCATTTTCCACCAAAGCTTCTTTGCGCGCCTTGTCTCCGGCATACATCGCTCCGATTTGCGGAACGGTCACGTGCGATTCATCAATTACCAGTAAAAAATCATCTCCAAAATAATCGATCAGGGTATATGGAGCTTCGCCGGACTTTCTGCCAGTTAAAAATCTGGAATAATTTTCAATTCCGTTGCAATATCCCAATTCGCGCATCATTTCAATATCGTGTTTTGTCCGGCGTCGAAGCCTTTCCGCTTCCAATATTTTTCCTTTTTTCTCAAGATATTCCACTCTCACTTTCATCTCTTTTTCGATGTTTTTCAACACGCCTTCCATCATCGGCTCCGGAACAACAAAATGCTTGGCGGGAAAAAATATCGCCTTTTCCAAAACGGATAATTTTTCTCCTGTCAAAAAATCGTATTCGGCAATATTTGCGACTTCGCCATTTTCCAATTCAACGCGCGTTATCACTTCGCGGCTGGGAGGAATAATCTCGATAATATTTCCGATCGAACGGAATTTTCCGCGCGCCAGAATATCACTGCGCTGATAATGCATTTCCACCAGTCTTTTCATCAATTTCTCCCTGTCAGTTTTTTCTCCGACTGAAATTGCCAGTGTCGTGTCCTGATAATATTCCGGACTACCCAAACCGTAGATACAAGAAACACTGGCGACAATAATCACATCGCGGCGCGACAAAACCGCCGCTGTGGCGCTGTGGCGCAAGCGGTCTATTTCTTCATTTATCTGCGCTTCTTTTTCAATATATGTATCCGATGATGCGATGTATGCTTCCGGCTGGTAATAATCATAGTAGGAAACGAAATATTCCACTGCGTTTTTTGGAAAGAAAACGCGGAATTCTTGCACTAATTGCGCCGCCAAAGTTTTGTTCGGAGCAATCACCAGGGTCGGTTTTTGAATTTTTTCGATTACGTTGGCAATCGTGAATGTTTTTCCCGATCCGGTCACACCCAAAAGCGTCTGGAATTTTTTCCCGGATTTCATTCCCCGTGTCAACTTTTCAATCGCCTGAGGCTGATCCCCCGCCGGCTTGAATTTTGAATTTATCTTAAATTTCATAAATATAAAGAATTAAACTATAAAATGAGTCTCGCCCCGTGATAAAAATTCTGATTTTTATTTTACGGGGTCCCCCGCCGGCTCAAATTTTGAATCAATCTCAAATTTCATAATTTCATTCTAGCATACTAACATTTTATCATTTTAGCAATATTCGGAAAAATACAGACATACATCCTTAATTAATTGCACCAAAAAACAGACGCCATGTCTGTTTTTTTAAAATTCAAAGCCTCTATTTTATGTCTTAAATTTTATGTCTGTTTTCTACGCTCTGGAAACGTATTCTCCTTTTTCTGTGTTTACAATTACAATGTCGCCTTCTTTGACAAACAACGGCGTGGTTATTTTCAGTCCCGTTTCCAAAGTCACAACCTTGTCCCCGCCGGAAGCAGTGTCGCCTTTGAGTCCCGGAGGAGCTTCAATAACACGAAATTGCATCTTGATCGGCAACTCAAGATTGATCGGATTGCCATTGAAATTTAAAATAGAAACTTCCGTCCCTTCAAGCAAATATTTCTCCGCCCCGTCTAAAACGGTACTAGAAAGATTAAACTGATCGTAATTTCCCATATCCATAAAAACGAAATCATCGCCTTCCCGGTACAGATACTGCGCTTTGGACTTGGAAATATCCGCTTCTTCCACCTTATCCGCTCCTTGAAAAGTTTTTTCCAAAACCGCTCCCGTTGCCAAGTTTTTCAATTTGGTGCGAAGTACCGCTCCGGCTCGTCCGGTTTTGGAATGTTCGTCACGAATCACCACAAAAGGCTCTCCGTCCAAAGTGATGGTTTTTCCTGTTTTAATATCAGAAATTGAAAGCATATTTGTGAAATTTTTAATTACTACCAAAAAAAATTAAAATGCGCTAAATTAATTTTTTACAACTTTCCGAAAAATAATAAATTTTTATTTTTACTCACGTCTTTGTGCGTATAAATCAAAAACTTTATGCCCAAACCAACCGATATTTAACAAAAAAGGAACAAAATAACCAAAAGGGACGGTTGGAAAAATAAAAATTTATTATTTTTCGGAAAGATAGTGTTTCAGTTTATGATCGACATTATCTCGCTACGAAAGGAAGCAGACCCATAATTCTTCCTTTTTTGATTGCTTCAGTCAAACTTCTCTGATGCCTGGTGCAAACGCCGTGTCTTCGCGGAGGATAAATCTTCCCCTGAGAATTCATAAAACGACGCAACAAATAAGCATTTTTATAATCAATTTTGTCAATTTTTTCCTGGCAAAAATAACAACCCTTTTTTACATTTTCCATAATTTTAAATTATTTAATAGTTCTTTAATCTTTAAAATGGCACGTCTTCAATTCGAACATCTTCTTGTTCCTCATCCAGATTGATAGTCGGAATATTATCATCCTGCACAGGAGGTTTCTGCACGGGAGCGGATTGCCTTTGCACGGGAGCGCTTGCCTGTTGTTTTGGAGTGCTAAACGAATTTCCCCCTCCGGAATATCCGCCCTCTTGTCCTCCACTTCCCTGAGGACGACTGCCTAATTGCATATTTTCCGCAACCACTTCAGTTGTTCGTCTTTCTATCCCATCTTTTCCGGTATATGTTCTTGTTTGCAATCTTCCTTCAAAAAAGGCTTCTTGTCCTTTGGTCAAATATTGCCCGCAAATCTCCGCCGATCTTCCAAAAAGAACAATATTGTGAAATTCGGTGTTTTTTTGCTTCTGCCCGCTGGCATCAGTCCAAAAACTGTTAGTGGCGATACTCACGCTAGCGACAGTTTTTCCGCCAGTGGTTGTTCGCAACTCCGGGTCACGAGTCAATCGACCAACCAAGATAACTTTATTTACGTTCATAATATTGGAATTTTTAATTTAAAATTTTTAATCAATTTCTAATAAATCAATCTTCAAATTTTAAAATATTAAAAAAATAAAATTAAATATTGAGTATTTCGTCTAATTTTTTGTCGATATCATTTTCTTTTACTGTTTTCTTTTTCTTATCGGAAACCTTCTTCTCATTTTTCTTTTCCTTCTTTTCTTCTATTTTATCACTTTTTTCTTCTTTTTCAACTTTCTTAACTGATGCTTTCTTTTTTATCGGCGCTTCAACTTCAGGAGAAACAACAGCTTCTTCTTTTTTCTCTTCTTTTACTTCTTCTTTTTTCTCAACCTTTTCCGTTTTTGCAATCTCTCTTTTGGCTTCTTCTCTTCTGAAACTCTGTCTTGGTTGTCCGGATTTTTCTTCTTTTTTGGTTTCCGCCTTAAGTTCCGGCAATTGATCCGCGCGAGTAATTATAAATCTCAAAATATCCCTGTTTTGCAAAAGCTTTGTGTTAATTTCAGCGACAATATCTTTATTTGGAATATCCTTTTCTTCTCTCTCATCTTTATCTAAAATTTCAAATCTTTTGGCAACATACACTCCGCGGGATTCTTTCTTGATCTCATAGGACATTTTTCGGCGAGTAACCACTTCCACTTCCAAAATTTTTCCTCCCTCACCGGAAACAACTTCATCAACTTCCTTTTTAATTTTATCCAGATCATGCTCTCTGGATTCTCCTACTAAATAAAACAATTCGTATTCAATCATTTTTTTTATAATTACAATTAATTAATTTATTATTATGACTCACGCAATTGAATAAATAAAAACCACAAAGAAAATCCAGCTTTGCGGCTAAATCGCTCCTTATCCCAACCAAATGTCAGGCGAGGCGCGAACAGGACTTTCTCAGTTGTTCCCCTACTGTATCAGACTATTTCTCTTTTGGCAAGCCCACTAAGGAAAATAAATTTTACGCCCTTCTTGATGCTTGATATAATAAAGAATATAAAAATTCATAAAAATAAAATGAAACGGATAGCAACAAATAAAGAAATTTTTGCCGGCGTTGGTACGATTATAATTATAGGCATCGTCGTTACAGGTGGGATGATTATTCGTGAAAATAGAAAAAATAAACATGAACTACAAAAATCTGAACAAGAGGATTGGAAATATAATCAGGAGAAGGAAAATATAATCACTTATTATGAAAATAAAAGTTATAATTATAGAATAGAAAATCTAACTAGTTTTAATGTAGAAACTGGATCCGTAAAAAACCCAGACTCCTTAATCAAAATTATTTCAAAAGCTGATAATACTCCATTATTTTCCATTGACGCTGAAATATCAAAATTTAGCAATGTCAATGATTGGTTGGATGATTATCAAAAAAAACTGTCCCAAATAACTTCTTATGAAGGAGTTGAGATTAATCCTCCTGTCATTTTGTCAAAAGAGAAAATATATATTGATGGAATTGAAGCAATAAAACTTACCATTGAAAACATGCCTTATTCCGATTATCTGATTGCTATTATTAAAAATAAGTTTATATATACAATTTCTTATAATGGATTACTTCTGACAAGCGAAAAGGATGCATTAAAAGAGCAATCAAATAATCAGTCGGATCTAGCTTTAACCTTCAAGATAAAGCATCGAGCGGAACTAGATAAAATAATAGATTCCTTTCGATTTGTTAATTAAATAAATATAAACTTACAAAAAATAAAATGAAACAAAAAATTCGAATCTATCTATTGAGTGCCGTCGGAGTTTTTTTAGTAATAATTATATGGTTGGCAGTTTTAGAAAAAAGTGAATGGAAAAAAATACAAAATACCAAACAATTACCCGGAGAACCATCACAACAAGAATGTTTTGAAAAAAATCAACTTTCTCAAGATCAGCAAGTTAATTCGAATCAATCTTATCAATGTCATAATATTTTCAAAACTAGATTAATTGGTGATGGCTGTTATGAAATAAAAGATGGACAGCCAGACAAGTATCATTTTAGGAGTGATTTTAATATAGATCCTGCTAATATGAATATTAATTATAAAAACGAAGACTTTGGAATTTCTTTTGATATTCCTTATAATAAAAACTGGGGAAATAAAAACTGTGTAGTTTTGCCTTATCTGGAGTCAAGTGATTTATCTAGCAATTCCTTAAGTGTTGATTTTGGACCATTCAGGGAGTGGTCGGGAAATTCTTATACCTTTAATATCGGACAAAGAAGAAGCGCGGAAGACATAATAAATAATCAGAAAGATGTTGACGCCAAAAATAATCCAAGAATAAAAATTGTCGGACAATATCAATTAGTGGTATATGAAAGCTATGGCATGGGAATAAGCAGATATTACGAAATCACTGGAGAAAAAAATAATTATATATTTGAACATTTTCAAGCAAATAACAATCAGAAAAATACCGACATTGAATCTTATGGATTAGAAAGTGTAATTAAAACATTTCACACAAATCAATAAGTTGTTCGTTGAATAAAATTCATTTCTTTTTAAAGATTCAATGGTTAAAAAAAAATAACAGGGCAAAGCTAAATGTTTTGCCCTGTTATTATACGTTGAAATTTCAACATCAAACTATCCGACTTTTGGCAAGCCCTGGGATATACCGAAATAGCAGAACTATCACCAAGCTTTTTTCAAGATATTGTTGATGGTTTTTTCGTCGTCGCAGGAATATTTTTTTGAAGGCGAATAAAAATTTTTCTTACCGCCATAACATCCGCCGTTATCTTTCGGAAGTACCGCCAAAATCGGCAGCATAAACCCCTTTCCTTGGGAAGTGAAAAAATCGTGCAGGTCCCGCAATGTTTTTCTTCTTTTGTCATCATCCATTCTAGCGAAAGTACTCATATCATCCCCAATTTGCGGTGTCCAATCGAGATGCAAGAAAACATTATTGGCTTTCTTGGCAAACTTGTCATTCCAGAGGAGCGCCCAGCACCAATCCCCTTCTTTTTTCCACCAGCGAGAAAAACACGGACCGTTTTCCAATGTTCCATCAGAGTACAATCCCACGCCGCCCTCAATAAAATCAAAATTACGCAAATATTTTTCATTAGTAATGTCATTGGTCTGCGCGCCGACAACAATTTTCATTTTTTTGGAATCAGCATACTCCCTCATATCCGCAATTATTTTTGTAATCCTTGGATTGTTCAAATCGCCCCCCTCTTGCAAAAAAACCTGTCCAAAAAGAAAACTCTGGATCCCCATATCCATTGCTTGCTCGGTGATATATTTCAAATACGCGCGATATTCTCCTGAATTAAATGACGGAATGCAGATATTTTTCTTCCAATGATCGGGATTGTTGTCTTGGCACATTTTTTCAAAATCAAACTTGCGGTCTTCCTCCGGATACCGATAGAGAACTTTTGTGTTGACCGCCTCAGCAATAAACATTCCGTACACGATATTCTCTTTTTCAATTTTCGCTTTGATTTTTTTGGCTTTTTCAAAATCCGGCTTGTCCGCCCAAGTCTCCAGCGCGCGATGAAGATAATAGCAATCAGACCGGTTAACCACGTTGATCATTTCCTTGGTATCGCCTCCGAATCCGGAGAGAATTCCATCCGCCACGCACCCTTGTTTTTTCATTCTTTCAATATTGGGCGGAAGCGGAGGAGGCAGTGGCGAGGGAAACAAAACAGGAACCGCTTCAGCGACCTTCTTTTTTGCGATTATAATCATCTGCGAAAATTCCGGAGAAAAATTTCCGCTTTCTTTGACCACAACAAAAACAACTGCCGAAGACAAGGCAACTAAAATCAAAGTTCCAACCCAAGTATTAATAATTTTGTTTTCCATAATCCAAAAAATTCTCTTCCTGCATCTTAATAATACCATCTACTACCATTTTCAACCAAGAAATATTTTGCTCATGAAAGATAAATAGCATTGCGTATGTACTAGTAGTTGCAGTGGAACAACCATTGCAACTAACTTGCGATTTTTAGCTATAAAATATGAAAGTAATTAAAAAACAACGCGTGACATTATTCCTGAACCCCGATCTTTTGAAACAAGCCAAAGCGCAGGCTATTGTTGACGGCGTGAGCTTAACTGCTCTAGTTGAAAAAATCTTAATTAAACATTTACCCAAAGAAACAATAATTAGAAGGACTGATATTCACCATCTAACAACTTAACTAATTAAATAAAAGTGACCTAGAAAGATTCTCGTTTAGTTCAAATTAATAACTAATCTATAATCATATGGATTCATCAACTTCTTCCAGCACAAAACCTCTCTATCGCGGAACGCAAATTGTTTGGTATCTCTTGGGACTTCTGGAAATATTACTGGCGTTTCGTTTCATCTTGAAATTACTTGGAGCCAATATGGAGGCCGGTTTCACCAGTTTTATCTATGGGGTAACCTACATTTTCACCGCTCCTTTCCTGAGTGTTTTTAATGTTTCCAGAGTATCGGGCAGTGTCTTTGAATGGACGACGCTCTTGGCAATGTTTGTGTATTGGATAATTGCCATCGGCATAATCAAATTGTTTCTTATGGGAAAAACTGTTTCAACATCAGAAGCCGCAGTTAAATTAGACGAGCAAGAAAAAAAATAATTAATTAAAAAAAATATATGAGCATTATTTTATGGATTATTTTTGGAGCAATCGTAGGTTGGGTCGCCTCACTAGTTATGGGCACCAACGATAGCTTAGTTCTAAATATTATTCTGGGAATCGTGGGAGCTATGTTAGGCGGATGGCTGATGAGCTTTCTGGGAGAAAGCGGAGTTACAGGTTTCAACCTGTACAGTATGTTTGTAGCGCTAATTGGAGCAATAATCCTAATAACAATCGTAAAAGCCATCCGCTAAAAAAGACATCGTCGCGGCAGAACAAAAAAACGGCTCAGTGTATTGAGTCGTTTTTTTAATGAACTGCTTAGTTAATACGGTTAGAACTGGATTTATAAAAAGAAGCTTTGTTTGGGATTGACATCATTCTTTGATTCCCAAAAACTCAAATAATTCTTCTGAATAGTTGTTAATTATTAAATCATCCGTTAAGCCAATTTCTTCTTTTATTGAAGTAAGCGAGGAATCGTCACCCAATTCCCAGATATTATGAGCATCACTGCCTAAAATAACCTTTTTTCCATTTCTTCTAACAATATCAATGATTATCTTTAAATTTGAAATAGTGAACGACTGCAATTTTCTACCTTTTATATAAGAAAAATTGACTTCCAGAAGAACATTGTTCTTGCAAGCTTCTTCGCTTATCTTTTCCATATCAACATCATAGGATTTTGTATTGAATGGATGTGTAATAATATCTATCTTTCCTGACCTAATCAGTTTGATTAATGTTTCAGTGTTACCTTCTTTCCCTTGGTCGATATATCCAGCGTTTTCATGAAAACTTGCCATAACAAAATCAAGTCTTTCAGCCAGTTTATCACTCACATCGATATCGCCGCCTTCATTGATAACATTCGCTTCAATTCCTTTTAGGACACGAATTCCATCAACAACATCGGGAATCCTATCTAATGTCCTGAAATAAACTTCTGTTGTAAGGGTTTCCGCATTATTAGGACCATGGTCACTAATGCCGATAACATTCATCTTTAACTTCTTTGCCTGTTCAATATACTCAACTAAAGTACATTGCGCATGACCGCTGGCAACTGTATGGAGATGGAGATCGATTTTTAACATAGATATTATATTTATTATGCATCTATTTTTATTATACCTATATTGTACGCCAAAAATTATGCTCAAGCAACACAAAAAATCCCCAAAATAATTTCAGGGATTTTCGATTTAGAGCGGTTTTTACAATCAAGCTCGCCTGAAAACCGCCGTTTTAATTTGGCGGCTTCTTTTTCAAACGAAGGATGTGAAATGAAATCAAGCATGATTATTAAAATCAGTTCCTCTATAAAAGGCTAACTCATACGGAATTTCCTTTTTTGGCTCCGTTCCAATATATGGAGCTTCCGCGTGCGTCAAATCTTCCAGTTGCTTTCCATTCAAATTTCCATATTTCATGATAACTCGGTCAAGCATTTCTATTTCTTCCTTAGAAAAAACGGAGATCTTCGGATCTTTTAAGCATGTATAAACTTCTGTTGCGTTATATCCGTTATGTTCGTTCACTGACTCAACTTTCAATGTTTTTTCTTTTGTCATTTCCGCCGTAATTTCATTCAGGGAAACTGGGAAAGGTCCCATTGGCAGTGCTTTATATTTGTCGCCAGTAAAATATTTTTGATTTTTTTCAAAAAAATCAAAATCAACGAAATAAAGCAATTTCGCCAGTTTTTTCTTTCCTCGAACTTCCTTGCCTAGCTTGGCGCAAAGATAAAGGATAGTTTGTTTATATTTTTCAGTATGCAGAGTCATATTTTTTTCTATTTTAATAATGCCATAATATCATTATTTATGCAATTTTTCTATATGTTTTAATACCATTTTTAACCAAAAATAATTTCACGCCAATTTCATCGGCGCACCGGGTGAATTCAAGAAGTAATTGCAATACTTCATTAAAGAAATATAATGGAGTGTATGAAAAAATTAGTTAAAAGCGTCAAGGATGGATCATTTTGCTCTGTGTGTAAATGATGATTTTTTGATGTATTTTAAGGCAGAACATGTTTTCAATCTTCCTTCGGGGAGTTTTTTATTTTGAATACTGAAAAAATATTTTTCAGTATTCAAATTTCATTATTTTTATCAGAGGATAAGTTCCGACCAAGAGAAAGATTGCAACCGATACTGACATCAACGCCATCATCGAAAATTTTTCCAGAATTATTCCTCCGGCAAACATAAAAATTGTCGCTCCAGCACGAATTATCAAACTATTCAAAGAAAGAACGCTTGAACGCACCGATTTTCCGATCATCGAATTTATATCTACCATAAGTTTTGTTTCAAAATATCCTCGCATAAAATGCGCCGCAAACATTCCAATAAGTGAAATAGCAATAATATTCGTTGCGCCAATTGACAAAACCGCTATCAATAAAACTAAAGTTGCCGAAAAAATGTTTAATTTCGAAAACTTTTCATAAAATTTCACACCAATCGCAATTAAAAGAGTTGCAACTCCGATTAAAACTCCCCAATATGCGACATCAAGATCAAGACTTAAAAATAGTGGATTATACAACCATTTGAAACTAAAAAAGAAAGCTCCGATAAGAGAATAGACGACCATTATATTAAGAAGTTGTTTGTTGTTAATTGAGTATTTCAAGCCTTCAATTCCAAGACTGAAAATATTGGCGCCATTATCTTTTCCGCTCGCTTTTATTTTTGTTGAAATTACTAAAATTGAAGCAAAAATCAAAAACACAGCAGTTAAATATAACGGGATTCTCAGATCGATTGCCGAAACAAATCCTCCAATTGAAACCGCCAAAAACGTAATGATTATTCCGTATGATTTTACTTGGGAAAAATCTTTTTTAAAATCTTTGGATGCCGTATGCAAAAGAGCGTTGTCACTCCCGGAAACCAAAGATCCGCCCAACGCCAGCAAAAATAAGGTTGCGACATAAAACAAAACACCACCAGAAAAAGAAAGAAGGATATATGACAAAGCGAGAATAAGATATCCCCAAAAAACAGATATTCGATGTGAATAATAATCGCCAATAACTCCGGTTGGATATTCCAAAAGCACGCTCATCACATAATAAAATCCGATAAGCTGAAAAATATGCTCGGTAGAAATTCCCCTGCCAGTCAAATACAAAACCATAGTTGCTATCCAAAACCGGGCGGAAAACAATATCTTTGCCAATTTTATTTTTACCAAGTCGCTCATAACTGAATAATACCACAACAGAAAAAAACTCCCAAAATGAAATATTTCCGATTTTTTGGAGTTACTTAATTAATACGATTAGAACTGGATTTATAGGAAATAATTTTGACAATACTTTAAATCTGATATAATCTCCGAATAAGCTGACAGGTGCCCGGCTCTGGGAAACCAGTGAACGGCGGCCGTAACTATAACGGTCCTTGGACAAATGTCCTATCCAAAAACCTGTCAGCTTTTTATTTTGCACCAAAAATCAAAAAACTCCCCCTTCGAGGAGCCTTCTGTTTTTTGAGCGGGCTAGTGAGTGCGGTTAAAACTGGATTTATGAACAAAAGCTTTGTTGATCAAGATTGAATTTAATCAGGCAGTAATCCCCACACCAATTCGAAGATGCTTTTCAGGCTTTCGTGGATCTTCTTGCTTTCTATAATAAGTCCAAACTCTTCTTCATATGAAATAACTCCGACCTTATTATTTCCATAAATATTCAATTCTATTGAAACATTATATTCATCCTTGGAAACAATCTTTGTTCTGCGCAAGTGTTGCTGATCTTTATCAATTAAGCTTCGGATTGCTTCGCTATCCTGCAAAATAGCACGTACTGATATTTTTTTCTTTAGACGTCTAGGTATGTAATCCTCTAGGAAGAATTTCTCATCAAAATGCTTTACATACGCCTCAGAATACCAAGTCAACATTTCTTGATCTGGAAATTTTAAACTGTCTCGATAAACATCTTTAATCCCTTCCTCTCCCTCAAAATATCTGATCTCTGGTTTCTTATCAATTAAATTAGAAAAGGCCAGAAGCTGTGGCATAATCTTATCAATCTTATTTCTTCTCTCTTCAAGCATTGAATGCAATTTATGTGGATCTTCAGCAAAAAAGACTGAGGCTGCTTCTTTTTTAATAGAAGTAATAAGGCCTTTATCTTTAAGTGATTCAATCACCAAATAGGCCGTTGTCCTTTTAACTCCCGCTTTTTTGGCTAAACGACTTACTGTCGTTTCTCCCAATTCCAAAGCAGCCAGATATATTCCGGATTCATTTTCAGTTAGTCCTGCATCCAAAAGATCTTTTTGTAGGGTATTTTTCATATACTGTCGCCAATTATGTCAACATCATTATGATAGCATATTGTTTTAAATAAAGCAATAGTAGGCATTATTATTTTTCCATAGTCTTTATTATTGACGCTTTTGCTTTTTTCTGCTATACTGCATTGTTAAGATGAACTAACAAAAAAAATCTTAACGCCAGATCTTTTAAAACTAAATACCAGTCGACGGACTTAAAACGAAAAGAAGAATGTCATGGAATATAACAAAAAATCTGGGCTCTTGATGTTTGGGAAAAATATTTCCAGAGATGATCTGGATCAGGAGTTGCGGAAGTTTGAAAAAAAACAACAACGGGCAATATGATTGGACCTGGGATTGGGACTGTGACCGTACCGAGGAAGAATTGAGGTTTCTGGTCTGGATCAGTAGAGAGCTGACAGTGGAAGATGCAAAAGAAGTCTTTACTAAACTAACTAAATAAAAATAAAGGGGGAATAAAATGAAAACTAAACTTGTATTTGCAACAGCGGCTGAATTGTGTGGCGGTAAAGAAGATGATTGGTTCTGTATAGCTGCAGTATTGGCATCTGGCTACGCAAAACATTACCGTCCTGCAAGGAACATTTCACATGAAGAAGTGTGCAAGCAATTAATTACTAGCTTTCATGTAGCATGCATTCTTGCTAACAATCCGTATCTGGATGAAGATGATCAGCAGTACAAATTGAAATATGCAAGCACTAATTATGAGTCTACGGAATTCAGTGGTGTAAATGGATGGCTCGAGAATACTGTTGGCGGAAAAGCACTGTTTGCCTTCTTGGTTTATTAAGATGTAGCCCTGATAATCATTAATTATCAGGGCTTTTTTATTAAAATTTATTTTAACCTCAAGACGGGTAAGGCAACTTAATTAGAACTGGATTTTATGGCTTATCCATACATCACATATTTTCAAAATTAGGTTTTTTATGCACAAAAAAGGCTCCTGAGAGCCTAATTTTGAAGAATGTAAATTTTAATCTAAGTTAGAACCGTAAAATGCTTTAACAAAAACTAAATATAAGCAAAAGCTGATTTGGAGCGGGTAAGCAGAATCGAACTGCCGTCTCATCCTTGGCAAGGACGTATAATAGCCACTATACGATACCCGCTTGTCGCGCCTTGCGCGCAATTTTCAATTTCTAATTTTAAATTTTTAAACAAATATTAATTTACCAATTTCAAAATTAAATCATTTAAAATTCATTGAAAATTAAGAATTGTAAATTGGAAATTTCATTCAAGTGGGACCGGCTGGAATCGAACCAGCGACCAAACGATTATGAGTCGTCCGCTCTAACCCCTGAGCTACGGTCCCAAAAAAAAGCGCAAAGCTTAAAGTGAAAAACTTACAGCAAGTTTAATTGCTTTTCTTTACACTTTTCACTTTGCGCTTTTAATTTTATTGTGCCTCGGGTCAGAATCGGACTGACGACACAAGGATTTTCCTTATTTGTTATCTTGAGTTTCCCCAAGTATCGGACTATCTCATCATCCCGCTTTTTTGGCGGGAGTCGGGCGCTATTATAGGATTATTGTTGGGACTCACCTATTAGTCTCTACACCTTTCTTGATACTAAAACCCATCAAGACTTGGCTCGGGATTACCATATTTTCACTTAGGCTTCCCCGAATTCACCCGATTTTCATCTCCGCATTACTGCGAAGTGGACCGAAAACCAGTCCTTTGCTCTACCACTGAGCTACCGAGGCTCTGTGCGCGCTGAGGGATTCGAACCCCCGACCCTCTCGGTGTAAACGAGATGCTCTAACCAACTGAGCTAAGCGCGCATATTTTCAATTTTTATGGCTGCGCCACGTGATAAAAATCACAATTTTTATTTTACGTGGTGGGCGAAAGAGGACTCGAACCTCCAATCCCTTGCGAGAACTACCACCTCAAGGTAGCGCGTATACCAGTTCCGCCATCCGCCCTCTCCTGTGCCCTGTAACAAACTAATTACTGAATTGCTCCCGTCACGACGTCTTCATATCGGGACGCCGCATACCAATTCCGCCATCCGCCCTAAGTATAACACACCACTTGCAGTACAACAAAATACAAAAAAGGCTAACTTAATAGCCTTTGGTGAGCTATTTATTTTCTTTCTGATCTTCTTTTTCTTTCTTTTCAGCTTCTTCCTTTTTCTCTTCCGCCGGCGCCTTCTTCTCTTTTGCCTCTTCGGTTTTTTCCACCTTTTTTTCTTCCTTTACTTCCGCAATCTCTTTTTCAACTTCTTTGGATTCCTCTTCGATTTTTTCTTCAACAACAACCTCATTTTTCACTTCTTCTTGTTTGCTTGTTTTTATATCTTTGGCATCAGTATATTTAAAACGCAACGACTTGGCAGTTTTTTCCCGTACGTAATAAAGTTTCGATCTTCTTACTTTCGCCCTCTTTATCAATTCTATTTTTTCAATCATTGGAGAATTGGCAGGAATAATAAGCTCTACCCCCACTCCACTAGAAACTTTTCGCACTGTGATTATCGGAGAAGAACTTTGTCCGCCTTTAACAGCAATAATCATTCCTTCAAAAACCTGGGTTCTTTCTTTTTCTCCTTCTTTAATCTTTCGAAAGACGCGAACAACATCTCCTGATTGCAAAGCAAGAACTTTGCCGCTTCTCTGTGCCATATTAAATTCAATCAATTTCTTTTCCATATTTTTGTCAGACCGAAAACAAATAAAAAAACCTGCTATTCGGCTTAAGTAATAAAAACCTTTTAAAATTAAATCTACTCCATACTATACTCAAATCAAGATTTAGTCAATATCTGGTATTAGAAGAGTACATCTTGGACACTTTTGAATATTTCTACTTAAGAATTAAACCAACACTTGACACCCAGGTATTTTATTTATAATCTCAATCTTATCCAAGTTCCTTAAAATTCAACCAAGGAGGTAGAATAACTAACTGACACAAAGCATTTTTATCAAAAAAAGACAGATAAAATCTCAAATCAAAAAAAGGAGCATGCGCAATGAAAAAATTATTCTTAATTCTTACAATAATTTCTGTTCGTTTTTTAATTTCAAATTCTGCTTTTGCCTATGTTGAATGCAGTCAAGCGGATACAATCCCCTGCACGTATAACGGTAACGACTACAACGGCTACTATCATCACTACTTAGGCGGTTCCTATTTTTTAAATAGCGAACATTGTCGAATTGAAGATGGAAATAATGTTAATCATTGGGATGACATCAGCTCGGGAGTTACCTACAATTTAATTTGTGAATATCCTTTTCCTGCTTTAGTTTTTTATCAAGATAGCTTTTATGCTTATTTTTATTGGGGAGGATATTTTGCTATATTAAATCCTCCTACTGACTATTTTCTTTTTACCACTCTTGATCCGCCTGAAACGCCGTTCGGTTTTCCGCTTGATAAAGATTGCTCTGGAGTTCCTTGTACTCCGTATACTGCTCCAGTGTCATCAGTTATGGATCATTCAATGACTACTCCGTACAGTGAAAACAACACTGTGTTGGCGTTTAATGGAGAAGTCGGAGAAAAAACAAATGGATACAACTTAGGCTGTTACGCTAATTCCGAAAGCATACCATTTGATATGGGCATTAACTATGATGGCACTTATGACACAGGAGGAAGTTATTACTTATGTTACGATGGCCATCCCGGGTATGATTATCCGGCCACATGTGAAACAACTCAAGTCAATGCTCCTGCTCAGGGTACCTTGTGTGTTGCGACTACGTATACTTCAGAACGTGATCCGTCAAATGTGTGGAGGAATGAAAGTTACTGTGGCACTATTCCGTCGGTAGTCATCACGAGATGGCAGGATACGGGAGGATATAATACTTTCTACATCCTTCATGAAGGATTGTATATCAATGGTTCAACAAATGACTACATGACAGTTTTTCTCCATAGCGATGATTTGGAAAGCAGTGTGCGAGACGAGATTGAAGAAAACGGCTATGTCGAAGTTTCACAAAACCAGCATATCGCTGAAGTTGGCGACATTGGTTCTCCTGGCGCTTGCCATATGCACGTCGAGGTGTACAAGAAGAATGGCGAGAGTTGGGATCGCGTGGATCCATATGGCGACGGAACCAATAATATTCTCTGGGAGCAAAATTGATCCTTTTCTAAAGCGGTAATTTCGCAAAACAAAGACCCCTGCCAGTAAATCTGACAGGGGTTGATTTTTATTATGCTAGTTTATTGTAAGGGTTGATATTATTTTTTTTACTAGGTCATTGTTATTTTTAATGTCCCATTTCATTTCAATATTTTTAGTAAAATAAGATACATAACTGTCAGTCTCTACTTTAATATAATTATTATTACTTTCAATATTGCACTTATTAGGAGCTTCTGAAATAGTCGGGCCTGAAACATGTTTTAATGTATCACCGCTACATTCCCCTGAAGAAATTTTTCCAATGTTGCTAGAAAAGTATTGCCAGTTAGATTGAGCAAGTTTTTCCCAAAATGTTCCTGGCGTTCCTTCCTTGATAATATAACCTCTCCATTCTGTAAGCCTTATGTGGATTATATTACTTGAATTTTCTTTTATAAAATACTCGCCAGTTGTTGTAGATGTTTCATTTGCTTCTACGGAATATTGACTGGGATGTTTGAATTTAAAATTATGCTTATTGTTTTGATAAATTTTCCAATTTTCGATTGGCCCTGATATTGGCAGGTTATTTTCTTGATTATTTCTGGCTTCTTGAATTTCCCTGTTTTGATTTTGTTGAGGAATTATATCTGGCGTTTTAGATATAATTTGTTCGTTGCTTTTCTCATATTTCCAAATCAATACACTAACCGTAATTGCAATAATTACAATCACAGCTATCCCCACCCCGGTAGGAATTTTTTTATTATCCATTTTTTATTTTAAGTTAAATGATTACTAAATATATTATGGCAAATAATATCAAGACTGTAAATTAGACAAAAATCATTCGTCATTTTTTCTAGTGATCGTATAAGCCCGAAAAATTAAATAATTTTTGAAGAAAAAATTATACCCTCTTAATACTTCTCGGCTATTCCATTTAATTAAAACCGCCCAGATTAAAATAAAAACAATGAGATATTATTTTTCCTGCCTTTTCAAATCAATAAGCTTTCAAAATCCTCCGGAATTGGAGCGGTAAAAAGATAATCCTTTCCGAAAAGTTCCAGCTTTATCTCTTTGGCGTGAAGCATTTGCCGCAATGCCGAAGGAAATTCCGGCGTGGCAAATATCTTCTTTCGATACAGCCTGTCCCCAATCAAAGGATGGCCAATAGAGAAAAGATGAATCCGAATCTGGTGCATTCGCCCGGTTTTCGGTCGCGCTTCCACCAAAGAATAATTTTCAAACTCTTGCACAACCTCATAATCAGTTATTGCTGTCCTTATTTTTGTTTTCGTTTTTTTGCTGGCAATAACTTGTCTTCTGTAAGTTGATGACCTGGCAATATCCGCATCAATCGTTCCCTTCTTTTTTTCCAATTTTCCAAAAACCAAAGCCAGATATTTTTTTTCAATTTCATGCTTGGAAAATTTCTCTTTCAATGCTTCAAAAGCTTTTTGATTGCGAGCAACTATTATTACTCCGGATGTATCCTTGTCCAAGCGATGAACAATGCCGGGACGCAAGAAGGAATCCACTGCCCCATCTCCAATATCTGTCAGTTCAGGATATTTTGCTAAAAGCCCCCCAACCAAAGTATCATTCTCATCTTCCCCGCTATCTGGATGAATTTTGATTCCAGCTCGCTTATTCACGGCGATAATATTCTCATCCTCAAAAATAATCTCCAATTTGATATTCGGAGTGGCTTTTGTCTTTTTATTTTTCTGAGCAACATCCACAGACACCACATCTCCTTCCTTCAAAACATATCCGGATTTCACAATTGCCCCATTTACTTTCACATCACCCTTTTTGATTGCACGCGAAAAATCCGCCCGAGAAAATTCCGGATCAATTTTCAAATTGACAAGCGCCTTGTCAATTCTCTTTCCTGATTGATCTCTTTCAATTTCAAATTCTTTCTTCATAAGCTCATCCTACGCTACCCACACAGCAAATGCAACCAATCCAACAAATACTTGACAAACTCCTTTTTTACCTATACTCTTATTTATAGAAATAATTATTAAGAAAATTGAATATCGGGATGATTTAATCCCTTTGGTTTTCTTGATAATTTCCCTTATTTTTAACGGGAAATTTTTGTTTTATGCGCTTTTAATATTTAAATGGCAAAGTGGCGCGATTGCCAAAACATTCAATAAAATGGCTAAAAAGAATATTTTGGACAAATTGGCGGAAGAAGTGGACAAAATCAAAACCACCACCAAGCCAAAAGCAAGCAAAGAAGAAAAAGAACAGGAGGAGAAAAAACCGGCTAAAAAATCAATTTCTTCCAAAAAAGCGGAAGATGTTGAAGCAGAAGATTTATCTCCTATGGGAAAACTTCTTGCGGAAAATCCGATTGAAATTCCCGAACTCGGAGACACATTAGAAGGAATCGTTATTGAGGCATCATCCAGTTTGGTTCTTTTGGACTTGGGAGCGTTGGGAACCGGAATCGTTCTCGGAAAAGAATCCCGCGACGGAATGGGCGCTTCTCGAAAACTCAAACCCGGGGACACAATTGCCGCAACCATAATTGATCTTGAAAACGAAGACGGATATATTGAACTTTCCATCCGGGAAGCTTCCCATGAAAAATCCTGGGATGATCTTGAATCAAAAAGTGATACCGAGGAAGTTGTCAAAACAAAAATCCTGGATGCCAATAAAGGAGGGCTTATGGTGGAACTCAATGGAGTCAAGGGATTTTTGCCAGTTTCACAGCTTTCCAGCGAACATTATCCCCGCGTTGAAGATGGGAACAAAAACCGCATCCTCGAACTTCTCAAGGCTTACGTTGGTCAAGAATTTTCCGTCAAAATAATCGACACTAATCGTGAAGATGAAAAATTGATTGTCAGTGAAAAAGCCGCGATGAGCGAAAAAGAGAGAGAGGTTATTTCCGAACTCAAAATTGATGACATTGTCGAAGGAGAAATCAGCGGAGTTGTCGATTTCGGAGCCTTCATCAAATTCCTTCCGGAAAGCAAGGCTGGCAGCAAGAAAGACAGCGACAAACTTGAAGGCTTGGTTCATATTTCCGAATTGGCTTGGCAGCTTATCAATAATCCAAGAGAAGTAGTCAAGGTTGGAGATAAAGTAAAAGCTAAGATCATCGGAATTGACGATACTAGAATCTCTCTCTCTATTAGAGCATTGGAAAAAGATCCTTGGGGGGAAGCCGCTGGAAAATACAAAGTCGGCGAAACATACAAAGGAAAAGTTGACAAAATCAACCACTTTGGAGCCTTCGTTTATTTAGATGACAATATTCACGGCTTGGCTCACATCAGTGAATTCCAAGAAACCCACCCGGGAAAGAAAATGGAAAATGCCATCAAAATTGGCAATAGCTATAGCTGGAAAATTCTTTCCATTGAACCAAAAAACCACCGCATGGGACTAATCCTAATGGACGGAAAAGAAGGTGAAAGTAAGAAGGAAGCAAAAGAAGAAAAAGAAGCTGAGTAAAATGAAAAACGCAATAAAAGCAGGCTTTGGCCTGCTTTTATTGCTATAAATATATTTGCAAGAAACGTCTTTTTCTGCTTATTTGAAAATTCTACTGAGTAATCCTGTCTTCCATTTTCGCGGATATTATTTCAATGAGTCTTCTGTCATATCCGGATTCGGCTAATTTTTTAATCTCTTCTTCATTAAGTCCGACAAACCCTCTTTCGCCGCCACTCATTATTTCTCTTATTTCTTCCGCCAGCTCGTGCCCTGATTCAATCATTTCATCCGCTCTTTTCTGCATTCTCTCCTCTTGAAGTTCCTGATGATTGCTGTTATTTTCTTTTCCTTGCGCCCCATACTCCGGACCAGAAACAATGTTCATATTTACTGGCATACGTTTTTTGTTATAATTAGTTTATTATATTTTTATTATACAATATACATCACATTTAAGTAAATTAAAATAAATTTATGATCATTACAATCACCGGAGAACCCGGATCGGGAAAAAGCACTGTCGGGAAAAAATTAGCAGAAAAACTTGAATATGAAAGGATATACATGGGGCAAATTTATCGAGATACTGCAAAGAAAAGAAACATGACCGTGGCAGAATTCTCCAAATATACACAAAATCACCCAGAAACTGACTTTGAAATCGACGAATATCAAAAAAAACTTGGTCAAGAAAAAGACAATTTTATTATCGAAGGGCGCACTAGCTGGTTTCTGATTCCTCATTCAGTTAAACTTTACATCACAGTAGCGCCACTAACCGGAGCACAGAGAGTGCACAAAGAACTACAAGGACAGAATGATAGAAATGAAGATAGGAAGATAGACACAGTAGAAGATATATTAGACAGTCACAAAAGAAGAATGACAAATGACAAATCACGTTACCTAAAATATTATCAAAAGGATTGTTTTGATAAGAAAAACTTCGATTTTGTTATTGATACCACTGATTTAACTCCGGATGAAGTTTTTCAAAAAACTTGGGAATATATTGAAAGCAAATTGCAATAGAAAAATTATACGTATTCAAATAAAAATGCACCGTCTTTCCGAGAAATAATGAATTTAATACTCAGAAAAGAATGATCAAAAATATTCAAAACTTTGCTTTCCGAAAACAGCTTTGGAAAGAGGGCGACAAAATTATTGTTGCCGTTTCAGGTGGACCGGATAGCGTCTGCCTTTTGGATATGCTTGCGTTTTTGGCTCCAAAATGCAACTTAAAATTGCATATCGCCCATATCAATTACGGTCTGCGGGGAAAAGACAGCGACAGCGATGAAGAATATGTCCGCCAGCTGGCAAAAAAATATTCCCTCCCGATCAGCGTTCTTAACGCCAAGAAAAATTCCCCGGCAAAAAAGGGAGAAAATCTGGAAAACAAACTCAGAAACATTCGCTACGCTTTCTTTGAAAAAATCAGAAAACAAAAAAAATTTGATCTGATTGCCGTCGCCCACAATCAAGACGACTTGGCAGAAACCGTCCTAATGCGCGTTTTGCGCGGTAGCGGATTGCAAGGGCTTTCTGCCATCTCCGCTAAAAATAAGCATATTATCCGCCCCCTACTGGCGACATCACGCAAAGAAATTGAAACATATTTGAAAGAAAAAAAAATCTATTATCGTATAGACAAGACCAACGCGGATATTGCTTTTTTTCGCAATAAAATTCGCCATCGCCTGATTCCATATTTGGAAAAAAATTTCAAAATATCCGTCAAAAAAAATCTCTCCACACTGGCGGAAACAGTTTCCGATGATTTTGAATACATTCAAAATTCCGCCCTCAAAGCAAGCGAAGGAATAACCGCCGGAAATTCCAAAAAAATTACAATTAAAATCTCTTCCCTACTTTCAATTCCCCTCTCTCTGCAAAGGCAAGTGCTTCGCGGAGTTATTACAGAGTTATCCGGATTGAAAAACATTGAGCTGGGAAATATCCAAGAGCTTCTCAAGATTGCTAACAGTAAAAAAAACAAACTTCAACAGGCAAGTTTCGGGGGGTTGAAAATCCAGCGGAAAGGTGATAGACTAACTTTGATAAAAATATAATTTATACTAAAAAATAAAACATGGACAAATTAACCAAAAATATCGGAATTATAATCATAATTTTTTTAGCTGTTTTCGGAATATCAATTCTTTTCAACTCTCCTGCCCAAAAGCCGGCGGAAATTTCCCTTAGTGAATTGGCCAGCCAAATTAATAGCGGAAAAGTATCCTCAATAGCGGTAAAAAACAATACGCTTGAAATCGAACTTACGGACAAAACAAAAGAAAAGGCGGTTAAAGAAACTGACTCTTCGTTAACAGAATCGCTTGTTAATTACGGAGTTTCAACGGAAAAACTGCAGAATATAAAATTAGAAGTAAAAACAGACTCCGCCGCTTCTTCCTGGGCGGCCGCCATTCTTCCTTTTCTCTTGCCTTTCATTCTCATCGGCGCTTTCCTTTGGTTTATGATGCGCCAAGCGCAAAGAGGAAACTCACAAGCTCTTTCTTTCGGCACCAGCCGAGCTCGCATGATTGATCCAAAAGACAAAAAAAATCGAATTACTTTTGCCGACGTCGCCGGAGCGCAGGAAGCGAAAGAAGAACTGATGGAAATTGTCGAATTTCTCAAGCACCCGAAAAAATTTCTGGAAATGGGAGCAAAAATTCCCAAAGGTGTTCTTTTGCTTGGTTCCCCCGGAACAGGAAAAACATTAATGTCCCGTGCTGTTGCCGGTGAGGCGCAAGTTCCATTTTTCAACATCAGCGGAAGCGAATTTGTGGAAATGTTTGTTGGAGTTGGCGCCAGCCGTGTTCGCGATCTTTTCAAACAAGCCAAGAAAAATGCGCCTTCCATTGTCTTTATTGATGAAATTGACGCTGTTGGACGGCATCGCGGAGCCGGACTTGGCGGAGGTCATGATGAACGAGAGCAAACTCTTAATCAAATACTAGTTGAAATGGACGGATTTGAAAACAATACCAGCGTGATTGTTATTGCCGCCACTAACCGTCCGGATGTTCTTGATCCTGCCTTGCTTCGTCCCGGACGCTTCGATCGCCGGGTAACAATGGATCTTCCTGATATAAAAGAAAGAGGGGCTATTTTGAGGATACACAGCAAAGGAAAACCTTTTGAAAGCGATGTCGATTTGAAAATTATCGCCCAAAGAACTCCCGGTTTTTCCGGAGCTGATTTGGCAAATCTTCTCAATGAAGCCGCTATTTTAACCACCAGGAGAAACAAAAAAATGATTAGCAATCAAGAATTGCGAGAATCAATCGAGAAAGTAATGCTTGGACCAGAAAGAAGAAGCCGGGCAATCAATAAAAAAGAGCAAGAAATTATTGCTTATCATGAAGCCGGCCACGCTTTGATTGCTTCTAGCTTGGAAAATGCCGACCCGGTACAAAAAATCTCCATCATTTCCCGCGGACGAGCCGGCGGATACACCATGTCTGTTCCGCAGGAAGACAAAAGATTGGAAAGCCGCGCGCATTTCATTGATGAACTGGCGACGCTTTTGGGTGGATATGTAAGCGAAAAAATTACGCTTGGCGATATTACCACTGGAGCTTCCAATGATTTGGAAAGAGCTACTCATCTTGCTCGCAATATGGTAACGCGATATGGAATGAGCGATTTGGGAGCGCGCACCTTTGGAAAAAAAGAGGAAATGATTTTCCTTGGACGGGAAATGAGCGAAGAAAAAGATTATTCAGAAAGAACCGCGGACCAAATCGACAAAGAAGTTTCCAGATTAATTGAAGATGCCCGCCAAACAGCAGAGAATATTTTGATCAAAAGAAAAGATATTCTCAAAAAAATCGCCGATGAACTGCTTGAAAAAGAAACAATCGAAAAAGAAGAATACGACAAATTGATCGGAATAAAAGAAGAAAATCAAGAGGAAAAAGAATAAAAAAACAAGGAAAAACATCTAGTCCAGGGTAAAACACCAAAATATTTTTCTTACACTGTCTTTGTGCGATCAGGACAAATTCTTCTCGCCCCAACTAATCGACGATTTAAAATAAATCTACAATAATTCCAAAAGGGACACTTGGAAGAAAAATATTTTGGTGTTTTACCCGATATCAAAAGGACGATTAGCTCAGCTGGTTAGAGCGTTGCATTGACATTGCAGAGGTCACTGGTTCGAGTCCAGTATCGTCCACAAGAAAAAAGCCCGCAGTGATTTCTCACTCGCGGGCTTTTTTTATTTCCTTAAGTCTTTATGTCTTATGTCTTATGTCCTTATGTCTGAATTATTGCAATCGATCGCATACACCATCACTATTGACATCGACAAATGCTTGTCCGCAACCTGTTCCATTCCCCCTGCCTTTTCCATCTCTCATCCCTTGTCCTTGTCCGGCGCCAACACCTTGTCCATCTCGAGTTCGCAGACCAAGTTCAGTGCGAATCTGATCAGCTTCGGCGAATTTTCCCTCTTCTGCCAAGCGATGCGCTTCGGCGAATTTTGCAAAATTTTGTTCGTTAACAACATTCATTACCCGACCCTGGAATTGATTTTGTTCCATCAATTTTTTCCATGCCTGATAATCATTGTTCTTAAATGCCTCCTCCATTGCATTGTGTCTTTCTTGGGAATAATTCGGTCCTTTTTGGGAATAATCCCCCCGATAAGCCTGGGAAACTGAGTAAGCTCCCGCTAAAATTACGGCCACCAGTACAGATGTTCCGATGATAAGTTTTTGATTACTCATTGAGTTGCGATTTTAAATTTAATTATTATTTTTGTGAAAACGCGTTTTTCACTCACGAATTATATTACGCCGAGTGCTTTTTTTTATTTCACAAATCAATCATCCAATCCCTCGATCTCATCCTCTATCTGCATCATTTTTTGCGGAATTGGAGGTTTCCTGTCTTCATATACCCCAATCCAAGGACGCACTTCTTTCCCATAAAAAATATGTTTTTCCTCATCTTCCGTTTCGCCCAAAACTTTTACTTGAGCGCCTTCTTCCTGAATAATCCTCGGACGCCACAAAATATCATCTCCTTTTATTATCCAAACATTTCCATCAAAACCTTCAATTTCAAAATTATCTTTGCTTTCCAAAAAAATAATCGTTCCGGCAATCAGCCCTATTTCCGGACGGCTCCAAACTTTCGCCCGGTATTCATCACTTCTTCCGTAATATGGAATTGAACGGGAAATACTTTTTTCAACTTTCTCACTTAATCCTATTTGATAAAAAAGAACACCCAACGCAAGACTGAGGACAATACTAGCTCCGATGATGGCGCAAGGATTGGTGCGATATCCTTTTTTTGTGTGGCGGTAATTGTAAAATGACAAAAAAGAAACCCCCACCAGGGCGACTATCCAAAAAAATGGCAAGCTCATTGCCAGATATTCGGAAAAGTTTTCCCCGATTCGAGGATAAATATCCCAATCGCTGTTTATTAAAACAAATGCGGTACTTCCCACGGCAATTCCTCCAATAATAACGACTACGCCAAAAGAAATCCAAACCAAATAATCTTTAACCAAAAACTTCCATTTCGGATCAGGGGTTATTTTTTCTTTCTTAATTTGTTCCAGCACCTTTCCGCTTATTTTTCCTTCCATTTTTTTACTTTTTAGGACTTACGCATTTAGATAATTTCGTATGGTTTTCCAAAAAAATATTTTTCCGGAAAACCGGGATTCTGATTATTTAATCGCGTGAGTCCTAACTTTTAACAAAAAATTATACATCAATATTTTCTTTTTCAACAATATCCCGAAATTGTTTTTTCGCCCGTCGAATCAAAGTTCCCACTGTTCCCATCGGTTTTTTCAAAATATCTGAAATTTCCTGATAATCCTTATCTTCAATAAACTTCAAGACCAAAACTTCCCGATATTTTTCATCCATATTTTGAAGTATTTTTTCCACTTGCTTGGAATCAAATTTCTTTTCTAAATCCTTTGCCATATCTTCATCGCTGGAAACTATTTTCACCAATTCCTGAGCTTCTTCCGAGCGCACCATTTGCGGGCGACTCTTGGTCTTCCGCCAACTGCTGATTGTCTTATTATGTGCAATACGATAAATCCAAGAAGAAAATTTCAAGCCTTGGTCAAAATCATTCAAGTTCCGATAAACCGCCACGAAAATTTCCTGCAACAAATCTTCCACATCCTCTTTTGAAGAAGCGGAGATTCTTCGAATGTAGCGGGACAATTTTTCTTCATATCTTTCAACTAAGCATTCATAAAAATCCTGGTTTTCCAAAGCAAGTAAAACAAGTTCTTCATCGGTTTTGTTTTCGCATTTTTCTCTGATCATAAATAGGTGCGGGTTAGTCAAAAAACTCAGACAAACTTATTCATAGTACGCATCAAAATAATATTTATTTCAAGAATTTAAAATGAAAATTGCGTAATTTAGATACGCGGCGAAGGTTGTCCAGGCGAGATATGGAACCAAAAGCCAAGCGGATTTTTTCTCCACTCTGGCAAAAGCAATGATGTTAAGAAAGATCGCAATCCACAGTATTCCGATTTCCCGCAAAGCCAGCATCGGATTTTCCATGGCGAAAAACAGAACCGACCAAATGATATTGAAAAGCAGTTGCACAAAAAATATCCAAACCGCCCAAAAAATATCCCTTCCCGTCTCCTGCTTCCTCCAGACCTGATACAGCGCGATTCCCATCAGAACATACAAAACAGTCCATACTGGGGCAAAAACCCAGCCTGGAGGGGTAATGGGTGGCACAGAAAGCGCTTGGTACCAAGTCGAGACGGAAGTGTTGGTGAAAATTGAACCCAAAAATCCGGCAAAAAGCGGAATGGCAATTGAAATGGCAAGTTTTGTTTTGTTCATTTTTGTTTTGTTCATTTTTTACTTTTTCATTCTACCATTTCCCCTAAATTTTATCCACGCTATGCAATTTTTTTATTTTCCCCGATAAAAAAACGGGGTGCAAATTCTGCACACCCCGCATCAATCAAAAAACTGTTGACAAATTCAATCCCATCGCATTCGCTCTAAAGCGAAGTGTCTTCAATACCTTTACTTCAATCTGTCGAATGCGTTCACGGGTTAAATCAAATCTTTCACCTATCTCCTCGAGCGTATATTCACGCTTATAACCATTGATTCCAAATCTCATAGAGATAATAATTCTATCCTTTTCTTCATTTAAAGAGCCCACCAATTCACAGACTGCTTCTTCTGCGCTACTTTGAGTGAAATATTCTTCTGGATTAGGAGCGTCTGAAGGAATAAATTCAATCAATTCCCCATCGTCGCTAAAAAGCATATCCAAAGAAATTTCTTTTAATTGCAAGGCCTCCTTAATTTTCTTTAAGGGCATTTTAGTTATTTTAGACAAAGCCTCATGCGAAGCAGACTCTCCATTTTCCAGTAATAGAGCAATTTTCTTTTTCAAGAAACTTGTCCTATTAAAAATATGCACTGGTTTTCTGATAATATCGCCGTATTTATCCATCATTGCGCGACTAATCGCCTGGCGTATCCACCAAGCAGCCACCGTGGAAAATTTTACCCCTGCAGTTTCATCAAAAAAAACGGCGACTTTTTGAATACCCAGAAATCCTTCTTCAGCCAAATCGCGCTGAAGGTAATCATCATTTCCGGCATAACGATAAGCAATTTTTTTTACCAAATTTATATTTTTTAAATACAATTCGGAAATTCTTTCATGAATATAGCTAATCGTTATTTTCATAATATCCGCATCATCGAGAGCTTTGCCGGGAATATTCGCACTCGAAATTATTTCCAGCTCACTCCTGATACGCATCAAAAAATTGAAATGATAAAAATATCTTCTATCTTTACCATTCGTCAATAAGAAAGATTTTCCTCCAAATCTGCGCTTTCTTTCTGCCACTATTTTTTTCAATTCAGAAAAACAATTAAACCTATTTTTCTCAATAAGATGAATCAGGTAATCAAAACAAGATCTGATTTCTCTGCATAATTTCAGATTTTCAACATCATATCCTTCTTTCTTTTTTCTCCGCACCTTGGGAGAACTTTTCTTTTCCATGGCCGCCCTCCTTTGGATTTTTTTATGGATTTAAGTTAAGGTACTGATTTGGAAGTATAGCAAACGAATACAAAAAGTCAACACAAAAACAGCCCCTGCTAGGCTGTTTTTATTGGTACTTCAATTTGTCGGAGTGCTGAGAATCGAACTCAGACTAAATGGTCCCAAACCACTCGTGCTGCCACTACACCACACTCCGTTATCTTTATCCTAACCAACTTCACCCATATTACTGGAAAAAAATCATTTCGTCAACCAAAAACAAAATCCGCCTTATCGGCGGATTTTGTCGCTATCTTTTAATTCCGTACGGACTCAAAGATATTTATTTTACAGCTTCTTTCAAAGCTTTTCCGGCTGTGAACTTAGGAACGGTCATCGCAGGAATATTGATACTTGCTCCTGTCTGAGGATTTCGTCCTACGCGAGCAGCTCTATTGGAAACCTTGAAGGTTCCGAAACCTGTCAAAGTTACCTTGTTTCCTTTTCGAAGTTCTTCGGTGATCTTATCAACCATAGCCTCGATAATAGCTCCGATTTCTTTTTTAGAAACTTCTACTTTAGAAGCGATTGCATCTATCATAGCATCTTTGTTTACATTTTCCATAGTGTACACCTCCTTTCATTTTTAGTTTTTATATTCAACTCTAGTAATTTTACAACTTTTCCCTAAAATAAAGCAAATTCAGTTATCCACAACGTAAAATCCAACGCAACGTCGGATCACGTTGCACAGCACCCTAGAATCCAACGCAACGTCGGATCACGTTGCACAGCACCCTAGAATCCATAATTTATCGAGCGTATTCAACTGCGCGAGTTTCCCTCAAAACATTAACCTTTATTTCACCGGGATATTTCAATTCTTCCTCAATTTTTTCCGCAATGCTTTTTGCCAACTTAATCGCTCCGAAATCATCCACTTCTTCCGGCTTCACAAAAACCCGAATCTCTCTTCCTGCTTGGATAGCATATACTTTTTCCACTGCCGGGAAAGAAGAAGCCACTGCTTCCAATTCTTCCAAACGTTTGAGATAATTTTCCAAACTATCTTTTCTTGCTCCGGGACGCGAGGCTGAAATAGCATCCGCCGCCGCCACAATAAAAGATTCCGAGGTTTCGAATGGATATTCTTCGTGATGGGATTTCATCGCGTCAATAACCTCTTTGGCAACGCCGAATTTTTCCAATATTTTAACTCCGATTTCCACATGGGTTCCTTGGATTTCATGATCCACTGCTTTGCCGATATCATGGAAAAGTCCGGCCTTTTTTGCCACTGCCACATCCGCTCCCAATTCAGCTGCCAAAGCTCCTGCCAAATGAGCCACTTCAACAGAATGAATCAAAACATTTTGCCCGAAACTGGTTCGGTAGCGCAATCTTCCAACCAAATACAAAAGCTTTGGATTTAATCCGACAATACCCAAATCATACGCCGCCGCCTCTCCGGCTTCACGAACCTTATTATCCACTTCCTTTTTGGCATATTCAACTGCTTCGTCAATACGCGTCGGATGGATTCTTCCGTCTTCAATCAATTTACCCAATGCAATTCTGGCAATTTCGCGACGCACAGGATCAAAGCCTGAAATAACAATCGCCTCCGGCGTATCGTCAACGATAATTTCCACTCCGGTCGCCCTTTCTAATGCTTTGATATTCCGCCCTTCCCGACCGATAATTTTTCCCTTCAAATCATCTGATGGAATACTGATAGTGCTTGTTGTTACTTCAGCTGAATGCGAACCGGCATATTTTTGAATAGCTTGCGTCATGATTGAACGCGCCCTTTCTTCTAAAGCCTTTTTTCCTTCCTTTTCCAAGCGCGTAATTCTTTCCAGTAAAACTTCCTGATTTTCTTCTTCAGTAAGTTGCAATAAAATATTTTTTGCTTGTTCCTTATTTAATCCGGCAATTTTTTCCAAACGCATCAACTCTTCCTGCCGGGTTTTTTCTGTTTCAAGTTTTATATTTTTAATTTCTTCAACTTTTTTTTCCAAAGCGACTCTGCCCCGATCCAAATCTTCCATCTTCTTATCGATCATTTCTTCCCTCTTTTCAATTCTCTGCTCCATTCGATAAATTTGGCTTTCTCTTTCTTTTTCTTTTTTCTTGGCCTCTTCCAAAATTTCCACCGCTTTATTTTTTGCCTCAAGCCCTATTTCTTGCGCTTTTTTTTCGGCCTCTCTGATCATATTATTCACTTTCCCTTCAGCCGTCGACAGTTGTTTTTTTGCAATTGACTGGCGGGCATAGTAGCCCAAAATTGATCCCGCGGCCAAAGCCAAAACGGAAACAACTATAGCTATCAAGCTTATTTCCATATTTTTTCATCTCCTATTCAATTGGGCAAAACAGAAACAAAGAATAAAGCCTTATTCCGAGAAAGGTAAAGCAAAATAAAGCACCGGCCCCTTGGCGAATGGCTTTAAAATATTTTCAGTTATTGCTTTTGTGCAAATATTGCTTAACATGCAAATCATAGTTTTTCTCTATATTTCCGAAAGTGCAAATTGAAAGGTTGTGTATAAATTTATTACTAGTAGCCATTCTATTACATAAACCAGCTTTTGTCAAAGACATTCAAAAATGTTAGAATGATAGGTAGTGAAATTAAAAATTTTTATAATAATTTTCTTTCTATTATGTACAAACCCGTAGTTTTAATCATTTTGGACGGATGGGGTCTTTCCAGTAACAGGCAAGGAAATGCCATTTTCAAATCCCGCAAACCGTCCGTTGACAAATTGGACCAGTATTATCCTTCAACCACTCTCCAGGCATCCGGAATTTCCGTGGGAATTCCTTGGGGAGAATCGGGAAACAGCGAGGTCGGGCATATGACACTCGGGGCGGGAAAAATAATCTATCAAAATCTTCCTCGTATCACTTTGTCAGTCCAAGATGGATCTTTTTTTCAAAATGAAGCGTTTCTGGAAGGAATGAACAAGGTCAATCAAAACAAAAGCTCTTTGCACTTGATGGGACTTATTGGTGAAGGAGCCGTCCACTCATATTCAGAACATCTGAACGCTCTTATTGAAATGGCAAAAATTCAGAAAATAGAAAGGCTTTATTTGCACCTAATCACTGACGGTCGCGATTCATCTCCAACCTGCGGAACAAAAATTATCAAGTCTCTTCAAGAAAAATTAAGAATGAAAGGGATTGGAAAAATTGCCTCTGTTTGCGGAAGAAATTGGACGATGGATAGAAACAACAATTGGGGGCGCATAGAAAAAGGTTACAATTTGATGACTCGAGGAGAAGGAGAGCAAATTTCTGATCCAATCAAATATCTCCAAGATTCTTACGCCAAGGGAATTACGGATGAATATATTGAACCGGGAGTAATTACCGAAGGAGGAAAACCTGTCGCCTTAATACAAGATGGGGACACGGTTATTTTCTTTAATTTTCGGGAAGACCGCGCCAGGCAAATAACCAGGGCTTTTACCTTGCCGGAGTTTGATGGATTTAAGCGTGAAAAACGCCTGCAATTGAATTTCGTTACCATGACAGAATATGAAAAAGATTTGCCGGTTTCCGTCGCTTTCCCGCCGGAAGAAATAAAAAATGGATTGGGAGAAATACTCAGCCAAAACAGAAAAAAACAACTGCGCATCGCGGAAACAGAAAAATATGCCCATGTTACGTATTTTTTCAATGGAGGAAAAGAAGAACCTTGGCCGGGAGAAGACCGGGTTTTGATCCCCTCCCCGTCCGTTTCCAAATTTGATCAGGCTCCGGAAATGAGCGCTGATAAAATAACTCAAAAAGTTATTGAGGCTTTGGAATTGGAAAAATATGATTTTATTTTAATAAATTATGCCAATGCCGATATGGTCGGGCATACCGGAAATGAAGAAGCCACTATTCGCGCAGTGGAAACTGTCGACAAAAATTTGGCTGATTTGATTCCGGCTGTTCTCAAAATTGGCGGATGCCTTTTGATAACCGCCGACCATGGAAACGCCGAGGAACTGCAAAACTTGCGCACCGGAGAAATCAACACTGAACACTCCTCCAATCCCGTTCCACTTTGGTTTGTAGCTCCCGACAATCACCATGAAGAAAAGAAAATTGATACAGGAAGAGAGTTTAATCCAGGAGGACTTCTCAGCGACATTGCGCCAACCGTCCTCAGTATTATGAAAATTGAACAACCTAAAGAAATGAACGGCGAAAGCTTACTACCACTTCTGAAATAATTTCATACCACCTAAAAATCAGTTCGCACAATTAATAATCACTTACTTCACGCAAAAAAGTTGCAAATTTATACACATAAACAAATTTGCAACTTTTTATTTTTTAATAATTCTACTGATCTTTTTCTCAATCCCCCGCCCATCACAATGCTTCAAAACTCCCAAATACGCCTGCAAACTTTGATTAAATTCTTCTTCTGAAATCAATCCTTCTTTCAATATTTTATGATTGAGAGATAATTTCTTCATCATCCTCCTTTTCGTTTTCGTCCGCAAGACTCGATGATGCGGCAAAACCACATAACCCAGAAAATCAATGCCTTGCCGATATTTCCTGATGATTATTTTATTTGGATGTAAATTTAATTTCAGTTCATTTTGCAAAAAATCGCCAAGTTTTCCAATTAACTTTTCTAAATGTTTTTTATCTTCCGCCATAATTATGAAATCGTCGCAATACCGCAAATAATATTTTTCTTTCAGGATATGTTTTGCAAATTGATCGAGTTCATTTAGATAGATATTAGCAAAGAGCTGGCTGATAACATTTCCCAATGGCAGTCCTTTTGGAAAACTGTGAATTATTCTTTCTGTAAGCCAGATCGCATTTTCGTCTCGGATCTTTCTTTTGATAAGTTTCAGTAAAATTTCCTGATCAATCGAATCGAAAAACTTTTTGATGTCGCATTTGAGAGTGAATATTTTTTTCTTATTGTTCTTACTTGCTTTTCTGGAAAATTCTTCAAATCTTTTTACGCCTATATGTACTCCTTTATCAATCCTGCAGGAATACGAATCAAGAATAAAATTTTTATCAAAAATCGGATAAAGAATCCTGAAAATCGCATGATGCAAAACTCTATCTTTCACCACAGCTTTGTGTATTTTTCGCAATTTTGGATCACAAACATTAAATGAGGTATAATCGGAATGCCGATAGGTTTTGTTTTTGAGTTCTTTGTGGAGATTGAAAATATTATCTTCCAATTTAAATTCGAATTGTTGCACGTCTATCTTTTTTGTTTTTCCTCTCTTAAATTCATTCCACGCCAAAAATAAATTTTCCAAACTAATTATTTTTTTAAAAATACTATGACAGAAAAACTCACAATTAAGACCCCCCCCCAACGCTCTCAATAAAATTGTCGCGCATAAAAATATCCTAAACTATAATCAACCGAAATTATTCTCTGAATTGGAAAATTTGTACAGCGATTGTTATGACCGCGTAAAAAACTTTCCCAAGCTAGACAAACATCTTCTCGGAAAAGAAATTTTAACTTTTCTTAATGAGACTCAAAAATACTCATTAACCTCGATTCACAACAATTCTTATCTTCCTCTTGCAAGTGCTAATTTTGACTTATTCAAAAGATCGATTCGCGTTGCTGTAAATAAAAAAATTATTTCTATCGGATGGTACGGATCCCATTTGGAAATAATAATTTCCATCGGAAAAGAAATTGGCAGTTGGATCAAAAAAACAAAAAGCCCGAAGTTTTAGAGGGCGAGGCGCAACCGGTTGTTGCTATTAGAATTGCCGGCATTGTTGGAATTGAGGTTGAACTCGCCGCCGTTCGAATTGGCGTTAGCGACTGAACAAATTAGCGTTATTCCTTCCATAGTTTCGAAAAGAAGATTACTCTACTTTTTATAACCTATCGCTTTAGGTCTCTGTTTGGACGCTGACATAAATTGATTTTTTCTCCATCCATAGAACAACGCTGAACTTCGGGTTTTGTTATGAGGAGAGCTTCGCGTACGAATACCCTACTGAACTCATTTTTTATTTTAGCATCTTTTTTTATTTTCCAAAAATTTTGAAAATAAAAAAACCAGCGCATATTTCATCGCTGGTCGAAGTTTGAAAAAATTCTAATCCAAGCTCCAAGGATCCACATCCTTTCGTCCTAGCGGACGAAAATCTGAACCCGAAGAACTAGAGGGCGAGGCGCAACCGGTAGTCGCTATCCGAAAAGCCGGCATAGCTGGAAACGAGGATGAACTCGCCGCCGCGCGAATAGGCGCTAGCGACTGAACAAACAGGACCGGTATTCTTGTCCTTATGTTCAATTAAATCCCTCCTCCACTCCCAAGTATTGGGAGCAAGATACTGCTCGTCATCAGCAAAAAGCTGAGCCTGCAGTATAATACCTTCCGCGTGAGATATAACTCTCACACCCCTAACAACCGCCGAAACATACGACCGATTGTCAAGATTAACCGGTTCACCGTTTTTATTGACGATTTTCTGATTGGCTGGGATGTCAGCCAAATTGCAGGTAAAAATCATCTCAACCGAATCCACTTTTACAAGCGGAACCGCATTCTTTCTGAGGACCCGCGATTCCTCCACGACCCAGTTCCTCTTAAAGGCCTTCGTGCCAATTTCATCCGGTTCAATCGGATGGCATCCTTGTAAAAGCTCGCGGAGGGTGAGTTTTGTCCAGCGATTAGTCGTCCCTGCCTCCGCCCAAATTTTGAAGCCATCTTCCTTGAGCGGTTTCATAATCCGCTCAAAGAAAAACTCGGCTTCAGTCATTCGGACTTCAGCAGCTTCGGTCAAGGCACTTGGCGTGGCCTTGATAAGAGCATAATTGAGACAGCCTACCTCAAGCCCCGCCTTAATTGCCGGAAGCCTTTTTTCCTCAACAAAAATTTTCCCGCGGTCAATACGGAAATCTGCTCCGTAAAAACGCTGGTAGAATTTTTCCTGTTTGGCGATCTGCCCATCCAGTCCGCCGGGCAGGAATTTTTCCAGATCATTCTCCTTGAGCCACGACAAAAATTCATCGTAGTCAAGAATCTGATCAGATACTTCTTCTTCGGCGCCATAACACAACACCCGAGCAAAGTCGACAATTTGTTGGCGTTTTCCGAGGTCGTCAATGATCATTTGTTCAATATCAAATGTCCACCCCGCCTCGAACAACCGACGAAACGCCTCACTGTGTTTGCTGTATTTTTTGATAAAATCCGCCTCTGTCATTTGGTTCGCAACGGTATTCCCCATCGCACACCTCCCTAAAAAATTTTAAGAACAAAGAAGTCCGAAAACTTCCACCACTTCGAGCCATTCTCGAAATGATACTCAATTGAAGCACCAAATTATCATTTTGTCAAATATGAATCTCGTTTTTGGCTTAAATAAAGGCTTTTATTAGTTTTTTCAAAGTTCACCCTTCAATTTCTGTAAAAAACTCTCACACAATACTAAAAAACTTGTCATTTTGTTGCAATTGCAACTTTTTGACAAGTTTTTTTGATTTTGTCCTGCCTATTTAATTATCTTGTCCACAATTCCATATGCCTTGGCTTCTTCGGCGGACATAAAATTATCCCGTTCACTGTCTTTTTCCACCTTGGCAACTTTTTGTCCGGTATGCTTGGCAAGGATTTTATTTAAATTATCTTTAGTTTTGAGAATATGCTTGGCGTGGATATCAATATCTGTAGCCTGACCTTGCGCCCCGCCCATCACTTGATGAATCATCACTTCTCCGTTGGGCAAAATCATTCTTTTCCCCTTTTTTCCAGCCGCCAAAAGAAGCGAAGCGGCACTGGCTGCCAGCCCGACGCAAATCGTTTGAATATCCGGCCTGACATATTGCATCGTGTCATAAATAGCCATAGCGGAAGTAACCGATCCTCCCGGAGAATTGATATATATTTTGATATCTTCCTTGGGATTTTGCGATTCCAAAAACAAAAGCTGGGCAATTACGGCATTTGCCATATTATCCTCAATCACGCTACCGATAAAAATAATCCGGTCCTTGAGGAGTCTGGAATAAATATCATACGCCCGTTCTCCATAGTTGGTTTTTTCAATAACCGTTGGAATAAGAATTTGATTGGTTATATTTTTCATACTATTTTTAAAATTTATAACTTACACAATTAAGCAGATTCTCGATTTCCTGAAAAATAATAAATTTTTGGTTTTCCGAAAAAATCATTATTTTTTTCGGAATCCCCTGGGAAAAAGTCTGCCTCCTATAATTTTTCCAAAACCTTAAACACTTCTTCATTTGTGAGCATTCCTTTGACATAGCTGTATACGCGCTCCATATCCATATTCTTTTCCAAGTCTTTCACTCCTTTGTACTGAGCCAAAAGCTTATTCATTTCCGCTTCGATTTTTTCACTGGAAATTTCTATTTCTTTTTGTTTGGCAACTTCTTCCAAAACCAAAGCCGATTTGATTCTTTTTTCCGCCTGTGGCTTCCATTCTTTTTCCAGATCTTGGCGAGTTTTCTTTCCTCCAGAGGCGGATCCGCTTTGAGCGGACATTTTTTCCAAATAAGTCGCAATATCCATTCCCGCCCCTTGAAGCTGAATTTCAAATTCACCAATCATTCGATGCAATTCTTCATGAACCAAAATTTCCGGCAATTGGACTTTCAATTTCTCAATCAAGAACTCAACAGTTGCAGTCCGCGCACCTTCCTTTTTCTGAATTTCTTTTTCTTTTACAATTCCATCCTCAATACTTTTTTCCAATTCCAAAAGATTTTTGAAATTTCCGAGAGAAACAGCAAATTCATCGCTAATTTCCGGAGTTTTTCTTTCTTGAACCACATTGATTTTCACTTTAAACTGCGCCGGCTTTCCCGCCAAATCCTTGGCATGATAATCCTCAGGAAATTTCAATTCAAATTCTTTTTCTTCTCCCGCTTTGGCACCAATCAAATTATCTTCAAAACCAGGGATAAAAACTCCCCGCCCCAAAATCAAATTGTGCTTCTTGCTCGTTCCATTTTCAATCGGAACGCCTTCTCTATTCACTTGAAAATCAATTTCCACATTATCCCCTTCTCTGGCCTCACGATCAACCGTAATCATTTGAACCCGGCTGTTTGCCAATTTATCCAATTCCTTTTTAACATCTTCTTTACTGATCTCAATTTTCTTTCCACTTTGCTCCTTGTTGATTTTTTTCACTCCGTCCGTCCAATTTTCCATTTTAACCTCAGGCATAACGGCAGTTTTCACTTTGTATTCCAAATCATTTCCCTCGGCCAATTTCAAAATTTCCACCCGCGGAGCGCCAATAACATCAATTTTTTCATCCATAATCAAACGCGCGTAATTTTTCTGAATCGCTTTTTCAGCCGCTCCGTTTAAAATCGCTTCTTTGCCTATTTTCTTTTCAATTATATCCCGCGGAACTTTTCCAGGACGAAATCCCTCAACTTTGATACCTTTTGAGATTTCTTCCGTCGCCAAATCCAAATATTTTTCCCACTCCTTCCAAGGAATCGATGCTTTTATTTCAATTTCCGAATTTTCTAATTTTTTGATATCCATGATTTTATCTTTTTTTAAAATTTAAGCTTTTCAAAATTAAATTAAACGTTATCCTTTCCGAAAAATAATAAATTTTTCTTTTTACTCACGTCTTTGTGCGTATAAATAAAGAACTTTATTCCTGAACCAACCGATGTTTTACAAAGAAAGAATAAACTGACCAAAAGGGACGGTTGGAAAAAGAAAAATTTATTATTTTTCGGAAAGTTTCGCGGAAATAATTCAAAAGTGTAAGACAAGAAAATTATTTCCCAAATTTATCTTGATACATTTTTAAAGATTTTTTTACCGCTTCTAGTGCCTTGACCCTTCCTTCGGTTTTCTTGATCACAACTTCTTTTCCATCTTCGATAGATTTATATGTCTCAAAAAAATGTTTGAATTCTTTGAGCATATGAGGATTCAAATCCTTCATATCTTTTACTCCATCCCATCTTGGATCATTTTTCGGCACAGCAATGATTTTGTCATCCCCTTCCCCGCAATCAATCATCCTCATCACAGCTACCGGGCGCACTTCCACTAAAATTCCCGGACTTAGAGCATATGTCGAAAGCACAATCACATCCAATGGATCGTTGTCTTCCCAAAGTGTTTGTGGAACAAACCCATAATCAAAAGGGTAATCTTGAGAAGTTTTCATTGCGCGATCCAGTTTTATCAATCCGGTTTCCTTGTCGATTTCATACTTGTTTTTTGATCCGCGAGGACACTCAATAATAACATTGATAGTTTTTGGGGTGTTTTTTCCTGCAGATATCTCATGCCACATGTTCATAACTTCACAATTTCTAATTTCTAATTTCTAATTTCTAATCAATTTTCAATGATTAAATTTAAAATTTAAAAACAGAAACTTCTTTTATTTTATTAGTATTTACTCTTTTTTATTACTGTTCTTTATTCATTGTTCACTGTTTCCTGTTCATTGCTTGCCTATTTCTCATCAACTGCCTCTTGCTCGCTGTTTTCTACTTTTTGTTCATCACCTTCCGGCGCAACCTCTTCTTTGCTTTTTCCTCCTACCACATCAATTTTCCAATCCGTGAGCTTGGCTGCCAAACGGACATTTTGTCCTCTTTTTCCAATCGCCAAAGACAATTGATCCTCGGGAACAACCACTTTCGCCTGCTTGGTGTTTTCATTTATTTCAATTGAAAGAACTTTAGCAGGACTCATTGCCGCACTGATAAATTTTTTCGGATCTTTGTTCCACAAAATAATATCAATTTTTTCTCCGCTCAATTCTTCAATAACCGCCTGAACGCGTGTTCCTTTTTGTCCCACGCAAGACCCAATCGGATCAATTCCCTCTTCTTTGGATGAAACGGCAATCTTGGTGCGTCCTCCGGCTTCTCTGGCAATGGCATTAATTTCCACTGTTCCGGCAAATATTTCCGGCACTTCTAATTCAAAAATCCGGCGCACCATTTCCGGATGGGTTCTGGAAAGCAAAATTCCGGGACCCTTAGTGTCAGATTCAACTTTCACGATATATACTTTAATTCTTTGCCCGATACGATAATTTTCTCCTTCAATTTGCTCAGATGGAAACAAGACTCCGGTGGATTTTCCCATATCAATAAACACATTACGCCCTTCAACCCGCTGCACTGTTCCGCTGATAATTTCACCTTCTTTCTCTTTGTATTCTTTGAACATCGCTTCTCTTTCAGCCTCTCGGATTCTTTGGATAATTACCTGCTTGGCTGTTTGAGCGGCAATCCGTCCGTAATCTTCTTTGGATTCCAATTCATTTTCAATAAAATCTCCGAGCTTGGCATCTTTTTTTACTTTCTTTGCTTCAGCCAAAAGAACATCCCTTTCCGGATTAAATCGCGGCAATTTTTCCTCATCGGAAAGCGCGGACTCTTCGGACATAGCGGATTTCTCCGATTTTGCATCTTTTTTCTTGTCTGCTTTTTGCTCTTTGTTTTTTGCTCCTTGCTCTTTGTTCTCGTCCTCTTCAACGACAAATTCGCGAGTCGTTTCATCTACCACCTCTTTTACCAAGAAAAATTTGGTTCTTCCGGAAATCTCATCGAACTGGGCGCGGATATTCTGGCTTCTTTTGCCATAATCCTTTTTATACGCCGCCGCTAGGGCCGCTTCAACAGTTTCAATTATTTTGGCTTTATCGATGCCTTTTTCATCAGCAATTTGAGTGATTGCACTTCCAAATTCAACCAATTTCGCATTAGCTTCTTTTTCTTCTGTTTTCTTGCTTTTTTTTGCCATATAATTTTTTAAGTTAATTTAATAAAAAAGTTCGCTCTCAAAAGCGAACCCATCTCTCATCTCAATCCTATTTTCATTATAGCAAGCAAAAGGACTCAAGTCAAGGTGAGGCAAAAAGGTTTCAAGAGACCATACCCCGCGATCGCAAAGCGATTTCAAGAGACCATACCCCGCGATCGCAAAGCGGTTTCAAGGGGCCGTGCCCCGCGATCGCAAAGCGGTTTTGCGGGGTTGACTTTTTGACGAAAATATGCTAGGATAGAACGTTATGAAGGCGTTCTTCATAATTTGGCACTTTACCCGATTTGAGGGAAAACCAAGAGCCAATCCCGGCTCTTTGACAAGTTAATATTATGCAAAAAAGTCCAAAAGGACAAGGAGGATGTTATGGCGATAGGAAGATTTCTGGGTGAAGCAATAACGGAAGGACTCATTTTCCGTTTTTTAGCAAACATATGGCGATCCCTAAGCGGTGCCGCCACTGGAAAACTCGGAGAAAAGGTAGTAGAAAAAATGGTAGATAGTCAAGGTCGTAGCCTTGATGATGAAACATATTTTTCCGCTTTGTTGGCCAAAGCGCAAGACCCAAATAATAGGAAAAGTATTCTTCGTGAGGTCATAAAAGAATTAGATGAGGAAGATGCTCGGAATAAAACTCGCTATGTAAGAAATTTCCGACTCATCATTGCGATCGATGTAAAAGAACAAGGATCTCCGCCAGGATTATTCATTCTGGAAGAGATGTTAAAAGAGTGCGCCAATAAAGATGAATTTCGTCTGGCGATATATATCACTGGGGCAATGCAAGACGCTCCGTTCGGAAGTTTTGACGAGTTCAAGCTTTGGGCAAGGAAAACTGCCATACCAGCAGCCATGGCGTGGATTCAATCAGGGTCACAAAATGCTAAAAAAATAAACAAAGAACTTGTTACTTTTCTTAACAAGGATGCTGAAAAATACAAAAAGCGTTCTTTATGGAAAAGATTGTTTTTCAATTAACAAAAATACTGAAGGAGTATTGCCATGAACGATATATTAGATCTTCTTAAGTCCCTCTGGTCCTCTAATAAGGAAACCTTGAGGATGTTGCGCGATACATTGATCGTTGTGATTATAGCCACGGTTATCGGGTCGTTATCAATATTAATATTCAGACCCACTATCGAACATGCGTATTGGTTTCCGGGAATTTGCTGGGTCTTTGCCGCATATCGACTTTTTTCCATCGGTCGATATATAAGAATTCATATTACTGGGGAAGGACTTGAAGCTATACACCTCACTTCCAATCAACCTGGAGTACTCAACAATGAGTTAGCTAAATTATATTGGAAAATCATTACCAATGTATTTCTGGCTCAGACAATGATCTTTCTTTCCCTTCCCGTATACATCAACTACACAGAGGGAAAGGCATCGCTACTATTGCCGGCAATGATGATTCTCGTGGCTATTTCAATTGCAAATTGGAAATCAGCCACCGCCGTGTTCCGATTTATTGGGACAATTGTTATCATTGTCTTCCTGGCTGAATTTATGTTTGGTTTTATGCCAAACATCAAATCGGCTCTAGTAAAAAGAGCAGGCAAAACAGAAGTGGCTGTGGCGAAGTTTATTGATCCCGCCACAGATGGACAGAAAAGCGAGAATGGAACTTCTCTTAGCGAAAATACACCAGTACGTGTTCCGTATATCGCCGGGGCGGGAAGTATTATGGGAAATAAAATTACCTATACTCCCAACTCTTGGAATTCCGCCAAAGGAACGGCAAAGCTCTTGTGCACACTTGAGAGCTTCAGCGGCTATATACAAGCCTTTGGCGGGTATAACCAGAAGACAAAAAGTGGGAAATTTGTTTTTATTCCCACTGAGGGGTCTCCTCTTGACTTCGGAAAAGAGTACACGTCCATATGCCCTTTTCCAAAGCAAAAAACGGGCAAGGTATTTATCACAATGGTATATATCGATCCCGATAGTGGATTGGAAAGATCCGATGATATCATCATCGGAGGAGAAAAAACCCAACTCCCGACAATTATTGGTTCGGTAAAAATTTACGGAAACGTAAATATGGCCGGAGCGAAAGGAGACGTGGTTGTGCCATGCACAAACGCAAATAACAAAAATTTCTCCGAAAACGAGGGTGAGATTATTTTCACTCTCACCGAATCGTAAGGAAAAATCTTGCGATTCAAAAAGGCATAACGCACGATTGTGTATTATGCCTTTTTTATTTGCAAAAATTTTTATTACACAAAGAATCTGGCGATTTGGCGCACGATCACCAATGCCGCCAAGGCTACTGCAATTCCGATAATCGCCCACTTGGTAATAGATTTAGCAGTATCGATTTTCTTTTCATCTCCCGCTGAAGACAAATACATCGTTCCTCCGATAACCAGCATAATAATTCCCAGCACTCCGACAAGCGCCAAGAGGAAATTCAACAAATTAGTGGCAATCTGCGCCAAAGTGAGCGCGCCGCTAACCTCAGGATTATTAATTTTATCATCTCCCCAGCCTAAAATCGTGGCAATTTCCCGCAGAAATGATGGCGCGGCAATTCCGATTGCCAGTCCGATCATTGCAGCGGTGATGGCGTTTTTTGCCATTTCAATTTGCTTGTCTTTTCCAGCCGAAGTAATATACATCACCGCTCCAATCACAATGAAAACAATTGAAATCAAAACAATAATTCCTTGCAAAGTACTCAAAATACTGCCCAGCACACCTTCGACTGTTGTAAACGCCAAAGGAGAAGTGAAACAAATCGATCCATCTGCGCAACCTGCAGAAGAGGCGGGATTTATTGGATCAGAAATGTCAGTACCAGTCGGATCTGGAACTGTATTTGCAATATCACATCCGGTAAGTGGGTCATCAGGAATAGCAGGATCATGAGTGCAACTAGAGGGAGGAGCTGTACAACAAACTTCACCACCACTACAAAAATATCCGGAAATAGGTGTTGATCCTGTGGGGCAACTCGTTACATTAGTAGAGCAAACACCACCGGCGGAAGAACAAGAAGGTGCACAACAAATTTGACTAGCATTATCACAAAAAATATTTAGGGAATCTTGTCCTGAAGGACAAAATCCGTTTGCACTCACCACGCAACTTCCTCCAGAAGAACTGCATTGAGCAGTTGTTGCCTCCACATTTGAAACCCCGAAATTCACAAAACCCAACATTAAAAAAGAAAAAATTACTATTTTCTCCCTTAAACCGAAGAATATTTTATTGCTTTTCATTTTTTTATAATTAAAAAGTTGTGCTTCCTGCCAGCATACTATTGATAGCCATAACAATCAAAAGTCCTGCCAATCCCACCGCTACTCCGATAATCGAATAGAGCATATTCCGCTTGGCCTTTTCCATAGTATTGTCATTTCCCGCCGCCAGCATATATTGCAATCCGGAAATGGCAAAAGCGATTATCGCCGCCACGCCAAAACTTCCCAAAAGCCACTTCATAACATTGATCAAAATAGTTGCCACAGGATCGTTTCCGACCGGATCAGGCAATCCGGTAGTACTTGGCACACAAACTCCGGAAGGATCAAGAACGAATCCTGGAGTCGCACTGCAATTCGGAGCGGCCTGCATTCCCCCGCTAAGCGCAAAAAACAAACCCGAAGCAAATACCAAAAATACTATTGTGTTTTTTATTTTATTTTTCATTTTATTGAAATTTTATATCCCGAAAACTGATATTTCTTAAACTTAAAAATTACTCAAACCTCCGAGCATATTATTCGCCGCCCAAATCACCACCAATCCGGAAAGAGCCACAATCACTCCGATAATCGAATACATCATCGCTTTCTTGGCGTTTCCCATTCTGGTATCATCTCCGGCGGAAGTCAAATACATAATTCCGGAAATCGCAAATCCAATCACCGCAATCACACCCACCAAACTAAGCAGCCAAAACATTATATTTCCAATAATACTCGATATGTTGTCCCAAGGAAGACCGGACTGCTGGGCATTTGCCAATCCAGCGCTCCACTGCGCCGATGCAATCAAGGGCGATAAAACGGAAGAAACCAATGCCATCAGGGCGATTTTTTTTGTCTTGTTTTTCATTTTTTTATTAGTTAAAAAGATTTTAGATTATATCTTCTTCGGACGCTTAAAATTATATCACAAAGAAAATAAGCTTGCAAAAAAACAGTCCCGGCAAAAATCCGGGACTGTTTTTTGTAATTTATTTTGAAACTAAAATTGCGTATTGTTTCCTCCAAGCATATTCTGGATAGCTGACAAAGCAACTAGTCCCACCAAAGCAACGACAACTCCGATAATTGAGTAAATCATCGCTTTCTTGGCGGTTCCCATTCGATCATCATCTCCGGCTGAAGTAAGATACATAATACCGGAAATTGCAAATCCGATAACTCCGGCAATACCAACCAAGCCCAAAAGCCAATACATGATATTTTGAACAATGGCATATATGGAAGACTCAGGAAGCCCGGTATCAGATCCGGATGGAGCCTCAAATTGCGCCAAAGCCAAAGCTGGAAGTAAAAGCGCTGATGAAACTGCGCCATAAACCGCTTTTTTAATTGTATTTTTCATATTTTCACCTCCATTCTTTTTTTTATTTTTTTATTTATATTATTCATCCTTTTATTTCCCCAAAATTTCAAGAAAACAAAACTGAAATTTGCCGGATAACCAGCAGTGCACCCAAAGCGACCGCGATTCCGATTACGGAATAAAATGCCATTTTTTTCGCTTTTTCCACTTGCGTTTGCTCGCCGGACGAAAAAAAATACAACATTCCCGCGACTATCAAACTCATTATAGCAAGGACGCCGAAAATGGACAACAGGAAACTCAAAAAATTCCCGCCCACTTGCATCAAAGCAGGGGCATCAGAAATCACTCCCGCCTGCGCCGTTTCAATTGGAAAAAAATTCATCATTTTTTTATATCAAATGCAAGCCGTCACCGAACATGCATAATCCTTAACCGCGCACATATTGAAATCACCGACTCCGGGATCGATCGGACATGCCCACTTCGGAATCAAATTCCATCCGTTTGCCGAGGTGCAATCATTACTTGGAGAATTCGGATCTTCTCCGTTAGCACAACAATTATATGCAGCGGAGGCCATTTGCTCTATAGTTACTGTCGTGTAATCCTGCGCATCCATTATTGTTCTAGCTCGGGCAACTTTTCCACCTAATATTTCCGTTCCTTTCTGAATATTTTCCGCCGGATGCGTTTTCCAATAATCGCATTCTGTTTGCGTTGAAACATTAATTTGCATCAAGCCGCAAGACATCGTCCCATCAGATTCATTTTTTTGCGCAGTTGCAATACAGGTTGATTCCCTGGCTATGATTCCTTTGATAAAATTTGCATCGATTGCAAACTGAACGGAAGCAGAACTTATGGCAGAAAGATAACTGTCGAGATTGCAAGTTTTGCAAGCAAATCCGGCGCAAATTTGAGTTCCCGGATCAGACGCATTAAGACAATCTCCGCTGGAATCTACCGCCGCGGAAGCAACCGTGGTGCCGGTCGTTGTGGTAGTGGTAGTGGGAGTGGGAGTTGAAGAAGTGAAAGTAGGTGTTGCGGATTGATTGGAAACAGTATCGCAAGTAAAATCATACCACGCGCCATTAGTGCGCATTATTCCCTCCTTATTAGAAGCGCCAATAACATACATCGAGTAAGTAACAATCAGCCATGCCCCCAGAACAATGGCAAATCCGGTTAATGTTTGAATAATGATATTTTTGGCCTTTGTCATCATCTCTTGATTTCCGGCAGAAATAACATAAAAAATTCCGCCCAAAACAATCGCACCGATTGCCACAAATGTCAAAACCCCCATTCCCCAATCAATAATATTTTTTATTCCCACAATAAAATGACACAATGTGCACGGTTCCGGATGCTCGCTAGTTGCGCAGGGAACAATGGCGGCATTTGTTGCCAAAGGTAAAAACACAAACAACATCGCAAGCAACGACATTGCAAATTTAATTTTTCTGATTTCTTTCATGGAATTTTATTTTTTTAATTGTTCTACTCTTGTGTTTGCCAATTTCAATGCCTGGTCAATGCTGGAATCCCCTTTATTTATTGAATCGATCATTTCTAAAAATATCGCCTCCACGCTTTCCGCGTCGAATTGATACCAACTTTTGGCAACCAAATTTCCCAGCGCGAACGGTTTGATCAATGGATTGGCCTGCTGAACTTCAATCAAATCCCTTCTTGCCGCCGGCTTGTTGGTTTTTTCCAAATACATTTTTGCCGGATCAATACTTACCGGAAAAGGCTTTGCCACTCCGGAGGCAGCATGGACAACATTGAACGTTCCGCTATTTTTCGTTGTTAAGAATTTGATAAACTGCCAAGCTTCGTGAATTCTTGTGTCATTACTCACGACATTGCTTGCTCCGCCCACTGGAGTTTCCTTAGCTTGCTTGTTTTTGTTTACCGCAAAAGCCCAGTAGTTGGCATATCCCACCGGCAAGCTTCCGGAATATTGAGGAATCGCAGATACCGCAAAATTCAACTTTGCATTCTTGCTTCTGATAGTATCCAAATTCCAAGAATAATTCAAAAGCATCGCCGCCCTTCCTTCCGCAAAAGCATCAATGGAATAATGCATATCCCTGTTCCAGGTATAATATGGGGAGCTTATTGTGGAAAATTGCGTATAAAATTCAAGGGCGTTGTTTGCACTGGCTTCTCTGCCATCATCAGTAATACTAGCTCGACTGAAATTAACTTGGGGATTTTCCACACTCGGCATCACTACTCCATTTTGCATCATCAACAAGCTCACGATATCGCTTGAGCGATTAACATTATACGCGCTTCCCATCGCCACTCCCGCTTGAACGATTTCTCCTTTGCTATCTATTTTGGTCAGCTTTCGTGAAACATCCGCAAAATCGCTCCAGGTATTCGGAGGCAGGGAGATTCCATTTGTATTAAAAATATCCTTGTTGTAAAAAAGTTGCATTGAATCAACACTCAGCGGAGCGGCATATATTTTTCCATCGGCAACAAAATCATCTTTTGCGACATCGACAAAATTCGAAAAAAAATCACTTTGCGAAAAAACATTATCTGGAGCCGGAGCAACTTTATTTTTATAAAAAGCCAGATTAGAATTGTTCATAAGAAAAATATCCGGCCCATTCCCTTCAGCCATCGCATTTATCAATTCTTTCTGGTAATTTTCTTCAGTCATTTTCCGATAAGTTATTTTTCCGACCAAAGGATTGGCTTTTTCATAATTACTGATGATATCGCTATAAACCGAACTGTCATCAAAAAGTCCCCAGATTTCCAAATCTACCTTGTATGCCGGCGAGTCGTTGGTTTTTCCGCATCCGGACAGAAGCAGAATTCCTGTCATCAAAAAACCGGCAGAAAATATTTTTGCCAATTTATTCTTTTTTTTGCGATTTGATTTTGTTTTCATTGTTGTTATGATTTTTGCGCCGAACTTTCCACTTCTATCCGCAATTATTTTACCGCAATAAGCATATAATGGAAATCTCCAACTTTTACCTTTTTTTCAATAGAAAAACCTTTTTTACTCGCCATCAATTCTAACTCTTCTTCGGAAATTCTCAATTTCGGATCCGGACCCAAAGACGAATTATTATCATTCCATTCCACGATCAAGGATTTTCCTCCTTTTTTCAAAATACGATAAGCTTCTCCAATAATTGTTTCTTTGTTTTTATTTTGAAAAAGAATGTTTTTCATTACAACCCAATTAACACTTTCACCATCTAAACCTGATCCTTTTTCTGCTTCCAAGTTGACTCTTTTGGTAATCACGTTGGAAAGTCCTCCCACTTTCGCTTCGCTCTCAACAGATTCCAAGGAAGATGCCAGGACATCAAGAGCGTAAACCTTTCCTTCTTCCCCTACTAATTTAGCAAAAGGCAAAGAAAAATAACCCGCTCCGCATCCAAAATCAGCCATCACATCCCCTCTTTTCACATCTATTTCTTTCATTATTTCCAATGGATCCGCAAATTTGCCTGCTGTTTCTTTTTTTTCTTCTTCCATTTTTTTTATTTTTATTTTTATAAGAATCGTGATTTTTATAAAAACAAAAGTCTTTTTTAAAATATCATGCACTTTGAATATTTCCGCACGTTTTTATTTTACAACAAAAAGACAAAAAAACAAAATATAAAATAAAAGGTATGTATTGCCAAATGTATGTTAATAATATACTTTTATATTTATAGGGAGTAATAAAAAATTTGGAGAGGTGCTAGAGCGGTTGAATAGGACGCTCTCGAAAAGCGTTGTCCTGGAAACGGGACCGGGAGTTCGAATCCCCCCCTCTCCGCCTTCGCTACGCCGAAGCGGCGAGCTACGGCGTGACGCAGTCCGCCCGTAGATT
>CAZSCV010000005.1:0-23688 GCA_964605525.1 uncultured Bdellovibrionales bacterium
TATTCAAGTCTCACCAGTAGAACTGGTGGATTACCTTCTGGGAAAAACTATTTAAAGAGGGGTATAAGGTGTCTTTTTTGCTCCTGGAATCGCAAAAAAGACGATTTAGATTATTTTTATGTTTGAAAAACCATTACAAACAATTGAATCACACGAAAAACCACATCCAGAATTTTTGAAGGTATTTCGTTTTCGGCACGGAAGCACTGAGTACACCGAACTAAATCCAGATATAACAACAGATGAATTTGATTTAACTGAAAAGGGCAAAGACGAGGTCACCGCAGGCGCGAACTCCATAATGAAAACCTTAGACAAAGAAAAAGATGTTATCGTATTTGTCTCAAGCCCGAGAGTAAGAGCAAAGGGATCAATGAAAATTGTTAGGGATATTTTTGAAAATAATGGGTTTACAATTTGGAAGTCTAGAGATGATTCAAGGCTAATAAAAAAAGAACTTCGTTCTGGCGATGATTTTAATGATGAGGGTAATCCCATCGAAAAAGATCATCCTGATTTTAGGTCTTCGAGAGAAAAAACAATGAATGCTTTAAAAGATTTGACCGAAAACAAAGGTGCCGATTTAAGCGATATCACAGATATTTCAATCGCTTGGGCTAACGCAAAAGATAGGGTTGGGAATTTAGAAAATTTTGATGAAGCCGGAGAAAGAACTAAAAAACTCATCGATTTGGCATTTAAAGTTGCACATACGACCCAGAAAAAGACAGAAAAACAAATTGTAATCATTTCTTTTGAACATGCTGAAACAATAGACCCTATAACAAGCGCAATATCCGAAGGAGAGCTTTCGCTAAAAAAAGGTAACTCTATTAACAAGGGCGAGCCGCTGGAAATGGACATATCTACAACAGACTATAGTTTAAAAGTTTCTTTTCCTATGAGAGATGATAAAAAAATGACCAAGTTGGCTTACAACAAGGAAAATAAGATTTTTGAAAAATATGAAAATTAAGAACACAATCTTAAAAAGTTATCTTACGAAAAAGACTTTGATTGACACTGAGGATTCAGTTAATTTTCAGGAAATCGGTCGAGGTGCTTTTAATGTTAATTATCTTGTCAAAGTATCAAGTGGAAAGCAATTTCTTTTTCGCTTTATTTTATGGTCAATGAGAGATCATATTAAAAATATGGCCGAATATGAATCTTTGACACTAGAAAACCTTGAAAGCCTAAACCTAAGTCCTACCTTCATAATTAACGATGTTTCCAGAAAAGACTTTCCTTATCCGCTGATTGTAGAAAAATATATTTCGGGGAAAACCATGAAGCAAAGAAGCGAAAGATACATTGAACAAATCTTAGACTCACTGCCAATCGTGATAAAACTATATCAGAAAGGAAACACGAACGGAATTACTCCTCAGTCCAAAATCATATCAAGTGATATGTTTAGAAACAGGCTTGAATATTTAACAACGCATAATTCGCCTTATGTTGAACTTTTCAACAGGCACATTGCCTCAATTGATGAATTTACAAGAAAGTGCAATGAGATATTGGATGAAACTGTTTTTGTTCATGGAGATCTAAATCCTGAAAACTTTATTCTATCAGATAATAATAAATGGTATCTGGTAGATTGGCAAAGTGCTTTTGTCGGCGACCCATCATTTGATATTGCCACTCTAGTATGGGATTTCTATTGGAAATTTTTTGCTGGCGAAGTTTTAAGCGAAGAAGATAAAAATTTGATTAAGCAAAAATATTGCGAATTAAGCGGGACAAGCATGCAACAATTAGAAAAGAAAATAGAAATTATTACTATTTTTCTAGACCTGGATATGCTTTTGCGAATCGAATATATGTATACCCGAATTATAAAAAACAATGACTTGCTACAAATTCAAGATGAAGAAAAGGATTTTATTGTGCAGCAACGCATTTCACCAGCCCGTAACCTTTTAGTAAATCATGAAAGTTTATCACTAATTTTAGAAAAAGTTAAACAAGCAAACGAAGAGATGCAATAAGGAGTTTTGAATTTTGGGCATTCACCCCTTACCCCTCTGCCCAAAATCAAAAAGAAAAAAACTTATTTATCATTTAGAATAAAAGCAAATTTAAAAAAGAAAAAAGAAAGAATTTTACATCACATAACAAGGCATATCCGGTTCAAAAATTTTGTACTTTATAATAAATTAAGGAAAACAAAATTTTCTCTCCCAAATTTTTCTTACGCTCCGCTACAGAAAAACTTCGGATACTCGTAACGTTAAGCGAAATTAAAAAATGGCAAGAACTTTTATTTAATAATAATTTTTTTGATTATATGAATATCATTTCAAACGAAGAATTAATGAACAAGGCTAAATCTATAATTAAACCGCATGAGGTTAAACATGGATTTGTTGCTTCTGATTGTGGTTGTGCGCTAGTAACGAATGAGGGTAATGTTTATCTTGGCGTTTCTATTGATACATGTTCAAGTATGGGATTTTGTGCCGAACATAGTGCGATTGCGGCCATGATAACTGGTGGTGAATATAAAATCAAAAAAATAGTTGCGGTTTTAGAGGATGGGATGGTTCTGCCGCCTTGTGGAAGATGTCGTGAGTTTATGTATCAAATAGATGGAGACAATCTGGAATCTGATGTTATAATCGGTGACAATAAAGTTGTAAAACTAAGAGAGTTACTTCCACATACATGGGACGAAAACCTTTAAGAAGGAATGTTTTTGCCCTTTTTTAACATCGCCTAACTAACTATATCCCCGTCAATCACTTCAGTTTATATCCCGTGATTGTTAAAAGTATACAAAATGTGGTATGCTTTTAATATGCAAACAAGGAGTATGAGGAAAAGATAAAATTAAATTATTAATTTTTTGGGGGAGGAATCCGTTATGAAAATAAATTTCAAAAGGTACTTTCTTTATCTGTGCAGGTGGCAGTTAAGCACGCCGATTTTGGCGGTAGTGTTGATATGGCTGTCTTCATTGGACAAATGGGTCGCCACGACCATCGCCAATCTGATTGGAGGGTTGATTTTCTTTTGGGTGGACAGTTTCATTTTCAAATCAAAGCTCTTGTCGGCCCAGTGGGAAGTCAAGGATAACGTGTCTTGTTCCGATTGCGGAAAAATCGCGAGGGGATATAGGATTAGTCAGACTTCGAATTACAATCGGACTGAAGATAAAGCTCCCAAGTTCCGATGCGAAGAATGTTCCAAGAAAAAAACCGAATCGTTGAAACGGCAGGGAATTAACGTATGAATTTAAAAAAGGGATTTACATCCCTTTTTTTGCGGCAGCGTCTTGCTGTTATCTTTGCATTTTCAATTTTATATCTTCTTCCGCAAGGGAACCGATGATGTCGTCAAGATTTCCGTCGAGCACGCCTTCGATGTTGCTCCATGATTTCTTGATGCGGTGATCGGTGATGCGGTCTTGGGGAAAATTGTAAGTCCTGATTTTTTCGGAGCGGTCGCCGGTTCCGATTTGGCTCTTTCTGGCGTCTCCCAATTCTTTGGCCTTTTTTTCTTCCTCAAGTTGGACCAGACGGGAGCGTAAAACTTTCATCGCTTTGTCTTTGTTCTTGTGCTGGGATTTTTCATCTTGGCAGGAAACTATCAATCCGGTAGGAAGATGGGTGATGCGGATGGCGGACTTGGTCGTGTTTACCGATTGCCCTCCCGGTCCGGATGAGCAGAACGTATCGATGCGCAGATCATTTTCATTGATTTTAAATTCCACTTCTTCAATTTCCGGTAAAACGGCGACAGTGGCGGTGGAAGTGTGAATTCTTCCCATCTTTTCCGTTTCCGGGACTCTCTGTACGCGGTGTACTCCGGATTCATATTTCATTTTTCCATATACATCTATTCCGGTTATTTCAAAAATAACTTCCTTGAATCCGCCAATTCCTGTTTGATGGGAGTCCAGAAGTGAAACGCGCCAGTTTTGATTTTCAGCAAAGCGGGAATACATTCGAAAAAGACTTCCGGCAAAAAGAGCGGATTCATCCCCGCCGGCTCCGGCGCGGATTTCCACGATAACATTTTTATTGTCGTTGGGGTCTTTTGGAAGCAACAATTGTTCCAGTTTCTTTTCCAATTTTTCTTTTTCAGGAGAAAGTTTGATATTTTCATCCATTGCCATTTGTTTCATTTCCGGATCTTTTTCCATATTCACGATTTCTGCATTTTCTCGCATTTCTTTTTCAGTTTTTTCCAATTCGAAAATAACACCCATTATTTCTGTCATTTCTGCTTGCCGTTTTCCCAATTCCGCCATTTTTTTCATATCGGAAACAATCTCCGGAGAATTGAGTTTTTCTTGAATCTCGGCATATTCATTTTTTATGGCTTGTATTTTTTGATTCATAGGGGTATATTTTTATATATAGTCAATTTGAAACTTAAGTGTATACAAATTATACCATTAAGTCAATTAAGCGCATAGCTCTGAATTCATCTGATGAAATAGGTAAAATTTAAAAATAAATTATATGAAAAAAAGGGAAAAAAATGAAGAATGCTCCGGCGTAAAGAGAATTTTTCTTGGATTTTTGTGCTTGTTTGCGGGGTCGGTTGTTGTTTTCTCAGGTATGACATTTTTTGATTCGGAGGCGGCGCAAGCTGATTCCGATAAATATGTGCAAGGAGAGATTATTGTGAAATTCAAGCATGATTTGTCTCAAAAGGATGAAAAGAAATTTTTAGACAAGAATAACTTTTCTTCAATGAAAAAAGTTGCAGATATTCATTCAGAAAAGGATAAAATAAATAATAAAATAAGTGCAAGGGGGATTGATAGAATTTTTTTAGTGAAATCCGAAAAAAACTTTGATATTTTAAAAATAACAGAGAAGTTGAACAAAAATTCGGATATTGAATATGCCGAGCCGAATTTTAAATTGAACGCTTTTGAAACCATCCCGAATGACGTAAGTTTTCCCGAACTGTGGGGGATGCATAACACCGGCCAGGATGGCGGAGTGGAGGACGCGGATATCGATGCGCCGGAAGCTTGGGATAGAACTACCGGAAGCGGCGATGTCGTAGTGGCGGTCATTGATACCGGGATTGATTATAATCACCCGGATTTGGCGCAGAATATTTGGAATAACCCAAGCGAGATTGCCGGCGACGGGATTGATAATGATGGAAACGGGTTTATTGACGATATCCATGGCTGGGATTTTTATAATAATGACAGCGACCCGATGGATGACAGATACCATGGAACCCATTGCGCCGGAACGATCGGAGCTGTTGGAAATAATGGTATCGGGGTTGCAGGAGTGAATTGGAATATAAAAATGATGCCGGTCAAATTTTTGAGCGCGAGCGGAAGCGGAACTACCGAAGGCGCCATCCAGTCTATTGTTTATGCGGCGGTTACGGGCGCGGATATAATGAGCAACAGCTGGGGCGGAGGAGATTATTCAATGGCTGAGGAAGATGCGATTTCTTTTGCCAATGATATGGGTATCTTATTCGTGGCGGCGGCCGGGAATTCCGGTTCGAATAATGATCTTATAGCCAATTATCCTTCGAATTATGATATTCCGAATGTTATTGCTGTAGCGGCAACCGATTACGATGACGCAAAAGCTGATTTTTCAAATTTCGGACTTGGCACTGTCGATCTCGGTGCGCCCGGAGTATATATTTATTCTACTGTCTTAAACGGAGAATATGCTTATTTGAGCGGAACTTCAATGGCGACTCCTCATGTTTCCGGGGTGGCGGGATTGATTAAGTCCAAATATCCGAATGCCAATGCAAGCGAAATGAAGATGCGGATTTTGAATAATGTGGATGTCGTACCTGGGCTTGTCGGTAAAACTGTTACAGGCGGAAGACTGAATGCATTTACATCTCTTGATGGGGATGATACAGCTCCGGCAAAAATAGAAAATCTTTCAGTTGCTTCCAGCGATTATACTTCCATTACTCTTTCCTGGACAGCGCCCGGTGATGATGGAACTTCCGGAACGGCAACCTCTTATGATTTGAGATATTCAACTGCGCAAATTACTGAGGACAATTGGGATGAGGCGGTTCAATTTGAAAGCGAGCCGGTTCCTGGTGCAGGCGGAACATCTGAAACAGCGACGATTCAAAATCTGGATTATAATAGCACTCATTATTTTGCAATAAAAACTTATGATAATGTAGGAAATGCTTCAGAAATATCCAATATTCTTTTCGCTTCTGTCTTGCCGGATATAACTGCTCCTGCTAATGTGCAGGATTTATCAATGGCAAGTAATCAATATGAAGCTGTCGTTCTTTCCTGGACGGCGCCCGGCGATGACGGAACTTTCGGAACAGCAGCCTCTTATGATCTGAGATATTCAACTTCGCAAATTACGGAGGAGAATTGGGATGAGGCAATCCAAGCCGGAAACGAACCAGTTCCTAGTGTAAGCGGAACGGCTGAGTCTGTTGAAATAAAAAATTTAGGATTGAATACTGCTTATTATTTTGCCATTAAAACGACGGACAAAGCCGGAAACGTATCAGAACTTTCCAATGTGGCAGTGGCGAGCACAAAAGACGCGGTTATTATTTATGAGGATAATATGGAAAGTGAAATTAACGGATGGGTTGTGTCAGGCACGGATGGATTCGGCGGTGAGGCGCTTTGGCATCAAAGCCAGAGGAGATCGAATAGTCCGATAACGTCTTGGTATTATGGAATCGAGGAAACGGGCTGTTTTGATTCCGGAGTAGCTTCTACCGGATATCTGACTTCCGCTGATATCGATTTAACCGGGTTGCAAAACTCAATCTTGTCTCTCGCTTATTTCCAAGATATAAATCTGCTTTCTTATGGCGATTCGTCGTCGGTGGAAATTTCAAAAGATGGCGGTTTGACATGGACAACTCTTGCAAGCCTTGATAATACCAATGAAAAATGGACAGTGGAAAATTTTGATTTGGCAAATTATAGCGGTTCCGTGATAAAAATAAGGATCAGGCTTTATTCGGACGCGACGGAGTATTGTTATAACGAAGGGTTGTATGTAGATGATATTAAAGTTTACGGAGAGTACAGCAATGGAAATATTTCGCCGGTAGCTGAAGCGGGAAGTTATCAAGTTGGAATCATAGGCTTGAATATGACATTTGACGGTTCCGTTTCGTATGATTCCGACGGTTCAATAGTGTCATATAATTGGGATTTTGGAGATGGCACTTATGGAACAGGAAGAGTGGCATATCATACTTATACCGAAGAGGGAACTTTTTACGCCAAGCTTACGGTTGCGGATAATAATGGAGGAACTGCATTTGACTCCGCTACCAGGGTTATCGAGTATAAAGAAAATGTGGAGATTTCGAAAACTCAATATAGCAAATCCCAGAAAATATTATCCGTAGTTGCAGATAGTTCGGTTTTTCATGAATATGTAACCTTGACATTGGTTGGATATGGAGATATGACCTACAACGCTGAAACAGGGCAATATTATATCGATACATACAGCGCAGTCAATCCGCTGACGGTAACAGTGGTTTCTAATCTTGGAGGAAAGGACACGGAAAGTGTGGCAAGTACAAGAGTTCCAAGATAACTAAATTTTTCTTTTTTCGAAAAGATAATAAAGGATAGGGAAGACCAGTAACGTGAGCAACGTGGAGGCAGTAAGACCAAAGACGATTGCCCAAGCCAAGCCTTCCCAAACTGGGTCGGCAACGATGGTGAGTGAGCCAAGGATGGCAGTGAGCGAGGTGAGGATGATCGGCAAGAGGCGGATGCGCCCGGTTTCAATCAGCGCGTCTTTGAGGGGTAAACCTTTTTGGCGGAGCGGTTCCAGATATTCCAAATATATGATGGCATTTTTTACCGCCAATCCTGACAAAGCGATAACGCCAATCATTGATGTCGCATTGAAATATGTGCCTTTGGCAAATCCCAGGACGGCAAATCCAGGCAAAACTCCGATGAGCGAAAGGGGAATACTACCCATAATCAGAAGCGGAATAACCAATGATTCCGTTTGAGCGGCGACAACGAAATAAATAAGAAACATAACCAGTGCCATCACAATTCCCAGGTCACGGAAAACTTCCAAAGTAAGTTTCCATTCCCCGTCAATTACAATCGAATATTGTTCTCCGGTTTCTGTATTGGTATACGTTGCGCCGAATGGCGTCCAGGAAGATTTTGTTTCTTTGGCGCCAGGCAATTTGTAATTCAATAATTTTGGAAAGATATCAAATACTGCATAGACTATGCTTCTATTTTCCATTTCGGCCGAAATGGAAACGGTTTTTTCCCGTTCATCGGTATATATTACACTGTCAATTTTCGAATCAATTTCAATTAAAAGTTCAGGCAGAGGAATTGGCACGCCACTCTTATCCGGTATTGTTAAGCGATTCAAATTTTCAGTAAATTGCCGGTCTTTCCCATTTAAGCGGACGACAATTTGTTCCTGGTCGCTCATTCGACCAAGCTCATCGTCTTGACGATGATAGGCGCCGACAGGCATTCCGTGCAGGCCAAGAAAAAGAATCTGGTTGACGCTGTCGGGGGTAATGCCCAACTGTTGGCATTTTTCTGTATTGATGCGATAATTTTTGTCTGCATTTTGTTCGGGAATAGAAGTGTCGATGTCGACAACTCCGTCAATTGTGGAAACTATTTTTTTTATGTCGCGGGCGATTGCGGTTATTTTTTCAGTGTCTTTTCCTTGAACTTTCAAAAAGAGAGTTGCCAGCACCGGCGGTCCCGGCGGATCCTCGACAATTTTTATATTAGCGTCCGGATGCGACAGGGAAAATTTTTCTGAAATCCGTCTGACTTCGGAGGCTATTTTTTCGCTGGTTGCGCTGCGTTTTTCCAATTCAGTCAGGTTTATTTTGAGTGTGGCTTGGTTTTGTTGTGTGCGGAAAGAACTGCCTTTGAAAAGCCCGTTAAAATCGACGATTTGTGATTGCCCGACAAAGCTTTCCACACTCTCAATATCATTCTGGAGCAAAATTGTTTTTTCCAATTCTGCCGAAAGCAAGTCGGTTTTTTCAATGTCGGTTCCATTAGGCAAATCCAAATAGAGATAAAATTGTTCTTTATTGGCCTTGGGAAGCATTCGGAATTTTACGATTTTAAGCAGTGGCAATGAAAGAGAGGCAATAATGGCAAGTGCTGTTCCGGCTAAGAATATTTTCCGCGCTTTCCGGTTATCAAGCAACAGGCGGATAGTCTTGGCATAAATTGTTTCTATTTTTACAATAGTGCGATTGATGATATTTTGCTTTCTTTCTTGTGATTGGTTTCTGGAAAAAAGATGGGCGAAAAACGGATTAAGGGTAACGGCAAAAAGCAGAGAGGCGGCCAGGGCGACTGGTACGAAAAATGGAATCGGACCGATATATGGTCCCATCATTCCAGTAACGAAAGCCATTGGTACGAAAGCCAGGATCATTGTGAGAGTGGACATAAAAAGAGCAGAGCCAACCTCATCTACGGCGCGCACTACGGTTTCGATTTTTCCCAGCCCCAGCTTCATTCGAAAATAACGATTAATGTTTTCCACGACCACGATAGCATCATCCACCAAAAGACCAAGTGAAAGAATGAGAGCGAAAAGCGTGATACGATTAATGGTTTGTCCAAACAGGTCGCCGACAGCAAAAACCGCGAAAAGAATAAGTGGAATAACCAAGGAAACAATAAGCGCGCTGCGAAATCCCAGGATCAAAAAAAGTACTGCGCCGACGATGGCGATTGATTTGGCAAGCTCGATGGATAACTTGGTGATTTCTTCGCTGGCAGTAGCGCCTTCATTATGAAGAATCCTGGTTTCAATTTCTTGTGGAATGTAGGATTCTTTGCCGGCATCTAATTTGGCAATAATCGCATTGGCAACTGTCGTAGCGTTGGCGCCTTTCAATTTGGAAATGGCGATATATACTACTGGCTTGGCAGAATCAATCTGTTCTTTTTCCCGCAAGCGGACATAGTTGGTAATTTCTCCCGGTCCGTAATCAATTGTGGCTACATCAGATAGGCGGATGACTGAGTCATTTTGCGATCGAATAATTATATCTTTCAATTCTTGAACATTTTGGATGTTTCCATTGACGGTTATTACGGGATTGTATGCGTCGTTTTTTAATGTGTGTACCCCAAAAGTTCCATTGGCGGATCGAATTGCTTGAGTAATTTCAAAAGGGGAAATTTTTAATGCGACAAGTTTTCCAGCTTCAAGATTAACATTCAAATTGTCGATGCGCCCGCCTTTGATTTCTATTTTAGATGTCCCGGGAACTTGCTTGAGATTGTCGGAAATTTCGATGGCTGCTTTGCGCAAAGCTTCCTCGGAAAATTTATCGGAAGTAATGCCGATAGAAATAATCGGAACATCTTCCGGATCCATTGTTTGGACGATCGGATCAGAAGCGCCCTCTGGTTTTAATTGGGCATTATCGCGCAATTTCTGAGTAAGGGTTATTTTTGCTTTTTCCAAATCCGATCCGACATAAAATTTAACCATTACTATGCTTTTTCCTCCGGAAAATGATTGGGAAGAAATTTCATCTATTTCTGGAATTTCTTTGATAGTATCTTCCATTCGGCGGGTGACAAATTCAAAGACTTCATTGCTGGTGGCATTGGGAAAATCAGTGGAAATAATAAAAGCCGGGGCGACAATTTCCGGATTGTATTGCTTAGGCATCAGAATGAAGCTCACAATGCCCCAAGCAGCGATAATAAGAATAGAGAGGACGCTTAATTCGCGGTTATTGAGGAATAGGCGCGTGATTTTTCCGGATATTCCGATTTTATCTTCTTCTTTTTTCATATTGGCGTTTGTGCGTTTTAATTATTTTCGTACGCTCTCCTAAAAAATTCATTATTTTTCAGGGGAGCATGTTCTCATTTAAATATGCTAATTATCAAAAATTAAAAAGTTATCCGGTCGTTGTTATGGATTTCAAAAATTCCTTCCGTAATAATAATTTCTTTGTCTTGCAATCCGGAAATAATTTCTGTTTTTCCTTCTGCGGTTGCCCCCGTAGTGATATTTTTTTTAATAGCGATTCCGTTTTGAACGGTAAAAACGAATGAATCGCCGAATTCATGCAAGATGGAATTTTCCGAGACAGTTAAGGCTTTCCTGGAATCTTCCAATGGAAATTTGGCACAAATATAGTCGCCGATTGAAATGGAATTTTCCAGAGGATTTTTTGCGCGCAAACGGACAATACCGCTTTGATTGGCTGAATTTGAAAAAGGGTTTTTGGCATAAACAAAACCAGTTGCGATTGCGGAATCTTCCTTAGCGAGGTTTATTTCCTGGTTGGTAGAAAGGTTTTCTATTATATTTTTCGGAATATTAAGTTCAATTTCGGCTATACCGGGAGCTGAGAGTGAATATATTGGAGTTCCGGCGGCAACGAATGAACCAATTGTTGTGTGGCGCCGAGTAATGGTTCCGGAAAAAGGAGCGCGGATAGTTTGTTTTTGTGCGTAACTGTTTGCAATTGATTGCTGGCTTTTCGCACTGGAAATTTGGACGCGGGCGGAGGAAAGTTGCAAATTGCGAGCGCGCTTGGCGCTGTCAACTGCTTCCTCAGCCAACTTCACATCTTCTCTGACAGCATCCCCATCGTTGTAATTAGCTTTGATTTTTTTGAGGGCAGCCTTGGCTTCGTCGACTTTTTGCGCGTAAAGCTTTTTGGTATCATCGTAAGTTTTTTGCAAATCAGCAGAAATCTGACTTGATCCAGATACTTGCGCATCAATAGTTGAGTCGTTAATAATAGCGATTATTTCTCCGGAGCGGACCATGTCGCCTTCATTTTTGAAAAGTTCTTGGACAATTCCGCCTACTTCCGGCACAATTTCGCTTCTTTGAGCGCCAACAGCAAAAGAACAATACGGACTTTTGGGGGAAAATTCGGAAAGCGTGATTTCGGACGCAGTAACTTTTTTAGTGGGTTTTTCGTTGGCTTTGTCATCATTTTTCTTGGATGCTTGGATTTGTATTGACGTGAAAATTCCAAGAAAAATAGCGACTGCAAAAGACACAAGGATGTATTTCTTTGCGGACATAATATTGTTTATTGATAAAAAATTATTTATTTTGTGCGGTGCGGACAATTTTTATGATTTCCGTCCGTATATTTTCAAAATCTTGGCGTGAAAGCTTGTTTTTGTTCAGTGTGTCCAAATGTTGGTTCATGTAGCTTTCAAGCATTAAAAGGTTGGCATTTTTTAGCAAACCGATAATTGACAGGTTTTGTTGGATAATGGAAAAACAGTTTTTTTCCTGTTCCACCATCGGGATTATTTTTTCCAGCGATGCGCGTGCTTTTTTTAAGGCGATGGCGATGCGGGTTTTATTGCTCGATGTCTTTTTCATAGAAATATTTTTTTAATTATTTTATATACCAATACCTATGGTATAGGTATGATAATACGAATGGTTTTTTTTGTCAAATATTCCAATTAGGGGATGATAGTGTAGGTTGAAAAAATATTTTTTGCAAAAAATAAAAAATCGCTCTGTGCGGAAAAGCGGTTTTTGTCTGCCATAATCGATGTTTTTTGTTATTTTTCCACAGAGGAGGTTTGTTTTTCTGTGTCGGAATCCGATTTCTCCGGTGTTAAATTTTTGGAAACAAATTCTTTCCAAGTATCAAACCCTCCGTCAAGAGTTTTTGTGGTGAAAAATCCCAAATCAAAAAGTTTTGATCCGGCTCGGAAACTTTCGATGGCATCTTTACCGTATACGACAATTTCTTTGAATTTTGAAATTTCATCTTTGCGCGATTCTAATTTTTCGAAAGGGATATTGATTGAATTATGGATACTTTCTTTCGCAAATTCGGATGGGTCGCGGACATCAAGAACAAATAATGTGGAATTTTTATTTGATATTGTCTGAAATTCCTCCGGGGAAATGTATATGACCTTGGATTGATCTAAGATGGAAGTCGGATCGCCATTTGTGACTGTATTGAAAAGTCCCGCTTTCCATCCTTCCATGCCGTTATACAAAACGGACACATCCGCAAATCCATTATTTTCCAGCAATTTTACGGCATTTGAAACCGCTTCTTTGCTGTCTGTGTATGTTATGAGAATAGTTTCTTTTGCCGGATCAAGGATGTCTCCTTCTTTTTGGAGATTTTCTTGAGGGATGTTTATTGAATTCATGATATGTTCTTCCTCGAAATCCGATTGGCTTCGCAAATCAAGAATTTGCAGATTTGATTTTTGCTGGATTTTATCGCTCAAATCTTTCGGATAAGTAATTGGATAATCAACAGGAATATCAATTTTAACATCTAATGAATCATCTTTCTTTTTTATTCCCGAGCGGACGAAGGTAATAAGAAAAACGAATCCGATTAAAATAATTCCAATAAGGAGAATTAAATTTTCTTTTTTATTTTTTTTCATTGGCATTATTATTTCAATATGCTGCCGATAAATTCCGGATATCCATTGGAAAATTCTTTGGCGGATACTGAATTTTTTCCTTCCAGTTGAATTTCATTCAGGATTATAATTCCATTGGATGTTTGCACCCCAATCTCTTCTCCTATCTGAAAGACTTCTCCGAGGCGGTGGGAGCTTTGTGGATTTATTTTTTGCAGAGAAATTTTGTTAAGCTTTATCCGCTTGGTCGAATTATTGTTATCCCAGAAAGAAAAAATTCCCGGCCAGGGGCGAAAAGCCCGGTATTGGTTGAAAATATTTTGAGCTTCATTATCCCAGATAATTTTTCCATCACTGCGTTCAATAAGCTGGCAAAGAGTGGCCCTTTTTCCGTCTTGTTTTTTTGGAGAAATCTTTTTCTCAATCCAAAGCGGGATGGCTTCTAATAATTTTTCGGCGCCTTTTTTCGCTAATTTTTCAGTGAGAATATCTGCTGTGTCAGTGGCGGAGATGGAAATTTTTTCTTGGAGCAATATGTCTCCTGTATCCATCCCTTCATCCATTAGCATTATAGTTATGCCCGTTTCAGCTTCGCCGGATAAAAGGGCATTTTGAATAGGGGAGGCTCCGCGAAATTTTGGCAAAAGAGAAGCATGCACATTGATTGATCCGAATCCTGGAATTTCCAGCGCTTTTTTGGGGAGAATTTTTCCGTAAGAGGCAACGATTATTAAATCAGGATTAAGTTCCTTTAAATCAGAAACGGTTTTTTCGTCGAATTTTTCAGGCTGAATGGCTGAAATTTTGTTCTTTTCTGCTAATATTTTTACTGGACCTTGGGCTATATCTCCACTACGTCCGGATTTTTTGTCCGGCTGGGTAAAGACGGCAAGAATGTTGTATTTTTCATCCAACATTGCAGATAATATTTTTTCGGCAAATGAAGATGTCCCCATGAAAACGATTCTCAGTTTAATTGCCTTGTTTATTCTCATCATTGTATTTTTTTATTTTTTATCAATAATTAAAATTCCATCCAAATGATCAATTTCATGCTGGAAGGCTCGGGCGAGAAGTCCTCGCGTCTTTAGTTTACACTTTTCTCCTTTTTCATTCAAATAACGAACTTTTACTTCCTCATTTCTTTTGATTGGCAGCCATTTTCCCGGAATACTCAGGCAGCCTTCCTCTGAAATAGAAATTTCTTTTGAGGCGGATTTTATTTGCGGATTTATCAATATGTGGGTTTTTTCGCCATCTTCGATGATGCAAAGACGCACAGATTTTCCGATTTGCGGAGCAGCCAGACCAAGACCCTTGGCTTCTTTTAATGTTTTAATCATTTGCGGAATAAGTTTTTGAATTTCTTCACTTAGCGGATCTTTTATTTTCTTGGCTTTTTGGCGCAAAATTGGATTTGGTTCGTGTAATATGTTCATAATATTTTCTTTTACTTGTCGGCATATTTTAACGGTTTATTCTAATAAAGTCAATTAAAATATTTTGTATATTTCGCTGGTTTTTCCATCGGAGCTGGTTTTTATGGAGTTTTTTCCGGAAATACTATCGCTTGAAAGAAATGGAATGCTGATAAATTTCTTTTCGGCGTTTTTTATTTTTTCATCTCCTTGACTGATTTTTTTTTCATTTATCCAGTACTCCCAGTGGAAAGTTTGAGCGGAGCCTTGGTTTTCAATAACAAAAGACAAGTCACTGTTTTGCGGATTCTCGAAAGACAAAAACCATTGATTACTGCCTTGTTGGTATTGTTTTTGTTCGCTCCAAGCAAGAAAAAAACAGCTAAGAACAAAGAGTATGGTGATGGATAAAATTATTTTATGGGGCATATTATTGCTGATTATTTTTTTGATAATAAACACCGACATCTTTTGCCGCGAATATTTTCCAAAATTGATCGGTTTTTTCAAATTGAACGCTGTCATAATTCGGATTGAGGATAATGAATTTTATTCCTAAATCAGAAAAACATTTCCGGCCATTTTCAGTGTTAGGCGTGGAAATCATCCAAAGCGTGCACATTTCCCGTGGCTTGGTCGGATCATCATATCTTTTGAAAAAACTGCGGGAAAAAGGAAAATTGTAATCTTGCATAAAAAACAGTTTTATCCATGAGTCAGCGACGAGATAATTATGGTCTTTAATTACTCGCTCCCCGGGACGGGCTTTTTCGGATACATATTTCGAAGCTGTAAAAACTTGAAGCGCTTTTTCTGGGTTGCTTCCGGAGGAAAGTGATTGAGCGTTGTCGTAGAATCCGCTGTAAAAAGAAAAAACAAGAAGGAGAAGGAAGGATGCAAGCAGAAATTTCGGATGGATGTAATTTTGGGAAAAAGAAAATATCCAAAAAATAGCAAAAGCGGAGGCAATAATAAGAGGGAAGATAAGATAGTTGGCGATTCGATCGGAGGGAATATCAAGATAGAGCCATTGCGGGCGTAGCGACATCAGCAGGATGGAAGCCGTCCAGCCGATCAGGAACACGGAGGAGTATGTTTTGCGCCTGACACTTGCTATTAAAATTACCAATCCGACCAGTCCCAATGCCATACGTATTTGTCCGGAACTGAAAGAGAGTTGGCTAAATGTGAGTCCGGTGCGAGTTGACTTGGAGGGGGTGCCGACAGCAGTTCCTACTGCGCTGGAATCAAGATATGTCGGGGTGTATATAAAAACGAGAAACAAAAAACAGAAAAAAAGAAGAGAAAGAACTTCCGGAGAGAAAACCAATCTTGACCAGTTTTTCAGGTAGGATGGAATATTTTTGAAATTAAACAAGATGAAAAATAGTAGAGTGAAAATGAAAATGTATATGAAGACAAAAGAACTGAGGTGGTGGATATAAAACATTCCGGCGGTTGTGAAAATTGCTGAAAACATCATTTTGCGATTGTCTTCATTGAGTGCGCGCGCGAAAAAATAGATTGCCAGAGGAATGAGGAAATTTCCGAAAGTGTTTCCGATTACTCCTCCGCTGGCAAATTTCGCTTGAGGAGAAGCCAGGGCATAAATTGGTCCAGCGAAAAACAAAGCCAAAATTGCAATTGTTTGCGCTTGATCGGCGCCTGATTTTTCAAAAAAGCGCAAGGTTAGGATAAAAATAGCCAAAATGGCGAGAATATTAAACAGAAATAAAATAAGAGTGGGGAAATAGGAAACAAAACTAATCCTAGAGAGCAGATTGATGGCGGAAAAAATCAGATGTTCGCCGATAATAAAATCAGCAATCGGCTCGGGGTCGCTAACGCGGTAGCTGTCTTCGGTTTGAATGATGTCGCTTTCTTGATAATTCGGAAGATGTCCGGTTTGGGAAATGAGCTTCGACCAATACATATGGTGTCCCAAATCAGTAGACGTAGGGAAGATAGTGTCGGACAGATAAATTGTTTTAATAAAAAAAGTGAGAGCTAAAATAAGAATAATTAGCGCGGTTTGGTTTTTGGAAAAAGAGAATAATTTATTTTCATCATTTTTTTCCTCCAGAGAAGTTTCTTTTTTTGCTTTTTTGATTTGCAGTTTATATGCGAGCGCGGTTATGGCAAGAAAAAACAAAACTGTAATTATGATTGATTTTCCGGTAATGATAAACCCGCTTTTACCTAAAAGCATAATCAGAAAGTTTATTGCGACCAATCCGAATCCGAAAGAGGCAGTGAATTTTTCCAACGCGGAAAATTTGGTTGTTTTTCCGAAAACAGCCAAAAACAAAAACCATCCAGGAAGAAGGAGGAGGAATATTATCGAGATATAAAACAAAGTTAACTGCATGAAATTATTTCAAAACCTTTTCAATTTCTTCCAAATATTTCTTGGCGATATTTTCCCAGGTGTAATTTTCTTTGACAAATTCGCGGGCACGCTCTCCGAAAATTTTCCGCACATCGTCATTTTCTAAGAGGGCTTTAATTTTGGCGGCATATTTTTCGGCGTTTTCCGGTTCAACCAGAAAACCGTTCTTTCCATTGGTGATGGCATCTTTGAGACCTTCCAATTCCGAGGTGATGACAACTCTTCGGCAAACCGCCGCTTCCAAGACAACTAGTCCAAATCCTTCCATATCACCCGCAACTTTTATATTTGGTTGAACAAATAAGTCAACCGTATTATAGAGAAGATATTTTTCCGGATCAGTAGCAGGACCAAAAAGTTTTACGCGGTCAAATTGCTTGGTTTTTTTGATGGCAGCTTTGATGTTCTTTTTGTCCGGACCATCGCCGGAAATTACATAGATAATATTTTCCGGAAGTTTTGGCAGTACATTTTCCACAAACCAAGCCACTCCTTTTCTCTTAGCAAGTCGGCCGAGAGTAAGAATTACTTTTTTTTCCGAGAGATTCATATTGATGGTTTTTTCCAGATCCCGGCGAGAATAATCGTTTGTGCCTAAGAATTTCTCCGCATCTACTCCATTGGGAACAAAGACGAATTTTTCTTCCGGGATTCCAAGTTTCACTCCTTCTTTGATGGTGGTATTTCCGACTGCAATGAATTTGTCTATTTTTTCAAAGAAAATCCCCACCCATAATTTTTTGTACAGCGCGATGAGAATTTTTTCATACCAAACTCCTAATGAAGAGCTGTTCCAATTAAGGTCTAGTCCGTGCGCGATGGAGATGACGGGTTTTTTGGAAAATAATTTAACAAACCAGCCAATAATACTCAAAACCCCGTCGCCCAAAAGAATGACATCATATTTTGGAAGAAGGAAGAAGGTTTGAAATAATGCGTATGGAGCGAAAAGCGGGAGCATTTTTCTTCCGAATTTGTTGGCGATTATTTTTACGTCGGCAATTTCAGAGAGACTTTTGGACACCTCATAATTTTGATTTTCAATCCCGCCGAGAATCGGAGGATATGCTCGGCTGATGAATAAAACTTTCGGATAATCTGATTTTTCCATATTTTTGATTATTAATTTGAAATTTTTTTTCTGTATTTTTCTTTTCGCAATAAATACATTTGGTCTTCTGTGAGTTTGCGGTTGGATTTGATCATATCGGCGATGAGGGCGAAAATAATAAATTGCAATCCGACCAGAAGAAAGGTTATTGAAAGCAGGAGGTAATTGCGGTAAGGGGAGATTTTAAATTCTTGAAAGTAAAAAACCGCAAAGACTGCAAAAATAAATAAAGAAGCGAATATCAAAATTAATCCCGGTACGCCGAAGAATTTCATCGGACGGACATCGCGAATAGCCTTGATGATGATTTTTCCGCTATTATTGACATAATTGTAAACGCTTTTGACAACGCGGGATTTGCGATCGCCGAAATAGGTTACTTCCACCGGAACCCATTTTACTTTCAAATTTTTTCCAATAGCATCAATGATCACTTCTTGAGTATAGGTGAAATTTCCCGGAAGATTGAGACGAAGGAGGCATTCGCGATTGTAGGCGCGAAAACCGCAAGTGAGGTCGTTGATTTTTTGATTAAGAAATCCTCCGATGATTTTGGCGGCCACGCGGTTGAGAAAATCTTTAATCCAAGGAATATTTTTAGCTTCATGTTTTCCGAAACGGTCGGCACTTACCATGTCGACTTCTCCGTTGAGAATCGGGCGAATTATTTTTTCAATATCATTGGGATCAAATTGTCCGTCAGCATCGATGTTTACCATAATGTCCGCCCCGTTTCCCAGGGCTTTGTATACGGCAGTGCGAAAAGTAACTCCGATTCCGCGGTTAACTTCGTGGATGTGGACCATATCCGCGCCAGCCTCTTTTGCGGCTTTGGCGGTGCCGTCTTTTGATCCATCATCAATAACTTGTACAAAAACTTCATCAACTCCGTCAAAATGGCGGGGGATTCTTTTGATGGTTTGGGCTATTTTTTCCGCTTCATTGTAGGCGGGAAGATTTATTACTAAACGCATAACTTCATTTCTTTTTAATGATTAATTTCGGATCAACGCAGTCGAATTTGCATTGGGCGTTGTCCAATCCTTGGTGTAAAACTTCGTTTTGGCATTCTTTGAGTTTTTGCTGGCATTCTCCTTTTCTTTCGGAAAAATAGCCTTTATTGATTTCATAGCCAAAATAGTCGAGCGCGAAAGAAGCGACAACCGCAAAACCGACAATCCAGATTATTGATTTGATTAGTCCAAACATATATAAATACTACCCCAAACAAACCAAAAAAGCAATAAAGATTCAGTAGTTATTGTGCGGAGGGGTAATTTTTGGTAGGATTGGGTTATGAATAAAAATAAATCAATTGGGAAAAATAAAACTGCCAAAGACAAGAAGAAAAAGCGTGTGGTGTTGGCGCTTTCCAGTGGAGTAGATTCTTCGGTTTCGGCGGCGCTGCTCAAAAAACAAGGATATGATGTCGTTGGTGTTTTTATGCATTTTTGGAAAGACCCCGAGGAGAATGAATTGGTAGAAAACAAGTGTTGTTCATTGGAAGCTTTTGAGGATGCGCGCAAAGTGGCGCAGATTTTGGATATCCCGTTGTATACTGTCAATGCCGCCAAAGAATTCAAGAAAGAAGTGGTGGATTATTTTTTGGATGAAATCAAGGCGGGACGTACGCCAAACCCATGCGTGGCTTGCAATCCGCGCATTAAATTCAAGTTTTTGTTTCAAAAAATGTTGGAAATGGACGCTGATTTTGTGGCAACCGGACACTATGCTCGCATAAAGCGGGAATTACCAATTACCAAATCCAAGATTAGTAGCTATCATTTATTTCAGGCAGAGGATAAGGGAAAAGACCAAACATATTTTTTGTATAATCTCACGCAAAAACAATTGGCGAAGATAATTTTTCCGGTCGGGGAATATCAAAAACCGGAGATTCGTAAATTGGCAAAAAAATTCGGGCTTCCGGTTTTTGACAAGGATGATTCGCAGGGAATTTGCTTCACGCAAGAAAAATATCCAACCAATTTTATCAAAAGAAACACTCCAATGAAAAAAGGTGAAATCGTTAATACGGACGGAAAAGTTGTGGGCGAGCATGAAGGGCTTTCAATTTATACTATCGGTCAGCGCAAAGGAATCAATATTGGCGGAACGGGTCCGTATTATGTTGTCGAGAAAGATTTGAAAAAAAATATCCTGATTGTTACAAACAAGGAGGATGATCCAAAACTTTTCAAAAAAGAAATGCAGGTGCGCGATATCAACTGGATCGGGGGAAGCGAGCCGAAATTTCCGCTCAAAGTTAATGTGAAAATTCGCTACCGAAATCCGTTAGTCGATGCTATAATAAGAAAAGCTACAGCCAAAAGTTATGAAGTGGAATTTGTTGAGGTGCAAAAGGCAGTTACTCCCGGGCAGTCGGCGGTGTTTTATGCGGATGATGGAGAAGTTTTGGGCGGGGGAATTATTAAGATAATAAAATAAAAAATATGAGGAAATTGCATGCGGCGGTTTTGCAGATTGCCACCAGAAAAGGAGAAAAATTAACTTCCGGTTTTGAAGGAAGACTTCAGGATTGGGCGAGAGATTTTGAAGGTGGAAAAATTTCTGCAAGTGATGCAGTTTCCAAGGTAAAAGGAGAGTTTCGTTATCATTGGACAGATGATGATTACAGAGAATTGGAAAAAACGATAAAATAATATTTTTATGTACGAAAAATCTTATCTTGAAAAGCCATCCGTAGAATCTGAAGAAAAAAAAGAGCGGATGAGTGATTCATGTTTAGAAGGACTTATTAAGCATATTAAGGAATATGAAGGTTTTTATGATAGTAAGTTTGTGCGGGAGTCTAGTAATAATGAATTTGGATTTTCAGAAGATGAGGGGCGGGAAATGGAAATGATCATCAGAAAATTGAAGGATAAAATATTAGATTTGTATGAAAATAATCATGACTTCTTTATTGAAGGAGAGGGGCAAGCAAAGCATATATTTGGAAATTCAATATTGGTTAATGCGGGTGCTTTTGCTCGAAGATATTCCGAAGGAAAGAATGTTAGGGACGATGTTAGAAAAATAATACGTTATGAAATGAGCCTATTAAATGACTATACGAAGGGTTTGCTGGAAGATGATGATTTTTTGCGAGATGAAATAACATTCGAAAAAGGTTACTTAAATGGATTCAGGAAGTTTTTTAAGGATAAAAAAGAGATAAGTCCTAAATCGCCAAACAGAATCGCGTTGGCTAATTTTTTTCATGATCTTAGTGGGGGTGGAATAAAGAAAAGTGATTTTGAAAGAAGATTGGAAGATGTTCAGGAAAGTCAAAATATTTTGGATGAAGATGAATTGCAAAAACATTTGTTTGCGGTTGACAATAAAGGTGAGGAATATTATAAATTGGTTTAATGGGTGTTGGACAAAAAGCAATAAAAAATTTTTCCTCCAGTAGAATATATGATGACAGCACAAGAACTTAGGCAAAAATATTTGGAATTTTTCCAGTCGAAGGGGCATACAATCATCCCTTCGGCTTCTTTGGTGCCGGAAAATGATCCGACAACGCTTTTTACAACTGCCGGAATGCATCCGTTGGTGCCATATATTATGGGAGAAAAGCATCCAGGAGGAAAGAGGGTGGCAAATGTTCAAAAGTGCGTGAGAACAACAGACATTGATGAAGTAGGAGACGCGACACATCACACTTTTTTTGAAATGTTGGGAAATTGGAGTTTCGGTGATTATTTCAAGAAAGATTCAATCGAAATGAGCTTCGAGTTTTTAACTTCTTCCGAATGGATGGGATTAGACAAAAATCGGTTGGCAGTTTCAGTTTTTGAAGGAGATGAAAACGTTTCTTTCGATGACGAGTCTTTTGAGAAGTGGAAAGCGCTTGGAATTTCAGAAAATAAAATTGCGAAGCTTCCCAAGAAAAATAATTGGTGGGGTCCAGCCGGAGAGACAGGACCGTGTGGTCCGGACACAGAGATTTTTTATTGGGTTGGCGAACTGGACAAAATCCCGGAAAGTTTTGCTGATGATAATGATCAATGGGTGGAAATTTGGAATAATGTTTTTATGCAGTTTGAAAAAAACAAAGAAGGAAAATTTGTTCCACTGGCAAAAAAGAATGTCGATACGGGAATGGGAATGGAAAGAATACTTTCGGTATTGAATGGATTTGATGACAATTACAAAACAGAATTATTTTGGCCGATTATTGAGAAAATTGAAGAACTTTCTGGAAAGAAATATGAAGATTGCAAAAAAGAATTTCGCATTATTTCTGATCATATCAAAGCGGCAACATTCGTGATTTCCGAAGGAATTGCACCATCAAACACTGATCAGGGTTATGTCGTGCGTCGGCTCATTCGCCGGGCAATTCGCTATGGAAAAATGATTGGAATTGAAAATAATTTTACCAAAGAAATTGCGAAAGTCGTTTTTGAAATTTACGGAGAAGTTTATCCGGAAATTATTATTGCGAAAGAAATTGTCTTTATTGAATTGGAAAAAGAGGAAAATAAATTCAGACAGACTTTGGAAAAAGGCTTGAAAGAATTTAATAAATTGACTTTGATTACAGGAAAAGATGCTTTTAATTTATATCAATCATACGGATTTCCGTTGGAAATGACAGAAGAGTTGGCCAAAGAAAAGAATTTTTCGGTTGATAAAAAAGATTTTGAAGATGAATTTAAAAAACATCAAAATCTTTCCCGGACGGCTTCAGCGGGTAAATTCAAGGGTGGGTTGGCTGATTCCGGTGAAGAAACAGTGAAATTGCACACTGCGGCGCATCTTCTTTTGGCGGCGCTTCGTGAAGTGTTGGGAGAAGAAATTTATCAAAAAGGATCAAATATTACTGCCGAAAGATTGCGCTTTGATTTCAATTATCCGGAAAAATTGACCGCAGAACAATTGAAACAAGTTGAGGATTTGGTAAACCGGAAAATTGAAGAGAAAATTGAAGTCGAGATGGTTGAAATGCCGAAAAATGAGGCTTTGGAAAAAGTGAAAGTTTCTTTTGATTCATCCAAATATGGCGACGTTGTGAAAGTATATTCAATCGGAGATTTTAGCGCTGAACTCTGTGGCGGACCGCACGCGGGAAACACTGGCGAGCTTGGACATTTCAAAATTAAAAAAGAAGAATCATCCAGTGCCGGAATCCGCCGAATTAAAGCAATTTTGGAATAATTAAAATTGTGTTATACTGAAGATATGAAAAAGAAAATTTCTCAAAAAAAGAAAAATATTATTGGAGAAAACGATCAATTCGGGGTTATTTTGGAAGATATTAATTCCAAATTCGATTTGATAATGGAAAGTTTTGACGGAATGAATCGCAAGATTGATAAAAATCATGAAGAATTTCTTGAATTTAAAGAAGATATGACCGAATTTAGAAAAGATATGGTTGAATTTA
>CAZSCV010000005.1:23788-103678 GCA_964605525.1 uncultured Bdellovibrionales bacterium
AATCTGATATGACTGAATTTAAATCTGATATGACTGAATTTAAATCTGATATGACTGAATTTAAATCTGATATGACAGGATTTAAAAAAGAGTCAGAAAGTAAATTTGATACCATTTTGTCATATTTAATGTCAATTGATGAGGAACTGAAAGAAATAAAAATGGAACTTGAAATATTAAAAAAGAGTGAAAAATATCAGAATGAAGAAATAAGATTACTGGAAATTAGAATAAAAAAACTAGAGAAAGACAATGTAAAATTGCACAAATTATTGATAAAAGCAAACTAGCATTGCGTTCGCTCTTTAGTAGTTATTCATCGCACTGATTATCACAGAGTTGCAGGCAGTTGCTTTTAATTGTTAGTTTGATATATTGAGATTAGGAAAAATTAAATAAAAAGAGGAATTGTTCCTTAAAAACAAAAGCAACGCGCAGTCGTTAGCTTTTTTATTTTTTGGTAAATAACCTTTGTCAAGGAGGCAACATGACAACTCAACAATCAGCAGAAAGAAAAATTCTTGTGCCGGACGCAAGCGTTTTTCTGCACAATCCGATGGCAGTTAATTGTTTGAATGACTGCGATGTCGTGATTCCGATGGCTGTAATCGAGCAGCTAGATGGAATGAAGAAGTTGGAGGGTGCAAAGGGATTTAACGCAAGAAGGTCGTTGAAGTATCTCGACAGCTTGCGTGAATTTGGAAGTTTCAGTGAAGGAATAAGATTGCCGGATGGAAAAATGGTAAAAATATCGATAGCGGGTCCTGAAATAATTTGGGGCATTACGGACTATTTTAATTCGAAAACTCTTGATCATCAGACTTTGGCAGTCGTTTATCATCTGCATAGAAGGGAATCCGGAGATATTATTCTGGCTTCCAAAGACTTGAATATGCGCGTCAAAGCTAATATTCTCGGGATTAAAACGATGGATCTTGAGACCGAGAAAAATGATGTTTTATTTGATAACAGATTTAAGGGTTATCGAAACATCGATGCTCCCGAAGGTTTAATAAAGGATTGTTGTTGCAATGGGAGTCGGTATCCTTTGGAAAAAATTTTTAGTGATGTTGATGGTATTGACCTAGCGGGATTGATGGCGAATGAGTTCGTCATAATGGCAAATGGCAATCGAAAATATCTTGGTCGTTATGATGGCAATGGCGATCTTTGCCGGCACAAATGGGAGATGCCCAATTCTTGCGGTATTTGGCCGAAAAATATTGAGCAGATAATGGCGTATCATCTGCTCATAGATCCAAATGTTGAGGTTGTGACATTAACGGGGAAAGCCGGAACTGGAAAAACCATGCTGGCTCTCTTGGCAGGTTTGTCTCAAGTTTCCAATGGGAAAAAGATGTATGAAAAAATTCTTTTTTCCCGCCCGATTATTTCAATCGGGAATGATCTGGGTTATCTTTCCGGAGACAAAGAGAACAAGCTGGCACCTTGGATGAAGTCCTGCTCGGATATTCTTGAATTTATTTCAAGTAGGGCAGAGAGTATGGGCATTAAAAGAAAGAAAAAGAATAAAAGCGAGGACGCTGTGCAGTTGGAGGCGCTCACGTTTATGCGCGGGCGTTCGATTCGCGGGCAATTCTACATTATTGATGAGGCACAGAATCTGACGCCATTCGAGGTAAAAACTATTCTCAGCCGCGCTGGAGAGGGAACCAAGTTTGTTCTTATCGGTGATCCTTGCCAAATCGACAATCCATATGTCGATGCGGAAAGCAACGGATTGACGTATGCGGTGAAAAAACTTTCACCGTTGTCAATTCACGGGCATATTACTCTTGCCGGAGGATGTCGAAGTCAGTTGGCAAGTATGGCGGCGGATTATCTGTGATTTTTTTTGGGGGTTGCAAATTTTGCAAACCCCCTTTGTATTTGAATTAAATTTGAACTGAAATAGACATTTTTTGCGTATTTTGATAAAATTTCCAACTTTGACAAGAGGGTTTTTTTAGTGTATTGTTAAAGAAAATAAATAGATAAATTTAAATATCTGAAAAATAATCCGAGAGGCTTATTTCACTTTTTATGTTGGATAAATTCAATAGTTTATATCGCAAAATAACCGGAAAGTTTTTTGGAAAATTTTCCAAAGATATCGGAATTGATTTGGGAACTGCCAATACCTTGGTTTATGTGAGCGGAAAAGGGATTGTTATCAATGAGCCTTCTGTGGTGGCGATTAACAAAAGAACCGGACAAATTCTGGCAATCGGAAAAGAGGCGAAAAAAATGGTAGGAAAAACTCCAAGCCATATTGTGGCAACGCGTCCTTTGGTGGACGGAGTGGTGAGTGATTTTGAAGTCACGCAACAAATGCTTCGATATTTTATTGATAAAATTCACAAAGATTCTTTTTCGCTTCTTCCTCGTCCGCGTGTTTTGATTGGAATTCCTTCTGGCGTGACTGAGGTGGAGAAGCGGGCGGTAATTGATGCATCCCTCAATGCGGGAGCGCGAGAGGCGTATGTAATCGATGAACCAATGGCGGCGGCTATCGGAGCGCGTCTGCCAGTAACTACTCCGGCTGGAAATATGATTGTTGATATCGGAGGCGGGACATCGGAAATTGCGGTGATTTCCTTGGGAGGAGTGGTTGTTTCGCGTAGTTTGCGGGTTGCCGGAGATGAAATGAATGAGGATATAATCAGATATTGCCGGGATGAATTCAATTTGTTAATCGGGGAAAAGACAGCCGAAGAGGCGAAGATAGCCATTGGCAGTGCGTATCCTCAGCTAAAACCTCTCACGATGATGATTCGAGGACGGGATTTGGTGAGCGGACTGCCCAAGGAAGTTAAAGCCAATGACGAACAAATTCGTGAGGCGCTTTCCCGTTCAATCCGAATTATTATCAATAATATTAAAACCATAATTGAAGAAACTCCGCCGGAGCTCATTTCAGATATTATGCAACGAGGAATCATATTGGCAGGCGGAGGAAGTTTGATTCGCGGGCTGGACAAAGCGATTGCCAACCATACTGAAATGCCGGTGCGGATGATGGAGGATCCTTTGACGGCGGTGGTGCGGGGAACAGGAATTGTTTTGGAGGATCTGGATAATTTGAGAGAGGTTTTGATTGACAATCAGTATGACGACCGGCCATTGAGGTAGAAATTTTATTTATATGCAGAAAGTACATATGCTCGAATGATTTCTTTGCACCTTTCAAAAAAAATAATAAATTTTTCTTTTTCCAATCGTCCCTTTTGATTAGGTCACTCTTTCTTTATTGGCACTCGATTGGCTCGTGTGTGAAGTTCTTGTTATATACGCACAAAGACAAGAGTAAAAAGAAAAATTCATTATTTTTTTAAAGGTGTATATTTTTTCGGAAAATCGAGAGTTTTGTTATTTAATTGTGTAAGTCATGATTGTAATAAAAAAGCGATATGTTTAAAAGTTTTTCCAGTCGAAAAATATTTCGTGTCATTGTCGTGACAATTGTTTTTGGTTTTTTGATTTTTTGGAATCCAAATAATTTCTTTGATTTTTTCCGCGGGATTATATTCCGCGTTGCCTATCCCTTTCAAAAAGTATTATTTATATCTTCTGACGGAACCAAGCAATTGGGAGTTTTTCTTGTTTCTATCGGTGATTTGAAAACAGAGAATGCGAAATTAAGTGATGAAAATCTGCGTTTGGCAGCGGAAAATGCGATGCTTCGGGATATGAAAAAAGAAAATGATCTATTGAGAGAGCAAAATAGTTTGTTTTTGCGGGATCGTTTTGAAATGCAAATGGCCCAGGTGATTGGAAGAGATGTTCATGGTGTGGGAAACTGGATTATGATAGACAAAGGAAAAAACGATGGAATTGCTGAGGGAATGCCTGTTGTCGTGTCAGGAAAAAATCTTATCGGGTATATAAAAAGCACGTATGCCGGCACGTCCCAGGTGATGCTTTTGTCGAACCCGGAAAGTTCAATCAATGCGCAAGCAGGTTCAAACGAAGCAAAAGGAATTGTAAAAGGAGAGCATGGATTGGGGTTGATATTGGACGATGTGTTGCAAACAGACAGGCTTAATATTGGCGACGAGGTGACAACTTCCGGAATCGGAGGAGAGATGCCAAGAGGATTGCTGATTGGAAAAATAAAGGATGTCTATGCTTCCCCGGACCATTTGTTCCAGCAGGCGACTGTTTCTCAATTAATCTCACCTGTTGATTTGCGGTTTGTTTCCGTAATCAAGAGCGGTAAATAGAAATCAATGGAGAATTTTATTTTCAAAGCAACGGCAATAACGACGATTGCCTTGTTGCAAGCATATTTTTTTGCTTCTTTTTCGTTTCATGGATGTGTCGCAAGTTTTGCCTTAATGGCGGCGGTGGCTTGGACGATTATTTCCGGATTTGAAAAAGCTTGGATCTACGCTGTTTTTCTTGGAATTTTTGTCGATTTTTTGGCTTTTGATATTGTCGGAAAAAACGCGATACTTTTTATTTTTTCAGCATATATCGTGAGTTTTATTTCCAAAAGACTTCTGATTGAAAGTCGTGGCTGGAGTTTTTTGTTGGTATTTTTGCTGATAATTTCAGTGACATTTCTCAATAATTTTTCGGTAGTCAATCTTTTCTCATGGCAGGGAGGGGTGGTGGAATTTTTTGGCGGAGGGGCGGCGAGTTTTTTCAAAGGAGTGCTCGCTGGATCATTTTGCAATATTATCGCTTTTTATTTTCTCTATTGGGCTATAAGCCGGATGGAAAAACGTTTGGCTTTTTACGAAAGCGCGGTGAATATAAAATAAAAAAAGATATTTATGATAGATAAAAAATATCAAATAAAAAGAGAGCTAATCGACCGCTATGAAGTGGAAGATTCTTTGATGACAATTACGGAACAAGAAACTTCGCGGGTGGAAAATCCTTTCAATAAAAAATTATTGGATATTTTTTGGTTTGTTTCTTTGGCGGTTTTGTTTGTGATGGGAGGCAGAATATTTTTTTTAGGCATTGTGAAGGGTGGATATTATAAAGAAGTTGCCAAAGAAAACAGCATTCGATCTGTGAGTATCAAGGCGCCTCGGGGAAAAATATACGACCGTTATGGGCAAGTTTTGGTAAATAATATGCCGAGTATGGATGTTGTAGTTGTTCCGGCAGATCTTCCGCTTGAAACAAGCAAGTGGGAAAGTATTTCCGATAAATTGGCGAGTATTTTGAAAATGAACAAAGAAGATATTTTGGGAGTTTTGGAAAATGCGAAGCCCTCATCATTATCTCCGATTTTGATTAAGGAAAATATATCCCAAGAAGAGGCGCTCACAATTGAAGAAAAAAAGGAGAATTTTCCAGGGTTCAGCATTGAAAAAAATGCAGTCCGTAAATATGAGGATGGGCTGATTTTTTCCCACATTCTTGGTTATGAAGGAAAAATTCGTCCGGAAGAATTGGAGGAAAATCCTGATTATATTCTTACTGATTACATTGGAAAGCAAGGAATTGAAAAGTCATATGAAAGCAAATTGCGCGGAAAAAACGGAACCAAGAGAATCGAGGTGGATTCAGTGGGTAGAGCCAAGCGCGAGGTGGGAGTTGTGAGTCCCGAGCCGGGAAGCGATTTGATTTTGAATATCGATGCGCAGTTGCAGAAAAAATTATTTGATAGTATGGCAAATGTTTTGGAAGAAAAAAAATTAAAAACAGCGACAGCTGTGGCGATTAATCCAAATGATGGAGGCGTGCTGGCGATGGTGAGTATTCCGAGTTTTGATAATAATCTTTTTGCTAGCGGAATTTCTTCTGATCAATATCAAAATTTAATGAATGATCCTCTCCGTCCGATGTTTGACCGGTCAATTTCCGGGGAATATGCTCCCGGTTCAACTATCAAACCCCTGCTTGCCAGTGCTGCTCTTACGGAGGGAAATATAACTCCCCAAACCCAAATTGAAAGCCGGGGAGGAATCAGTGTCGGAGGTTATTCTTTTGGCGATTGGAAAGCGCATGGTTTCACGGATGTCAGACGGGCGATTGCGGTTTCAAGCGATGTTTTTTTCTATAGCGTTGGAGGAGGATATGGAAATGTAAAAGGATTGGGGATGGAGAAGATGAAGCAATATTACAATTTGTTCGGTTTTGGAAGCGCGACCGGAATTGATATTCCCGGAGAGACGGAAGGATTTATTCCGGATGAAAATTGGAAATTGGAGAAATTTGGAGAAAAATGGTACATTGGAAATAGCTACCATGCGTCTATTGGGCAGGGATATATTACGGCGACTCCCTTGCAAATTGCCGCCTATATTTCCGCCATTGCCAACGGTGGCACGTTGTATCAACCAAGGGTTGTTTCTCAAGCGCGCAATCTCAGGGGGGAAACTGACAATTATTCTCCCCGGGCAATCAGAAAACAATTGATTAGTTCGCAGATTTTAAAAATAGTGCAAGAGGGAATGAGAATGACGGTGACGGAAGGAACGGCGATGAGTTTGAATAGTTTGCCGATTGAAATTGCAGGAAAAACCGGAACGGCACAATATGGAGGAGAAGGAAAAACGCACGGTTGGTTTGTTTCCTATGCTCCATATGAAAATCCGGAGATTGTTTTGGTGGTGCTGGTTGAGGGGCAAGGGGAGGAAAGTTACAATGCGGTTCCGATCGTGCAGGATGTGTACCAGTGGTATTGGGAAAATAGGATGAATAAATAAGAAAAATAATTTTCGTATGATTTTCCAAAAAATAATGAATTTTTCTTTTTCCAATTGTCCCTTTTGGTTGGAGTATTTTTTCTTTGTTGGCACTCGATTGGCTCGTGCGTGAAGTTCTTGTCATATACGCACGAAGACAAGAGTAAAAAGAAAAATTCATTATTTTTTGGAAAGAATTTGTTTTTTTAAAGCGTTGTGTGATATTTATTAGTATTAATCAATTTAAGAATATAAAAAAAATGGAAACTGCAAAAAAGAAACGAAAAAAAATCAAAGTGTTTATTACGGGAGGAGCCGGATTTATTGGAAGCGCGTTGGCAAAGTCTTTGATGGACAGGGGGGATAATGTGGTTTTGATTGATAATTTCAATGATTATTATGATGTGAATTTGAAAAAAGACCGTGTGAAAAAATTGCTCAAAGGTTATGATTTCAAATTATACAAGGCGGATATTCGGGATGCGAAAGCATTGGAGAGAATTTTCAAGAAGGAAAAAATTGACAAGGTTATTCATTTGGCGGCGATGGCGGGAGTGCGCAGTTCTTTGCTTGATCCAATGTTATATGAAGAAGTGAATATTCGTGGAACGATGAATCTTTTGGAGGCAAGTGTGAAGCATAAGATTAAAAATTTTGTTTTCGCGTCTTCATCTTCTGTTTATGGAAACAATACCAAGCAACCATTCTCTGAAACTGATAGTGTGGATACTCCGATTTCTCCTTATGCGGCAACCAAGAAGGCAACAGAACTTTTGGCGCACGTATATAATCATATTTATGGTTTGAATGTGACTGCTTTGCGTTATTTCACGGTGTACGGACCGTGGGGTCGGCCGGATATGGCGCTTTTCAAGTTTACAAAAAATATGTTTGAAGGCAAGGCGATCGATGTGTATAATCGGGGAAAGATGAGTCGCAATTTTACCTATATTGATGACATTGTTTCCGGAACAATTGCGGTTATGGATAATTGCAGTGGTTATGATGTGATGAATATCGGAGGGGATAGGGAGGATACTTTGATGCGATATATTGAGGTGCTGGAAGAAAATGTGGGAAAGAAATCCAAGAAAAACTTGATGCCGATGCAACCGGGAGATGTTCCGACGACTGTGGCGGACATCAGTAAGTTACGCAAACTCGGCTGGGAGCCAACCACCAGAATTGAAGAAGGAATTAAAAATTTTGTGGATTGGTACAAAGAATATTACAAAGTGAAATAAAAATTAAAACAAAAAAATTCCAATTCCGCTTTAGATAGTCTTATTAAGAGTGGGGATTGGGAGATAAAAATGTTATGTTTTGGAGTAGTCCATCAGGTGATTTGTCGTTAGCATTATTAATGATGCTAGTTTTTTTGGCAGTGTCTTTAATTGTTTTGTTTTTTACAAAACGTCTTTTTCTGTTTATTTTCTTAATATCATTATTCAGTAATGCCGTCTGGTTTCTTAATGTGATGACCAACTCTCGTTTATTTAAACTTTATAATTTAGAATGGTTGAAGTTTTTTTCAATTTACATTTGGCCATATATAAATTTATTGCTTTTTATTGCATTGATAATTAATTTTATTAAGAATAAGAAAGATGAAAACAAAAATAAAAAAAAGTAGCGCAGTCGCAGTTCTCTTGATTTTTTCTTTTTCCCTGATTCCCTTTGATTTTTCTTCAGAAAATTTATTTAGTGCGAAAGCTTCTAATGAGGAAATTAGCGATGATGACACCTGGGAAGGCGTGGTGGAGATAACTGGCTCAGTTTCGATTACAAATGGGGCAATTTTAACGATAAAGCCCGGAACGAAAGTCGTTTTTAATCCTAGCCATCCTTCTTCTCCTGCAAGTTTGGTTGTTGAAAGCGGGAAAATTCAGGCGGAGGGAATTATGGAAAATCCCATAATTTTCGATAAAAAAGATGATGAGGATAAATATTCTATTGTATTGGATGATGATTTGAATTCGCAATCTTTTTTTCGTTTTGTTCAAATTAAGAATGGAGGATTCAAATTAGATGCTCCCCCGATAATAATTTTTGGTCGAAATGATTTTAGCCGACTCAATGTTGCAAATGCGCAAACGGCACAAGCTCAATCCGCAGCACTGGAAATTTATTCCGGAAGTGTACATATTGAAAATTCAATTTTTTCTTCTTCAGAATATGCGGCAGTGAGGGTTGAATCAGAAGGAAAAGCGGAAATTGTAAATTCAAATTTTGAAGATAATGTGATTGCAGTTACATCAATCGTTGCAGACGGGGATGATGTCTTGCTTAAGAATAATTGGTACGGAGATCCTCTTGGTCCAAAAGAAGAGGATGATGATGGGGTAACTGACGGTGATCAGATTTTGGGAAACGCAGCTTTGGATTCTTGGAGAACAAATGATTTAATCGTTGATCCGGTTATTATCGTTCCCGGGATTATGGGTTCTGAGAAAAGTTTTTTTGGTTGGACGCTGGATCCAATTACTCATTCATATGGAGACTTGCTCGATTCCTTGGAAAAAAATGGATATGAAAAAGATATTAATATTTTCAAATTTCCATATCAATGGAGAAATAGCAATATTGAAACAGCAATACTGCTAAAAGAAAAAATTCAGGATGTGGTTAATGAAACAAAAATTTCAAAAGTTGACGTCGTTGCTCATTCAATGGGGGGATTGGTGGCGAGGCAATATATTGAAAATGATTATCAAGATAATATTGATCAATTCGTTGCTCTTGGAACACCGCATCGCGGATCTCCTGAGGCGTATTTGAAATGGGAGGCCGGAGAGGGATTTTTTGGCTTTAAAAATTACATAGCTAAGCATCATTTTGAAAATGAAGCTAAACATAAAGGATTTGATAGTTTATTTGAATATATTCAAGATTCAGTTCTTTCTGTCGGGGAATTGCTTCCTGATTATAGCTATTTGTTTGATATCGAGAAAAATGAAATGAGAAATTATTCAGATGGTTACCCTCGGAATGAGTTTTTGGAAGAATTAAATAAGTATGGAAATACGGAAAAGATGCAAAATATAGATTTCGTTAATATAGTTGGAAAAGTTGGATTGGATTCTGGAAAAGAAGTGGAGAGTACGATTTCTCAAATTAATGTTGTACAAAGTGAGAAAGATGGATTATGGGAGGATGGGATGCCAGAAGATTTTTACAAAGACGCATTGAAAGGTATTAACGAAGATGTTGGCGATGAAACCGTTCCACTTTCCAGCGCGGCAGATATTTTTGCGGATACTTTAATAAAAATTGATTCTTCTCATGGAGATTTGCCGACAAAAGCTCAGTGCTTGGTGTTGGAAGAATTAGCTGGAATTGACAAAGATGATTGTGAATATGTAGATAATATCGATATTACTAATATTCTTTTGATTAATATATTTTCTCCAATCGATGTGCAAGTGGTTGCTCCTGATGGGAAAAAAGTTGGCAAAAATTTTCAAAATGGAGATATTTTGAGCGAAATTGACGGAGCTTACTATACTGGATACGAAACCGATAATGAGTTTTTTACTATCCCCAACCCTCAAGATGGTGAATATAAAATTTTGACGCAGGGGACAGGCGATGGAGCGTATGAAATTCAGGCGGTGAAAATTCAAGAGGATAGTGAAACAGGTGAGGTTTCCGAGATTTCCGGTTCCGTAAAAGGAATCGCCAAAAATGGAGAAGAAAAGGAAGTTGAAATGAATCTTGCCGAAGGAGAGATCGTTATGGGAAATATTGATACTATTCCGCCGGTAATTCAAATCAGCTCCCCCAAAGAAAGAGAATATCTCAATAATCAAATGCTTGATTTGAAATATGAGATTATTGACGATCAAACAAGTCAGGAAAATATTCAAAAACAAATTTTGTTTGATGGAGATCGGATTGATGAAGATAATTTGGATTTGTCCTTGATGCATCTCGGAAAACATAGCTTCAAGATTGTTGCCATCGATGAAGCCAAAAACGAGAGCGAAAAGGAAGTGATTTTTCAGACGGAAACAAGTCCGATTGCTCTCAGAGATAATATCGGTCATTACTTTGATCTCAGAATGATCAAGCAAAAGGCAATAGCGGACAGATTGGTTCAATGTACGAAAGTTTTGGAACATTATCAGAGTGTCCTGGAAAGAATTCAAACTCAAAAAGGAGTTCCGGGTGGAATCAGAAAAAAACTGTTAAAAAGGATGAAAGCAAGCGGAGATATGTATATCAATCAAATTATTACATACATTGAGGGAAAAGTTCGAAAGGGAAAAATTACAAAAGAAGCCGGATCTCTTTTGATTGAAGGATTTGACAGCTTGAAATAGTTTAAATTGTAAGTCTGATTTTTTGATGTTATTATTGGTACAGCAAAGGACGTCAAGCGCAAATACGGATAATAATTAAAAGAAAGTGCGAATTGAAATATGCTTTTTAATTCTATTCAATTTTTGATATTTTTTCCGACAGTTATTCTGTTGTATTTTTGGATTCCTTACAGATACCGATGGATTTTGCTTCTGATCGCCAGCTATTATTTTTATATGAGCTGGAAGCCGGAATATGCTGTTTTGATTTTGCTGTCTACGGCAGTTGATTATTATGCCGGCATTAAAATGGGGGATGCAAAGGATAAGAATGAAAAAAAGAAATATTTGTTTGCAAGTTTTGTTTTCAACTTGGGTCTTTTGTTTACTTTCAAATACTTCAATTTTTTCAGCGATTCATTCCGTTTGTTTGTTGATCAATTTTCCTTGCAGTTTGATCCAATTCATCTCAAGCTCTTGCTCCCAGTCGGAATATCTTTCTATACTTTTCAATCGCTCAGCTATACTATTGATGTTTACCGAGAGAGAATAAAACCGGAGAGGCATTTTGGAATTTTCGCGCTCTATGTTTCTTTCTTTCCTCAGTTAGTTGCCGGACCGATTGAAAGAGCGGACAATCTTTTGCCGCAATTTCGAAAAAAATTCGACTTTGATTACAAACGAATTACGGATGGATTGAAAATAATGCTTTGGGGATTTTTTTTGAAAGTGGTGATTGCAGACAGATTGGGAATGGCGGTTGAGCAGGCATATGGCAATCCGGAGCAATATTCCGGCTTACCGTTGCTATTGGCGACTTATTTTTTCTCATTTCAGATATATTGTGATTTTGCCGGATATTCTCTCATCGCTATCGGATCGGCTCAAATAATGGGTTATAATTTGATGGATAATTTCCGCCGCCCGTATTTTTCCAAGTCCATTGCTGAGTTTTGGAAAAGATGGCACATTTCTCTTTCGACGTGGTTTCGCGATTATTTGTATATTCCGCTAGGCGGAAATCGAGTGGCGAAATCAAGGTGGCTTTTCAATTTGTTTGTGGTTTTTTTGGTGAGCGGGCTTTGGCACGGCGCCAATTGGAATTTTGTGATTTGGGGCGGTTTGCACGGCGCATATCTTGTCGGTTCAATAGTTACGGAAAATATTAGAAATAGTTTTGTCAAAATCATAGGTTTGTCGAAAATTCCCAAAGTTCATTCTTTTGTGAAAATTTTTATCACTTTTCATCTGGTTGCGCTTGGATGGATATTTTTCAGAACCGACAATGTGGCGGACGCGTGGTACATAATTTCGCATATCTTTTCCGGAGCGGAATTATCCATTGAAAGATTTTATATGGGATTTTCACAAGCTGAATTTATTGTTGCTATTTTATCCATCTTCTTTATGGAATCGGTGCATTTGATGCAAGAGCGCATCAAAATCAGGAAATTTTTCTCAGAAAGATCGATTTTTTTCCGGTACCCGGTCTATATTATTATTCTGGCAGTTATATTGTTATTCGGAGTATTTGAAGAAACTGATTTTATATATTTCCAATTCTAATTTCCGGATTCCTGTTCGCCTCATCGGAATGCGTGCGCAGGAATAAAACCGATAATATGAAAAATACAAAAAATACAAAATATGTTTTTTTTAAAAAAGCTGCAGTGCTTGGTTTTTTCGTGGCTCTTTTTTTGCTTGTTTCGAATGCTTTGTATTTTGCCTGGGTCGTTCCTGAAACGGTTATAGGAAAAACCGATAAGCAATTCGAGGATCGGGATGGAAATTTTGATATTATTTTTTTCGGAGACTCGCATGTTCTTTCCGGGATTGATCCGCAATATATTAACGGGTCTTTTAATTTTGCATCTACGGGAGAAAATTATTTTCAAACATATTACAAAGTGAAAAAAATATTGGAAAGTGACGGAGAGAAGCCGAAAGCGATTGCGCTTTCGATTGATTTGCATTCTTTTTCTTCTACTCGGGTTAAAGATTTTGGAAATTTGTGGTACTGGAAAAAATATGTTCCTTTTAAAGAAATGGTTCGATTTGAAGAGGAAAACAAAACGCAACGGTGGATGCAAACATACATTCCGGTTATCGGAAAGGGAACGGGCTTTGTTGAATTGTTTTTGCAATCTAACAAAGCCAATGTTGTATTGGGATACCGGGCTTTGAATGAAGATTTTGAAAAGGCGGAAAATCGCAAGAAAACAGGAGAAAAAAGAGCGAGATTTCATTTTAGAAATGCCGAAGATTTCGATGAATTATTAGTTGAGAAATTTTCCAAGATTATTGATTTAGCACAAGAGAATGGTGTGGAAGTATTTTTAATAAAATTCCCTGTTTCAAAGGAATATCTTGCGGGAGCCGAAAAATATATTGATGCGGAAAAATATTATGCAAATCTTGACGATATCATCAGTAAGACAAAGAAAAAAGGGGAGGGCATCCAGATGCTGAATTATCAGGATGAATTTTTTGATAATCCCGGTTATTTATCCGATTCCGATCACCTCAATTATCGCGGAGCAAAGGCATTAAGTATTTTTCTAGAGAAGGACATTGAGAAAGTAATTTCTTTGGATTAACATATGCGGTTATTTTTTTTCTTCAGTAGGAAATAAAATCAGAAGAATGACTGTTCCGATCGAAAAGATTATTGAAAATAGCGCAATTAAAAGCAGGAAGATGTTTTTCAAAAACCAAGGTTTGTATTGCGATATTTCTTCTGTGAGGCGCCAGATGTTTTGTCCCCAGTTGTCTTTTTGATAGGCTGGGCGCATTGAAAGGGATTTTCCGGGATATTCTTTTTGATCTGCAATAAGAGAAATGTTTTCTGGAAGAATATTGTTGACGGCAAACAGTTGCGCGTCTTTTTCTTTGATTGAAAGAAAGGAAAGTTTCAGGCAGAGGGTTTTTCCTTCGGAATCCTTGATTTTAGAGAAAGAGAATTTGAATTCCTTGTCCGAGTCGATTTTTGATGTTTTGATTTGACTTTGGCGGATTTCTTTTTGACAGGATTCGTCCATAATTTGCAAATTTAGTGTGCCTCCGTCGCCAATGTCGGAATTTCCCAGAAGCATATCAATGCGCGTCAGATTATTCTCGGTGGCAATAAATTTTTGTTCGGCGGATTTCTTGCTGTCAATTCCGATTTTTTCTCCTTTTTCCAATATCCAAGCGGTGTCCGGAAATGCCCATTCATTGGTCATTCGACCAAAAACCAAAAGCAAGATGATGACAATCGCCAAAAGGAACGCATTTTTTGGGACAAGTAATTTTTCAAAATCAAAATTTTTCATAAAATATTTTTTTACAAGTAGAATCTCGGAACAATAACATCAAATGTCAGATACATTGAAAAAGAAAACATCAGAAGAAGAAAAGACAGCAGGGCAACGTTGAAATATTTTTCTTTACGTAAAACCATTCCCAGTCCCGCAAAAACCAGCGCCATATGCGAGGTGATTGTCGGAAGGAAATATCTTCCCGGAGTTCCCAAATCCAGTGTTCCCAGTATTGAGAAAATTTTCCAGTCATAAAATCGAATTCCGAATTGCAAAGCGGCAATCATTCCCAGAAAAAACCAAACGTACTTTTTTTCCGGCAAAAATGGCAGAGATTTTTTGGAAAACAAAAGCCAAATGACCCCAATAACAGAAAAGAATTCCACAAGCCAAATGACGCGAATGAAAACTTCTGAATAATCATTGCGGTTCCAATCCAAATTTCCCCAATAATTTTTGGCAGAGGAATCAATTTTCGGAAGGCTTTTGGAAAGATATTCAGAAAGAGAGGCGGTAATTTCCGAGATTGTTCCGTGTTCGGTTTTGGGGAGAAAATTTTTGATATTATAATTCCATGAAAAAAAGGCAATGGCGACAAAGGAAAGAGCTAAAGCTGAAATTAAGTAATTGCGATTTATTTTTTTCTCTCGAACTTTTTTCCAAACAGTAAATCCTAGCAGTGCGATTAGAAGGGGCATCATTATTACTGATGTTCCTTTAGTGATCATTCCAGTGATCAAAGATATTAAAATCAAAAGAGCATTTTTCCATCGTAATCCGTTTTTAAGAAAGAGTATTCCGCCAAGGGTGAAAATGGAAAACATTAATATTTGTAATGCGTCGTAGTTTATATTCGTCAAATAGGAGGATAATTTGGGCTGAAAAGAGATAATGGCAGATATAATCAAGGAGTGTTTTGTGGAAAAACCGCTATTTTTGAAAATGAAATAGGAAAAAAGAATAAAAAGCACGCCAAGCAGAATTGAAAAAATGCGAATTAAGTAAAATCTGATTAGAATGCTTTCATTTCCGAATAATTTTTCAATAGGGGTGTTTAATGCGTGGTATAATGATCCTTTTACGATATCAGGAGGAGAATTCAAATTGTTCCGACTCCAGATTTTTGAAGTTATCAGATTTTCATTCTCTCCAACGCTTCCGGCGGGAAAATTCATTCGGTCGTAAGTTTTCCGGGTATCGCTCACGCCGGAGGCGTTTCCGGTGTTTTGGATTTCTTCAGAGAAATTGTAAGTGGAAAAATCTTTTTTGCTGCGCGAATCTTTGTTTTCGGCGATTTCCCAGGTTTTTTCTTTCGGTTCGGCAAGATATTGAATGGAGTTGTAATGCCGAGCTTCATCTTGACCGGAGAAAATAGGGAAAACCGAAGCCAAAAAAACCTCCCTGAGAAAGAAAGAAAATAAAATCAAAAACAGGACAAATCCCGGTTTTTTCCAAAAATCTTTGTTGAATTGAGTGAATTTCATATTATTCAGTATACCGCTTTTTTTGATTTCGTAAAAGTGATATAATCAGAAAAAGGAAATAATTGAATATTGTGCTATATCAAACACGTTTCCGTAATTCATAAAAAATAGTGAATTAAAGAAATGAAATTTCTTAGAATCTATTGAAGTTAGTGAAATATTTGAAATGATTTGAAAATAAAAATAATTCGCTCAATGATTTTTGACAAGTGATTGATTTTTGGGATGAAAGTTTGACAATCGTCTAATAATCGTCTATAATTAGTCTATAATAACAAGAAAAAATAGCTATGTTTACGCCTAAATATGCCATTTCTAATCGACTATTGGCTAATATAAAAAGGATAACCGAAATTACCACCGATCTAAACAGTCGCAGTTTTTCTGGTGTGGTTTTGACGGAGTTGGAAAAAAAAGCTCGTGAAATATCAGTTTTTTCTTCAACTAGTATTGAAGGCAATCCATTGCCACTGACTGATGTTAAAAGAATCTTAAAGACTAGGCCGGAACATATTCGAGACACAGAGAAAGAAGTTTTGAATTATAACAGGGCTCTGGTGGAATTGAATGACTTGATTCGGGATGAAAAACAAGTTTTTGAGTTGTCTTTAGTTTTGAAAATTCAAAAAACCATCACACAAGAGCTGATTGAGGATTATCGATGTGGTTTTTTGAGGCAAGAACCGGTTTTCGTAAACAATCCCAAGACGCGCCAAGTTGCGTATTTACCGCCTGATCACATCGAAGTGCCGGTCTTGATAAATGATTTATTTGAATATATCAAAAGTAGCGAAAATAAAATTGACCCTTTGATTTTAGCGGGAATTTTTCACAAACAATTTGTTATTATTCATCCATTTATCGATGGCAATGGACGAACAGCTCGCTTGGCGACTAAAGTTCTCCTGGCTAAAATGGGGCTGAATACTTTCAATTTATTTAGTTTTGAAAATTATTATAACAAAAATGTTAGTAAATATTTTCAAGAAGTTGGACTTCTTGGGAATTATTATGACATCAATGATCAAATAGATTTCACTGCTTGGCTGGAATATTTTACAGACGGTATTATTGATGAACTGTTGCGAGTCAGCAAAGAGATGTCTCGAGAATCTGTTTCTCCAAAGACAGAGTTGAAAGAGTATCACAAAAAAATCATCAACTACATCGAAAAACATGGATTCATCAGTGATCGCGATTATACCAAGATGACTGACCGAGCCAAGCCAACGAGAAATCTCGATTTTAGAAAATTGATAAACCTAGGTATCATTGAAATGGAGGGGAGGGGCAGAGCGACGTATTATAAATTAAAGAAAAAGTCATAATGTTTGTATGATTTCAATCGCAAAAAATGGATTTGAAGCAAGCGGCAAAAGATGTGGAAAGATTTCTTTTTTATCCCGAACAAGCGGAGTGGATTTTGAAATAAGAAGGAAAGCAAAATCAAAAACAGGACAAATCCCGGTTTTTTCCAAAAATCTTTGTTGAATTGAGTGAATTTCATATTATTCAAGTGCGCTACTTTTTTCGATTTCGTAAAAGTGATATAATGTCTGTGGAAGGAATGATTAAAGCAATAAAAAACAATAACCCTGTGCATCGGCGGGTTTTTAGGTATTTGACTTTTGGATTAGTTTTAAGTATACTTAAAATATATCAATAAAAATTAAAAACTTTTAACTATGAATAAAACATATCAAAAACGCCCATTTTATTTGAATAAAATTACCCCCTTTATTGGGGTTGATCTTATTAAAGTGCTTATTGGACAGCGGACGTTACATTGAAATTCCAGTACACACTCTGTCGTATGGGGAGTTTTTGAAATTTCAAAAACTGCCATCCAGCGAAGAGTCACTCCTGAAATATATTCGTTATGGTGGGTTGCCTTTTCTTTCTAATTTAAAGCTTACCGATGAAATTGTATATGGTTATTTGCAGAGTGTATACAATACAATTATTTTAAACGATGTAGTAGCAAGGTTTAGGATTAGAAATATTAACTTCCTTAATCGCCTTCTAGAGTATTTAGCAGACAATATCGGTTCCTTAGTTTCCGCCAATCGAATTAGCGATTTTTTGAAATCGCAAAAAATAAAAACTACACCCAATATAGTTTTAGATTATTTGTCATTTCTGACTGCCAGCTTCATTATTCATGAAGTTAATCGCGCAAATATAAGAGGTAAAAAAGTTTTTGAAATCAATGAAAAATATTATTGGGAAGATTTGGGCTTACGAAATTCTAGGGCTGGATACAAATCGACGGAAATTGGTCAGATGTTGGAAAATTTAGTTTTTTCTCATTTGTTGCGACTTGGATTTGCCATTCATGTTGGACAACTGGCAAATAAGGAGATTGATTTTGTGGCGGAAAAAGAAGGAAAGAAAATATATATTCAAGTGGCATATTTGATAAATAATGATTCAGTCAAAAATAGAGAGTTTGGTAATCTTTTGGATATTAAAGATAATTATCAAAAAATTGTAGTTTCAATGGATAAAATAATAGGAAATGATTATAATGGGATTAAGCATTGCCAGATTATTGATTTTTTACTCGATGATAATATATTGAAAATATAAATTTATACCAGTCTTTTTCTGGCGGAATAATTACAGGAAAGCGGGGTGAGGCTTAAGAGATAAAAGATTTTAAAAAAATGATTGAGAATTTGAAATTAAAATTAATCTCCTTGTTCGAAGCTGTGCATAGACGGATTTTTAGGTATGAGATGAGTGATGAATAAGGTCTTTTAAAAAGTATTTCTTGACATCCCGTTTCTGATAGTGTACTATTATTGTATACTATTAGAAATAAGTATTTATGAGTAAAATTGATAAAAATAAATCTAAAGCAATTTGGGAAGCTGTGAGAAATCTTCCTTATTTTACTATTTATGACTTGGTGTCAATGGAAAAAAACGGAGAATATTTAAAGGTATTGCTCTATAGATTTTCCAAGCAGGGGAAAATAAAGTCATTAAAAAGAGGTATTTATGTTAGTAAAAATTTCTTAGAAAATGTACATAAAAAAAATATTACTAACGAATATGCTGAATTCATAGGAAATATCATATATGAACCTAGCTATTTAAGTATGGATTACGTGCTTGAAAAATATTCGGTACTATCAGAATCAGTAAGTACTTTTACGCTAGTTAGTGAAAAAAAGACCAATAAATTTTCCAATTATTTAGGTATTTTTAAGTTTTATAGCATTAAAAAAAGTTTATTCACCGGATTTAATATTAAGAAGAAGGGAGATTTTTTTATTGCCGAAGCCACTCTTGCAAAGGCTTTGTTTGATTTTTTATATTTCAGGAAAAATATTTTATTTTCCGATAAGCAAGTGGACGAGTTAAGATTGAATCTGGATAATTTTACCAGAAAAGACTTTAAAGAATTAGAAAAATATATTAATTTGGAAAAATCAAAAAGAATGAAGAAAATTTTTGATTATTTAAAAATAAAATCAATATGAAAAAAGTAATCCTGGAGTTAAAAAATATTATTGATGAAAACTCTGACAGAACTGATTCGTATAAACGAAATTTATTAAAAAATTATTTACAGGTATATGCTTTAAATTTTATTTATTCTGAAAAAAAATACAGTAATTTAATATTTTATGGAGGCTCAGTTCTTTCTCAGTGTTATAACTTACCGCGTCTTTCTGAGGACTTAGATTTTGTGGATCTGACTGGGCGCATTAACCTAAGCGATTTGGCGAATGATTTAAAAAACTACCTTAAAAAAGAGTTGGGCTTGCCATTAGAAATTAAAATACAGAAATTTAGAATATATTTGAAAGTTCCAATTCTTAAGCAACTGGAGGTATCTACTGACTCAGAATCTGACTGGCTTTATTTAAAGGTGGAAATTTTTAATGGGACAGGCTTTTGCAAAAAGCATAAAACAGAAATTAGGCCACTTTTTAAATTTAATCAATCGGTGTTAATTAAAACTTTTGATTTGCCAACATTAATGGCAACAAAAATTGGGGCTATTTTACATCGAAAATGGGAAAAAATCAGCAAATCCGGAGAAGTTCTGCTGAGCGTCAAGGGAAGGGATTACTTTGATTTAATGTGGTATTTGCAAAAAGACATCTCTCCGAATTTAGATTGCATAAAGGAGGTTGAGGATGTTGCGGAGTTAAAGAACGAGCTTTTAGATATTGTGAATAAAATTGATAAACAAAGCATTATTCTCGATTTGGAAAATTTTATCGCAGATAGGGAATTTGTTAAAAATCTTGGAAAAAATATAAAAGATATATTAAAAATAGAAATTAATAAATTGCACTAAGGATTATACCAAAACAATGCGGTCGTCGAGTTTTTGGCATAATCATTAATTACAGGAAAGTGGGGTGAGGCTTGAAAAGCATTGGTTTATCGTCTAACAATCGTCTATAATCTATGAGGGAGATAAAAAAATAAAAATAACCCCGAGGTTAAAATGGGTGGTATAATGTCTGTGGAAAGAATGATCTGGATCTGGTTTCCATTTTACCCCGAACAAGCGGAGTGGATTTTGAAACTGTCGAAATATTTGAAAGGGTTTGAGATGTGAAAAATAATTCATTTAAAAATTTTTTAACAAAAAATAAAAATGGAGATAAAGATTGAAGAAATCAAAGAAATCGCCAAAAAATCCGGGGAAAAAGTTTTGGAATATTATTACAAAGATTATAATATTTCATACAAAGATAACGGTGGCAAAAAATCACCTTTGACTGAGGCGGATTTGGCGTCGGATAAAATAATCATGGAAGGACTTGAAAAATACAATTTTCCGATTTTGAGCGAAGAAACGGAAGATGATTTATCAAGGATTCAAAGTGAATATGTTTGGATTGTTGATCCGTTGGACGGTACGAGTGATTTTATGGAAAAGACCGGTGAATTTTCGATTCTTATCGGGTTAGTGAAAAATGGTGATCCGGTTTTGGGTATGGTTTTCGAACCGGTAAAAAATACTTTTTATTGGGCGGAAAAAGGGAAGGGCGCTTTTATGGAAAAAAATGGAAAAATCAAAAAAATAAATGTTTCCAATAAGGATAATTTTCAAGATATGACTATTTTGCTCTCGCGAAATCATCTTTTGGAAAGCGATAAAAAACTTTGTGAAAATTTGAAAATAGGAAAACAAACAAAAAGAGGGTCGACTTCCAAAATGTGCGTGATTGCGCGTGGGGATGCGGAAATCTATGTAAATACCAGTGATAAAACGGGGGAGTGGGATACTTGCGCGCCACAAGTAGTCTTGACGGAAGCGGGAGGTAAGATTGTGGATATGCGGGGAAAAGAACTAATGTATAACAAAAAAAACCCGAAGAATCTTAATGGATTCGTGGTGTCAAATGGTAAAAATTATGCTAGAATAGTTGAGGAATTGAAAGGGGTAATAAAAAGTTAAATTCAATAAGAATAATGAAAAAAGGAATAGTGATTTGGCTTACGGGCTTGCCGTGCAGTGGGAAAACAACATTATCCAAGGAAATCGAAAAATATTTTCAGCAAAAGAATTTGCCCATTCAGAGATTGGATGGCGATGTGGTGCGTGAAACTATCAGCAAGGATTTGGGATTTTCGAAAAATGATCGAGATGTTAATATCGAGAGAATTTCGTATGTGGCGCAGATGCTTTCGGATAATGGTGTAAATGTTGTTTCCGCTTTTGTTGCTCCATATCAGAAAATGAGAAATTTTACACGTAGTCTTTGTGAAAATTTCGTAGAAGTTTATGTTAAATGCGATATTGAAGAATGCAAGAGAAGAGATGTAAAAGGAATGTATGCCAAAGCCGCCAAGGGACAAATTAAAGATTTCACAGGAGTCGACGATCCTTATGAAACTCCAAATAATCCAGAGGTTGCTGTAAATACGGAATACGAAGAAATAAAAGAAAGTACAGAAAAAATTATTCGTTGTGTTTTAAATAAGCATACTTTATGATAAAAATATTTTTTCTAAAAAAATATTATTTTATTGTTTATCATCTTACAAGAATGTTTTTTTTGGAAAATATGGTGATAAATAAAGAAAACAAGCACAAAAGAATATATCATTATCATATTAGAAAAACCGGAGGAACAAGCTTGAATAAGATGTTTTTTTTATTAAATAACACAAAAGATGATTCAATGAATATATATAGTGAGATTTGCAATTCCATGAATCACAGAGCGGTTGATAGCATGAGTAGAATTTATGTTGGATATAATCCTTATTTTATTGAAAATGAAGATTATTTTTATGGATTTTCTCATATTCCAATGCATAAAATAAAAATTCCTACAGAAATATTTACCTTTACAATAATAAGGGATCCTGTCGAAAGAATATTGTCCCATTATAAAATGTTATTAGACTATGAAGCAAATAAAAATAAACATCCTTCGTTTAATACTGAAAAAAAATGGATAGGGGATAGCTTCGGTGATTTTATTAGTAGAGTGCCGTCTAGACATTTAATGAGGCAGTTGTATATGTTTTCCAATAGCTTTAATGTGGAAGAAGCAGTAGAGAATATTTCAAAATGTTCCCATGTGATATTTTTTGAGGATTTTAATAAAGGAGTGAAATCGTTATTTGATAAACTAGAATTGGATATGCCGGAAATTATTCATGAAAAGAAAAGTGCTGTATGTTTTGAGCCAAAATACGATGAATTGTTGATGTTAAGAAAACTGATAGAAAAAGAATTGGTTTTCTACGAAAGGGTAAAATATATTTATAGGCATAGTGATTTATTGAATAATTTATGAATACAAAAAAATGATATTAAAAATTTTATTGCGAGAGATAAGATATGTATTTTCAGTAACGAAGAGGTTTTTTATAAGTCCAAAATTTCCAAAAAATAAAGACGGAAAGATCTTGATTCATATTGGATGCGGAGATATAAAAGACTCTTGTTTCGTGAATATTGATGCGCGACCCATGGAGCATATTCATTATGTAACAAAAAATGTTGATAATTTAAGCTTCCTTCCATCTAAAAGTGTTGATTTATTGTATATGTGTCATGTTATGGAGCATTTTGATAGAGCAAAATCTGTCATGGTTACAAAAGAATGCTTTAGGGTTCTCAAACATGGCGGAATATTGAGAATTTCCGTTCCAGACTTCGATCGAATAGTTGATATTTATCTTGATAACAATAGAAACATGAAGGCTATTATAGCCCCGTTATTTGGAGGACAAGATTATGAGTTTAATTACCATTACAATATGTTCAACAGAGAAAGTCTTGGTGAATTATTTAAACAATGCGGTTTTCGTATTACAAGAGAATGGAAGCCTGATGATGTGCAGTATCATAAATTTGATGATTGGTCGCGAAGAAAATTTAGCGTCGATGATAAAAAGTATATCATAAGTCTGAATTTGGAGGCTGTTAAATAATCCATTTTATTTTTTTAAATGAATTTATATAGAAGATTGTTAATTTTTTTAGAAAATATTCATGTGCTCATTTTTAAGCGCTCATCAGGAAGAAAGATGCGAGAATTTGCTATAAATCTTTCTTGGTCATTGGGTGGATTTTTTTTTAGTTCCTTTATATTATTTTTTCTTAATGTTTCAGCTGGTAGAATTTTAGGACCCGTCGGATATGGAAAATATAATCTGATATTGGTTTTGGCAAATATTGTTTCTGTGGTTATCCTCCTTGGATTGAATACGACAACTACAAAATTTTTAGCAGAAAGTAAAAATGAATTGGAAAAGAAAAGAATTCTTTCAAATTCAATCATTATTATATCTATTACTAGTTTGATTTCTTTATGCTTATTTCTGCTGATGTTGTTTTTGGATTTATTTAATGGATTAAATTTAAATCCGAATCTGTTTTTTACAGCTATAATCTTTGCGATTTTGTTAAGCTATAAATCTTTATTTGACGGAATAGCCAAAGGATTAAATTTATTTGAATATCAAACGAAAATTAGAATTGCGGAGAGTTTGATTGTAGTTATAATTTTTTTACTATTTTTTTCCCAACTAAAAATTGGCAATTTTTTCTATTATGCCATATCCCTAATTGGAGGAATGGTGTTTTTTTGCCTATTTTTTTATTTTAAAATTAAAAGTTATGTAATAGGGTGGAGCATGCAACATTTTAAGAGGATATTTAAATATACAAGAGACACAATTGTTATTACTATTATTCTTATGATTGTAAATTATTTAGATAGGATTTTTGTAGGAAGATTTATTGGATTAACAGATCTAGGAATATATAGTGCCTATCTAACTTCGTCATCAGTTTTCGTAGGTCAAATAATGATAGTTTTAAATAATGTTTTTTTTCCGGCAGTAATTTTATTAGAAGATAAAGATGCAGTAAAAAAACAAGTAGATAAATTATTTATATTTTTTTCAATTCCAGTATTTTTTTTATTTTCCATTGTTTCATACGGAGCATTGTATCTTTTTGGAAATAATTTTGAGAAGAATATTCTTATTATTTTTGCCTTTTCTTTTGCTTCCGTTCTTCAATTGTTTGGAAGCTTATATAAAAGTTTAGTATCTTCACATGAATCAAAATATGGAAAATATAGGAAACTTTCTTTTACTCTGCCGATTTTTTTTATAGTCTTTTATGGGATATTGGTTGTTTTTGATTTAAAAAATTTAAATTACGCGACATTTGCCTATGTGGCGTTTGTAAGTTATAATTTTACTATTATTCGATTAAGTTGTAATTATGAAAAGAAAAAAAACATTTAAAAAAAGAATTTTTAATGCGCTAAAAACTGTCGGACTTTGGGGTATTATAAAACTTATTTTTGTAAACATAAAATTGTATTATCTTAGAATAAGGAAAACTCCATCCTATTCGCAACTGTTCGAGGATTATTTTCTGGATTCATTGATGAAACATAGTAGAAATGGATTCTATGTCGATATTGGCGCTAATGATCCCTTTAATTTGAATAATACGGCATTTTTTTATCAAAAAGGATGGCATGGTATTAATATTGAACCGGATATGCAAAAATTTAATTTATTAAAAGAAAAAAGACCTGACGATATTAATATAAACATGGGCGTAGGCAAGAATGCCGGAATACTTAAGTTCTACAGATTTAAAGATAGCTCCTTATGTACATTTTCAGAGGATGAGGCGAAAAAAAGAGTGCAGCAGGGCGTTGAATTGATTGGTGAAACTGAAGTCTTCGTAGATACTCTCGCGAATATTTTGGCAAAGAATATTCCATCGGAGAAGAGAATAGACTTTATTTCAATTGATGTCGAAGGTCTTAATCGAGATGTTCTGTATTCAAATGATTGGAAAAAATATAGACCAAGATATGTTTGCATAGAAGTTGCTGAGTATTGCAAAGATGTTTTAACTAAAGATATGGAGATTGTTAAATTTTTAGAAAAGCAGAAATACAAAGAAGTATTTTTTAATGGAATTAATTCTATTTTTAAAGATATAAAAAAAAATGAAAAATAAGGACGAGATAGAGTTTAAGCAGGAATCCATTAATAATTGCCCTGTTTGCCTTTCGAGTGAGATCAGGTTTCACTTAAGTAAGTTTGATGATAGATATGGACAAGCCGATATTTTTCATTTATATCGTTGTTTGGAGTGCGATGCAGTTTTTTTGAAAAATAGAATAAAAGAAGCTGAGCATCCTCCGTTGTACGAAAAATATTACATTTTTTTATCTAAAATTAATAAAAAGACTTCTACAAAGGAAGCATTTTTTTGGTTACAAAAAATGATTATGAAGGTAGCAGGCGAGTTTTTTTTAATTGGGAAGATGAATTATGAAGCGAAAGTTCTTGAAATAGGTCCTGGCGATGTTTCTCAATTATCAATGCATAGCATAAAAAAGAATAAGTTAAAATGGATTGGACTGGAGGTCAATGAAAAATGCGCGAAAAATATCAAAGGAAAGGGGTTAGATGTTTATCGAGAGTCGTTCGGAGACTTTATTTCGAGAGGAATGAAATTTGATTCAATAATTTTGTCGATGTCAATAGAACATTTGCATGACCCAATCCTTTTTTTTGGTAATTGTAAAAAAGTTTTACATGAAGATGGTGTTATATTTTTAACTACCGCTAATCTGGATTCCAGATATCGAGAAAAATACAATAAAAGATGGATCAATTGGCACGTCCCATATCACCAAGTGCTTTTTTCGAAAAAATCTATAAAAATGATTTGTGAAAATAATGGATTCTACATAAAAAAATATCACACATCTACTCCAACTAGCTGGTTTTTATTGCAAAAGAAATTTAGTATACCTACGAGAGGAAAAATAAATACTGATTGTGCGATGAGTTTTTCATTTGTGGATTACTTGCTATTTTCAGTGTTCCTCAGATTTTATGAATTTTTTTCCAGGAATAGTGGGGATTGCATGTATTGTGAAATAAAATTAAGAAAGTAAATAAAAAAAGTATGTTTTTTTTGGGTGTGATTTTATTTTTTATTATACCGTCAAATATAGCGTTGCTTTTTTTTGCACATTTTTGTTTAGCAAAGAACTATAGGATAATTTTTATAACTTCATATGGAGTAGCTCCCTTCTTAAGTCCAGTGCTTTTCTATTACCTGATTTGGTTTTTTCCGGAAAGGTCAGATTTGTTTTATTTGTTATGGCTGTCAATTTTTTGGATTATAGCATTGGTGATATCGTTTATGAAATGGAGAAAGGTCGCTTTGTTGTACAGGATGATTTATAGAGATTTCATCAGATTCTTTGAAATTTTTATAAGAATGAAAATGATTTCCTATTTAGCGGTGTTAAGTATGTTTTTATTCTTATATTTTATTCAATCTTTTTATTATCCGATTTTAGGGAATGACAATGCCCTTTATATTGGGCAAAGTATTGCATTGCGGGAATATAAAAACTTAGAATGGGAGAAAAAAACATTTGTCATGGTTGATGGAAGCGAATATAGATACAACTCATCAATTAGACCAGGAATTCCATTTTTTGTTTCTATCTTTATAATGAGCGGAGTGGATTACAGGAAAATGTTTCAGTTTATTTCTACATATTATTACGTTCTTCTTTTTGGAATATTTATGCTTTTTGTATATAAAGTATCCATAGAACTAAAAAAAAATATCGGGCGGTCTTTTTTTTGGGCCAGTTCATTCTTTTTGTTTTCTTGGGTGCTTACCAGAGCATTTATTTTTAATGCAAAGGAGATTGTAGTTTATTTTTTTGCACTTCTTTCTTTGTATTTAATTTATGTTTTAATTAAGATGAAAGAGCGAAATATTTTTTTTGAATTATTAACAGGAATAGCAATAGGCGTGGGTGTTTTTGTTAATTTACACGGAGTGATAATTGGCGGTATTGTTATTATGTTGTTATTTGTATTATCAAAGCTTAATATTAAGGAAAGAATTAAACAATGTGTTTCTATATTTTTATACCATTTTATTTTTAGTGCTTTTGATTTTGCGAGAATTTTTCGTTTTATATTTATTATTACCATAAAAGGTTTAATCGCAAAGGGTAGTATTTTTTTGAATAAAATATTTAGCGCTTTTGATTTTAAAAATAGATCTAATATTTTTTCTGATAATACAAACAATATTCCTAGAAATGAAATTAAAGAGGCTGATCATGCAGTACGGGCAGTGATAGTGAATAATTCAGGAGGAAATATTAATTCCGGGATTTTGAGGGGTACCACCGGAAAGCACCTTGCGCTTTACGGAATGAAAAATTTATTTGATATATATATAAAGGGAAAATTTCAAATTTTTACAAATATAGGGGTTTTCGGTTTCTACTTTTGGGTTTTTTTGACTATATTAATGCTTAAGATAAGGGAGTTATTAAGGAGTGACATTACTAAAATTCTTGTATTTTTTATTTTAATTTATTTTTTATTTATACTGGATGTTTTTAACATAAACACTCACCCTGCCGCCATTGTATTATGGGGGAGCACGAAATATGCGGCTTTATTGCTCCTTATAAGTATGATTGTGTCAAGCGTGTATATCGAACAATTTTTTGAATTTTTTATTGGTTTTATTAAAAAAAATGTTAGGAAAGTTATAATTTTTTCTTTCCTGGTCGTTTCTTTAATTATAAGTCTAAATAAATTATTTATATCGCTAGGAGTCAGCTTATTGTCATTGACAATTTCTTTTTCGAAAGACGAGTATTTTTATAGAGAAAAAGTAGAATATTTTTATTATATTTTAGTATTTTTTATAATTATTTTTTTAGTGGCTATTTTTTTATCAAAATACAGGGAAAAATTATCTTATAATATTCTCGTGTCTTCTTCATTGATGTTTTTTGTCTTAATGCCGTTTTTTATTACTACGGTAGGAAAAGTTGATTTATTAAAAACTTTTCATTATTTGAATAGTAGTTTGCAAAATAAGCTGGAGAAGAGTTATTTGAAAGATATATATGATGTGTATTTTTTTGCAAAAGATAACCTGAAAAAAAATTCCATCATTAGAACTGGATTTTATGACATATATACTTACAATGATTATTTTTCACTGAGAATGAAAAGCGATAATGAAGTTCAATATGAGATAAGTGCTGAATGTGGTATAAGTAGTGCTCATATTATATATAACTCGAAAGAGGTTTATTTATGCGAGAAATAATTTAATTTTTAAGACCGAAATTTGTTTAGCTTGTCTATAATATTTAACAGAAAGATTAGGACGGAACTTTTTAAATATTGCTTGTGAATAAGATTATGCTCGTTGTTAGATTTTCCTTTCGTGCTCTGTGAATCAGGATGAATAAAGAAATTACATATAGTTTTATTAAAAAATACCGGAAATACGTTGTTTTTTAAGAGCCGTAACCACATCTCATAGTCCATTGAGTTCTTGTATTTTTCATTGAAGTATCCATATTTTTTGAATATTTTTTTCTGAATGAAAACGGATTGATGAGGAATATAATTAGTTGCTAGCAAAAGCCAGAACTTAGCTTTATGATAAATTTTTCTATGCGGGATTATTCTACTAGCTCCTCTTATCTCATTGATAAATAATGCTTTTCCATATATCCAATAAGGATTTTTGTTTATTAATATAAAGGCGTTGATTTCCTTTAATGTATCCGGACTAAATAAACTATCATCGGAATGCAAGTGAATAATATATTTTCCCGACGATTTATTTATTCCAATATTCATAGCATTTCCGATTCCTCGCGGCTTGAATTGAAATAGTTTAACTTTTTCTGGAAATTCTTTTTGATAACTTTTTATGATAGAGGTGGTTTTGTCTGATGAAAATCCATCAATGAATATGTGTTCAAAATTTTTGAATGATTGATTTTTTATGGAATCTATGTTTCTCCGGATATACTTTTCGCTGTTGTATGTGCAAGTAATTATCGAAAATTTCATAATAAAGTGGATTTAATTATATTAGCTGCAGTTTTTGTTTTTTGGATAATTCCCCACGAATCATTTTTTAAGTGCAAATTATTTTCAAAAACATTTTTTATTGCCTTGGTGATTTCTTTTGAATTAGCAGATTTGATTATGTATCCATTTTTTCCATCTTCAATAAGATCGGCGCTCGCTCCAGCTTCTTTCGTTGCTATAACGGGTAGATCACAAGCCATAGCTTCATTTATTACCAAGCCCCAAACTTCCTCGTAAGATGGAAGTATCAGTAAATTGGAAATGGAATAATATTTGTAAAGATCGTCATATTGGATGAAATCAGTAAAAATTATATCTTTTAAATGCATTTTTTTTATAATTCGTTTCATCTTTTCTTTCTCTCTCCCTCTTCCTATGATTAACAAGGAAACGTCAGGGTCATAAGTATGATAGTCTTTAAAGCCCTCAAGGAGGTTATAAATTCCTTTTCTTTCAATTAGCTGTCCGTTAAATAATATTATTTTTGAAGTTTTTATTCCTAGTTTATTTGTTATCAATTTTTTTTCTGTTCGAGTAAGGTTTTTTGTCTTTTCTTTAAAGTAGTCTATGTCAATAGAATTGAAGATTATTTCAATGTTCTTAGGGTTAACTCCGAGCGAAATGATGTAATCACGCGCTCTTGTTCCGTAGACTACAAATTTATCCGTATTTTTAAATAAATATTTCACAAGAGGAGAAAATATTGTTCTTCTCCAACTCGGTTCATATTTAGTACTTCCTGACCAAAGAATGAATTCTTTTTTGTTCTTGCGTGCCCACCAGTTTGCTGCGTAAGCAGCAAAATGATCCCAGCCGAAACATATTATTTTATCTGGATTATTATGACTAAGCGCACTCAGTATGTTTGGGTTTATAAAGAAAGTAAAGAGATCTTTTTTTCCAATTCTGATGGCAAAATTTTTTAGAATTTCATAATCAAATCTGATGTTAAAATCTTTCCAATATCTATTTTTGTCACTTTTGCTCAGGAAAAAAACTTTAAGTGTGCTTTCGTTATTGTGATAATGTTTATTTAACTCATTGAATAAATGAATTCTTGCTGGGCTTATTATGTTATGTAATACGAGTATTTTCTTCATTTTTTTGATGTAATTATGAAAAATGTTTAGAAGCGGTTATTTGTAGATATTTTCTAGCTTGGAACAAACTTTGTCTATGGAAAATTTAATCGCAATCATATTTTTTGAATTTATGGATAGTTTTTTCTTTAAATCGGAATCATTTAGGATAGTTAATATTTTATCTGAAAATTCAGTTTTATTTTTTAGTTCCAATTCAAAGCCTGCTTTATGTGTTTCAATTTCTGGAACATTGCAGTTTTTTGAGATGATCTGGGGGATGCCAATGGCGGCGACCTCCAAAACTGTCATAGGTAGACCTTCGTTTCTGGATGTGAAAATAAAAATATCACACGATTTTATCGTTTCGAGTTTTTCTTTTCCGGTTAGTATTCCAGTAAAAACAACGTTGTTTTGCAAATCTAGTTCAATTGCCATTTTTTTTAATTTTTCTTTTTCTCCTTCATCGGGACCGATAATAAGATAGGTGAATTTTGTTTTGTATTTTAGGGAAGATAGAATTTCTATTGATATATCCACTCCTTTGATATATTGCAATCTTCCGATATATGCGATGATTTTATTTTCTTTCGGAAAATTGTATTTTTTACTTAGATTGATTTTTTTGATGTTTTCAAATTCTTCAAGGTGGAGACCATTGGGAATGATAATAGTTTTATTCTCAAATTTTTTGTTTATTGAAATTATTTCACTTTTTTCATTTTCCGTCAGGGCAATAATGTTCTTTGAGTTTTTTAGTATGGTTGTAAAAATATCTAAAAAAATCTTTTTTATGAATTTAAATTTGGCCTCTTGTCGAACCAAGGAAAGAGTGCCGTGAGGTTGAATAATGAAGGGAATATTATGTTTTTTGCAAAAATGGGCAGTAATGATGTTTTGTAAAGTAAAAAAATCATGGCAATGAACTACATCAAAATTTCGTATATTATTTTTAGCCCAAAAATAAAATCCAATTGGTAAGTACCCGTTGCAATTTTTGGCTAGCCAATTACTGATGTTTCTGAAGCGGATAATTTTTATTCCGTTAACATCTTCTTGAAGTTTTAAGATTCTATTTTTTTTATCAAGTGTGTCTGTTGTGACCACGGTAACTTTGTTTTTGCGGGCGGTTAATTCTTTGGAAATATCGAAACAAACTTTAACTGGTCCGCCGAAGCCGTAGGCTGGAATAAAATATGGAATAACTTGAAGTATTTTCATTTGGTTTTTATAAACGAGTATTCTTCTTTGGAAGATGAAATGGCAAAAATTTTATAGTTTGCTTTGTTGAGTTTTTGTATCGCATCTCTTGTTTTTTGGGCAGATATAGAAGAAAAGCGATGATGAAATTCAATTAATATCTGCTTGATATCAAAGTTATTTTCAATTATGTCATCAATAATTTCATATTCAGAGCCCTCGATATCCATTTTTAGAATGTCAATTTTATTGTGACCCAATTCTTTCATTATTGTTGTCAGATTTTTTACCTTAACTATTATTGGACTGTTTGCATGGTCTTTGCGTACAATACTGTGTGAAATGTGATTTGGGTTTTTCGGGGGAAACAGCTCGACAAATCCATTTTGTGCGGATAATCCATAATCAAAATATTGAAAATTATTCGGAAGATGTTGTTTCTTCAACCAACTTATTGATTTTGGAGTAGGGTCAAAGGCAAAAACCTTACATCCATATTTTGAAATAATGTCTAAATCAAATGAAATATCCTCTCCTATTCCAAACGAATAAATAATGCTTTCGCTGTGTATATTTTTAGGGGAAATAGTCCAACCTCCATATTTTTTCGATCCAATAAAATCACCGTGAATGTTTTTTTGAACGAAAAAAAACACTTCTTTACCTAAAGCAACTTTTGCTAGGTATCTGATTTTCCAAAGAAGTAGTTTTAATTTTTCCACAAAGAAATATTTATTTTTTTTTATCTTACTTAAGGCTTCATAGATCGTAGTTATCTTGTAATAATTGAATTTATGCAAGAATAATGATGCTGGATATTTCCCCCCGTATTTTTTAGCTAGCCTCAGTTCATCTTGAAATTGTTTTTTGTTGACACTGCCACTTTTGCTGTTTGGATAATATCTGAAATTCGCCAGATAATTATCAATAACTCCGGCTGGATATTTTTGACCGATTCTAAGCCAAAATTCATAATCCATACACAGATGCTCATTTTCATCAAAAAAACCCCTCTTGGCGTGAATTTCGCGTTTCCAGAACGTTGCGGGTTGGGAGATGAAATTTTCTGTCAGGAGTTTTGCATAACTGTATTTTCTAAGAAGAAAGTTTTTGTACCATGTTATGGGCTTCCTTATTTCTTCATCATTCTTGTTGATAATTTTGCATTTGCCATAGACCCAAAATTTTTCCGGATTTTTCTTGAAAAAATCGGCGACTTTTCGGAGCGCGCTTGGCTTGTAGGTATCATCGGAATTGAGATAGGCGACAATGTCTCCGGTAGCCATTTTGAGTCCCTTGTTGATGGCATCAGATTGTCCATTGTCTTTTTCGGATTTCCAAATGATGTGGTCGGAATATTTTTTCAAAATTTCAATTGTTCCATCGGTTGATCCTCCGTCCATAATGATATATTCAAGATTCGGATAATCTTGCTTGAGCACGCTCAAAATAGTCCGTTCAATAAATTCGGCTTGATTGTATGATGGGGTAATAATTGAAATTTTAGGATTGTTCATAATTTTTCAGAAACCATTGGTAGGTATCTTTGATTCCTTGATTGAGTTCAATTTTGTGCTTCCAATTGAGACTGTGCAATTTGGAAACATCCAGAAGTTTTCTTGGCGTGCCATCCGGTTTCGATGTGTCATTTTTTATTTCTCCTTCAAATCCGACTATTCGCTTGACTATTTCGGCTAATTCTCGAATGGAAATATCCTCCCCGGTTCCAATGTTTACGATTTCATTTTCGTTGTAATTTTCCATTAAAAAAACGCAAGCGTCAGCCAAATCATCAACGTGCAAAAATTCTCTTTTCGGGGAGCCCGTTCCCCAAATCAATACTTCTTTTTGATTATTGATTTTCGCTTCGTGAAATTTTCGGAGTAGGGCAGGGAGAACATGAGATGAATTCAAATCAAAATTATCATTCGGTCCGTACAGGTTTGTTGGCATTACGGAAATATATTTTGTGCCATATTGTTTGTTATATGACTGGCACATTTTAATTCCGGAGATTTTGGCAACAGCGTAGGCTTCATTTGTTCTTTCCAGCGGTCCGGTCAAAAGATATTCTTCTTTGATTGGTTGGGGACATTCGCGCGGATAAATGCAAGAGCTTCCGAGAAAAAGAAGTTTTTTGACTTTGTTTAGATATGCATTGTGAATAATATTGTTTTGTATTTGCAGATTTTGAAAAATGAAATCGGCGGGATAGGTATCGTTTTCCAATATTCCGCCAACTCTCGCAGCTGCCAGAAAAACATATTCCGGTTTTTCTGTTTCAAAGAATTTTTTTACTTCCTGCCAGTCGAGCAGATCTAATTCTTTGTGTGTTTTCAAAACGAGATTGTTAAATCCGTTTGATTTGAGATTGCGAATAATCGCTGAACCGACAAGTCCATTATGCCCCGCGATATATATTTTAGAATTCTTTTCCATATGCTTTGTCTTATGATTCTTTTTTCATATCCGCTTTCATCATTATTTTTACCAACTCTTTGAATTTGGTTTTCGGCTTCCAATTCAATTTCTTTGCCGCCTTTGTCGGATCTCCCAGAAGTAGATCGACTTCGGTAGGGCGGTAATATCTTGGATCGATTCTGATCATTATTTTTTTTGTATTTTCATCAATTCCAACTTCTTTTTCTTTTTTTCCTTTCCATTTCAATTTTATTTTGGCGACTTTGCAAGCCTCTTCAATAAATTCTCGCACGCTGTGAGTTTCGCCGGTTGCCAAAACAAAATCATCCGGAGTTTTTTGTTGGAGCATCAGCCACATCCCTTCCACATAATCTTTTGCATAGCCCCAGTCTCGCTTGGAGTCGATATTTCCCAAATAGAGGCAGTCATCTTTTCCGGCTAAAATTCTGGCAAGTCCGCGAGTGATTTTTCTAGTCACAAAAGTTTCTCCGCGACGCGGTGATTCGTGATTGAAAAGAATTCCATTGCACGCATATAGATCATAACTTTCTCGATAATTTACGGTTATCCAATAAGAATATAGTTTGGCGACTCCATAGGGTGAGCGGGGATAAAATGGAGTAGTTTCTTTTTGCGGGGTTTCTTGAACAAGTCCGAAAAGTTCACTGGTAGATGCTTGATAGAATTTGGTTTTTATTCCGGATTCTTTGATTGCATCTAAAATTCTCAACGTTCCAATACCGGTGACATCGGCGGTATATTTTGGCACATCAAAGCTGACTTTGACATGGCTTTGAGCGGCAAGGTTGTATATCTCATCCGGCTTTATTTTTTCAATTATGCGGCTAATATTGCTTCCGTCCGACAAATCTCCATAGTGCAAAAACAAACGCACATTGTTCAGGTGCGGATCTTTGTACAAATGATTTATTCTTCCTGTGTTGAATGAGCTTGATCGGCGAATTATTCCGTGAACTTCATATCCTTTTTCTAATAATAATTCGGCTAGGTATGATCCGTCTTGTCCCGTTATTCCCGTTATTAATGCTTTTTTCTTTTTTTTCATTATCGCGCAGCGTATTAGATTTTTTACGATTGTTTATTGTTTGATCTCAGATTCATTGATAGCTTTTTTTCTTACGATTTCAGTCATCTGTTGTTCCAGTCTTTCGATAGCGGAGAGCAGTTTGAATATCATTAGGAATATTAAAAGAAATCCGGCAAGTATTACGGCGTTTATATTTCCTTCAAGTCCAATTATGCGAGCCATTATATTAGTAAAAGAAGGAAAGAGCGCAATCAGAATCATTCCACCCCAGACAAAAAAACGAATGGATAGCTTATAAAAATTCTGACCCGTTTTACCTTTGACAAAATTTACAATTCCGGAATAAATCATTGATGAAGAAACTATGATCACGATAATTTGATATAGATGTAGAGACATAATATTTGTAATTTATTTTTTCTAATGTTGATTGTAGCAATTTTTTTTAAATTGAACAACTATATGTCGTAACTTGTTAATTTAAAAAATAAGATACCCAGCTGTTTTAAGGCTGGGTTTTTTGTAAGTTACTTGTTTTTTGAATGGCAACTAGTGCATTATTCCTTGGTTGCTCGAATAGCAACCGGATATGCATTAGTTCCAGGTGTACATCCGGAAACATAAAAATATACCGTAAGTCCTTCTGCTTGTGCAACTTCCATGGCGATGGACATGCGGTCACCATTAGTGCTCACTGTTCCATCCAGATTTATTAATTGAATGTCGATGTATGTTGCTGATCCGCAGCCGTCGGGATTGGTTAGGACTGATAATGGTTCCACACGAAAAATATCGTCACTTACGTAATAAGTTTGACCGATTAAAGTCGGTCCGATCCAGCCAGCACCGAAAGTCGTATTTGCTAAAAGTAAAAATGGCAACACAACAAGTAGAAACAGGGGGGTTGTTTTTTTCATTGGATACTCCTTTTCTTTTTTAATAGGATTATTCTTGTTGCGGATCCTTTTACAATCCGCGATGTTCCATCAATCATTACAACCGTAAACATTACGGACTTTCCGTAATATCCGGTTGCATCATATGGAGATACTGCGAAGAAGTATCTTCCGTCGGCGAGGCTCAAAGTCGAGAGGTCGAGCGACGTTGTCGCTCCGACATCAATTTCGTTGGTGGTGCCTCCTTTGACGGTGTCATAGAATACTGAGTATCCTGCGACGTCACCAGCCCCCGCTGTCCAACTCAGGATTGTTCCCGTGGTGATGATGGGAGTGGAGGGACTTTTGAGACCGAAATTGATGTAATACGGGACAGCGTGAGCGTCAGTCGCTGCATCTCCCGTTCCGAATGTAAAAGTGTTAACACCTTCCGTGAGCGCAGAGGTTTTGAATTCCCCGCTACAAACTCCGGAAGTATCGGTGAATGTGAAAGTATATATGAGTACTTGTTCATGATATACCCTTACGGTATCGTCGACTATATTACTGCAGTCGACAGATGTTCGAATCGTTGCTTCTTCGGCGATTACTGTTCCAGTCCAAAAAAACAACAAGAAAAACCATAAAAATTGAAAAATCAAAAATCGTCTCTTCATTTCTCCTCCCTCGCCTCCCTTATTTCAGGAGACTTTTTATTTTATTGTCAAAACAACTATTTCTTATCCTTATATCACTATTTTGCCGTATTTTGGAAAAAAAGCAAGTTTTTTTGATGTTGAGATTGACAAATGAGGTTGAGATAGGGGATAATGGGAAATCATAGAAATATGGTTGTTGGTTGCAGTTGTTTGACAAATGAATAATGGAATAATGATTGATGAATATAAAATTATATAGGAGGAAGGAAGATGAAAGATATGAAGATAATCGGATTGGAAGATGTTTTGAAAAAGGCGAAAAAATATGCCGCTACGGATGTTCCGATTCTCATCACTGGAGAGCCGGGAGTGGGGAAGGAAGTTGTGGCGGAATTTATTCACAGGAATAGTTTGCGTGCGGAAAGAGTTTTCAATCCGCTTAACTGTGGGGCCGCTAATGGCCTCGTGGACAGCGAACTTTTCGGACACAGAAAGGGCTCTTTTACGGATGCTCGCTTTGATCGCCCGGGACGTTTGATGGCATCTGCTGGCGGGACGGTTTTTTTGGACGAGATTGGCGATATGCCGACTTCCGTTCAAGCAAAAATCTTGCGGTTTTTGAACGGCAGAGGCGAGATTCAGCAAATCGGGGCGGACCGTCCCGTATATGTTGAAACGCGCATAATTTGCGCAACAAATCAGTTGCTCCGAAAAATGGTTTCAGAAAAAACGTTTCGGAGAGATTTGTATAGTCGGATTTCCGGGTTTGAAATTCACATTCCGTCGCTTCGCGAGCGCAGGGATGAGATTCCAACTTTTCGTGGAACATTTTTTTGAGTATTTCACTGAGAAATATCAAAAAAAATGGTGTCGCGATTTCATTATCCCTCGTCTTACAGAGCTGGCGATGGAAATGTCATGGCCGGGGAATGTCAGGGAATTGATGGGTTGGATCGAGAAGTTTGTTGTTCTTGAAGATCTTGAGACAGCCTGTTGTTCTAGTAAAAAAGAAATAAAGATCATCAGGAGTGTTCCTGATGATGCAATGGGAAAATGCATTATAATTCCGGAGAAAGAGTTTCCCCTTTTTCCCGAGGAGGTTGGTTTTGAAAAAATTCCGGTTGAAGGTGGTTTTGTGGATGGGGAATGCTTTGCACCTAATTGTGCAAGCGGGGATTTTCAGCCGTTGTCATTGAGTTTTAATCCGTTTGTTCTCGATAATTTCCGTTTTTTGGAAATGGATGAACCTCAAAAAAAAGAAGCTTTGAAAAAAGCTCTTGAAAAAAATAATGGGGTTGTAACGGCGGCTGGAAGGGATTTGGGCTTGCCCGAATCTTCGGCTAGCTATTTCGTAAAAAAATTGGGGCTTATTGAGTATGCAAGGGAACTCAAAAAAGCCGCAAAAAAATCGGAAAAATCCGCTTGATTTAAAACAGGATCGGCACAAATGCGCCGACCCTGTTTTTTTGTCTTTTAAATTTAATGTACCAGTTTCCAGAGCATTTTCCAGACGGTTTTGATGCCACTTGTAAGGGCAAATTGACAATATTTCAAGTTATGATAAACTGAAAGTAAGAAAAAATAACACTTTTAGTCTATATATGGATAATTTTCTGACAATTATATATGGTTCAAAACAAACGGTTTTTACCAGCAAAGAAATCGCTATTTTAATCGGGGAAAAAAATGCCGATAAACTCAAGTCAAAGTTGTCCTATTATGTGAAAACCGGAAAATTGATCCGGCTTCGTCGTGGAATTTTCTCAAAAAAAGATGATTATGACAAAAATGAACTGGCTGTCAGAATTTTTACTCCGGCATATGTGAGTTTTGAAACGGTTTTAGCAAAAGAAGGCGTGATATTTCAATATTATGAAACAATTTTTGCAGCCAGCTACCTTTCGCGGAATCTGAAATTCAGGGAAAATAAATTTACGTTTCGAAAACTCAAAAGTGAGATATTGATTAATCAGCAAGGATTAATAAATCGAGGGACGTATTTTGAGGCATCAAAAGAGCGAGCTTTTTTGGATATGTTGTATTTGTTTGGAAGCTGTCATTTTGATAATCTTCGAAATATCAATTGGAATACTTGTTTTGATATTGTCGGTATATATAAAAACAAAATGCTGGAAAAAAGACTTAAAAATTATTTTGAAAAATATGCTAAATAAAGAAAAACACAGACTGGTTATGGCGCAAATATTAAAAGATATTTATTCTGATATCTCTATTGCATCTCTGTTGGGTTTTAAGGGTGGTACGGCAGCATATTCATTTTATGAATTGCCGAGATTTTCTGTTGATTTGGATTTTGATTTATTGGATGACTCTGAATCAAACAGGAATTTGATATTCGAAAAAATAAAAAATATTATTTCAAAATACGGTGAAATCAAGGACAAACAACAAAAATTTGCGACTATATTTTTTGCTCTTTCATATGAATCAGGTGAGCATCAAATAAAGGTTGAAATAAATATGAGAAAAACCGGTGCCAGTTATGAAATGAAAAATTATTTCGGCATACCGGTTTTGGCAAGTACCAAAGAGTCTATGTTTTCGGCAAAACTAGTGGCACTTTTGAATCGCAAGGAATTTGCGGCGCGGGATCTTTTTGATGTGTATTATTTTCTCAAAAACAATTGGGGGACTGATAATAATGTTTTTGAATCATATAATATTTCGTCTGAAAAAGAATATATCAAAAAGTGCGTTTCTTTTGTTGAAAACGTTCCGGAGAATACTTTATTGAAAAATCTCGGAGAGCTTATTGATGAAAAGCAAAAAGAATTTGTCAAAACAAAAATAAAAGACGAGGTAATTTTTATGTTAAAGGCTCGTTGGAATATTTAATGCACCAGTTTCCAGAGCATTTTCCAGACGGTTTTGATGCCGTTGGCAAGCGATTGCTTTTGAGCTTTTCCCATTGAGTATTCTGTATAGCGGACTTGAATGGGGATTTCTTTGTATTTAAGTTTGTATTTGTATATTTCCCGGATTACTTCGCTGTCATATTCATATCGGTCGCCAAGAGTGTTGATGACTTCGGCGGCGCGACGGGAATAGGCGCGCAATCCCGATTGACTGTCGGTAACCCAAAGACCATAGAGATACCAGGTGATGGCGTTGCCGATTTTGTTGTGGATGATTTTGTACCAAGGCATTCCTTCAGGATTCATCAGACGCGAACCCAAAACCACGTCGCAATTTCCTGAGGCGATAGGGGAGATGAGGCGCGCAATGTCTTTGGGGTCATGCTGTCCGTCGGCATCCATTGTGATGATAATATCAGCGCCCAAAAGTTTGGCGGCTTCAATACCGGTTTTGGCGGCCGCTCCTTTTCCGCGGTTGATTTTGTGCCGGAGCGCCGTGGCGCCGGGAATTTCCTTGGATTTGGAAAAAGTGCCGTCCGCGCTTCCGTCGTCGACGATAATGATTTTTTCATATCCGGCATCGCGGATTTCTTTGGCAACATCAGCAATAACCTTTTCTTCGTTGTAAGCGGGAATAACGATATAAATTTTTTCGTTGTTTTTCATATTTGTTATTATATGTCATTTTTGAAAAATAAAAAACCCCGCCAAGCGCTCGTGGCGCATGGCGGGGGCAAAGGTTATTCTAAATAGACTACTTCTATCTCATTTGAATGATCACTTATGTATACCAAGCGGTGTTCAAATGGATAATACGCTATTACTTTGTTAGTGAAGTAGTATTTTTTGATTCCCGGAACTGTTTGGATTTTTATTTTTATCCATGGAGACCTCACACCGGAAACCTCCCTCTTGGAAACTATAAAAATCCGATCATAATTTCCGCTTTGGGTGCCGTAGGATATTATATATCCCAGTATCGTTTCTCCGTATCCCTCTTCGGCATACGAGAAATTTTCAATAGACGTATCTATTAATATGTTATCAATAAATCGTTCTTTTCTTTTATTATCATCCGGTGTATCCCATGCGAAAGTTAGCGAAACTTCTTTTTCTAAATTTCTTTCGACAACAAGATGTGACTGCGACGTGCAAGCTGCCAGTGGCAACAATATCGACAACAAAAATAAAACAGATAAGAGATGTTTCTTCATTATAATACCTCATTATTTTTCAGTTTTGGGTTTGAAATACGGATTTGGAAATCCGTATTTAATTTCCGTTGACGGACCTGAGATCTCACCGCTTGAGAGGTAGAGAATGCAGGCGATATAAAAAACGATATCGCGCTGGTTTTTCCATTGGTGTACTGTTGTAGTTATGACAAGTGACTTTGCGGGATTTTCCGGTGTGGCAGTCAGACCCACATCGATTACGTGGTCATACTTCCGGCTCTCGGTGCCGTACAAGATTTTGTAGCCGGCAAGCTTCTCCTCTTCCAGATTTTTATCCCACACCAATTTTATTTCTGGGGTCCGGATTATGACATTTCCCTTCTTGTCTTTTTCCAATGACACGAATTTCGCGTCCTTTTCCTTTTCGGTTTTATTTTTATACCGGATAAAGAAATATGGACGTCGGATATCCGAGTCGTCGCCATCGGAAATTCCGTCATTGTCGGAATCAGGGTCGATGATGTTTGGAATGTTGTCTTCATCGAAGTCGATTTTGTTTTCGACTCGATCAATTCCCCAAGTTGCCAATTCTTCGCCGTCAGGAATCCCATCTTCATCGGAATCCGCTTTTTTTGGATCGGTTCCGATTTTTTGTTCGAAATCATCCGCCAACCCGTCCTTGTCGGAGTCGATTTGATTTTCTCCGATTTGAAAAAGGATGATCTCCTCGGACGGAGGCATTTCCCTCCTGTCTTTGACAAATGAAACAGAAATGAAATTCGGCGCATCCAAATAGAGCGGAAGAGTGGAAACACTGACCTCGGTTAAATTTTCAACCGTGATTTTTTCCGAATAATCACGGGAATGCTTCCCGATTCGGATGATGTACTCCTTTACGGTTATATCCGGCAATTTCGGCCAGATAATTTCGTATCCTAATGCAACGTCGGAACACGAAAAAACAAAGCAAAAAATCAGGAATACTTTTTTCATGGCAAAACCTCTCGGGTTTAATATGTTGAATTGTTAAGAAGCTGTTTTTTGTTTTCATAAAAGTCTAGCATATTTTCGCATAAAAGCAATACTGCTACAAAATCTCGCGATCGTGAGTGTTTTGTAGTGTGGGAATGTGGGAAATAAAAAAGGACTCATGCAAGGCAATGCTTGCATGAGTCCTGTTGTGTCGGGTTTCCGACGTTACTATTTCAAACAAGATAACAGTGAATGATCGGAAGAGTGATCGAATTCAAATTCGCTTACTCCTGCCATTCTGACAGTGCGATTTGTTCCAACCCCGTGGACTACTGAGATGATGGGATTGTCATATCCCTTCTCTTGCCACGAAAATTGGTGGAGCTTGTCCGTTTCGAATACATCACCATTTTTAGTTTTTGTATCCAGAGACTCGGTTTCCCCTGTTGCCTCGACAAATACGAACGGTACTCCGTCGATGAGCATATGGTTTGAAAATGGATCTGTGATCACCCTTTCCGCCGGAATATTTTCCGCCTGCACTAACGTGACGGCATGACCTCGTCCGAAAAAGTTGAGGGTTCCGATGGCAACTGTGCTGGTGTCGCCGAGGACGGTGTTCTCGGCGGAAAAATAAAGCGTTGCCATGGCAATGGCATGTCCCTCGCAGTCTTCACCGCGATTGAGCATTGCCATTGGAAGTGTCATTGGAATTTCCTCGGGACTGTTATTTCCGGACTTACTTCCATCAAACTTCTTGTCGGAAATATAGTCCAGATCTCGGGCCGAAAAATCGGAAATTTTTTGAAGTGCCTCTGGTTTAGTTGAGGCATCTCCGATGATTTCCTTGGCAAGTCTTTCAGTGGAGGGCGTTTTGACGATGTATGCCGCAAGATAGCTGTCGCCAAAATTACTATTTCCGTTGCCGGGATAGAGCGGTAAGACTTTCGCCCGGCGGTTTTCCTCGACTTGCTGTTGCGCAACAAGAATGTCGCGATATGTTATTGACTTGTCGCGTTTGGCGCCGAGTACAATTGGATCATCTTGACCCATTTTCGCCAAATAGGAAAACGGGATGATGATTGATTGTGTCGGGTCGAGTGACCCAAAAAAGAGCAGTTCATTGCGGGAATTCCGCAATGGAACTGCCACTTCGTCGTACCCGTCAACTTCGTGACCGTTTTTGTCGGTTTTTTTCCAGGCGACAACGGTCATATCGACAGGAAGGTCTGCTGAATACACAGGACGTGCATTTAGACCGCTTCCTGTAATCTCGATTTTTTTCGGATCAAGATATGCTCCATAAGCGGCAGCATATTGATTCGAAATCAGTCGCGTTGTTCGCTCCTGATCCCACTCGCCAGTCTCCCAATCGCAAAGATTAGTGAGGATATAGTAGGCAACTAGGAGAGATTCTTCCGGTTCTAGATTGGGCGTTCCTAATTCAACACTGGTTTTGTCCCGGCGCCCCTTGCCATTGGGGTGCAAAAATATATAGATGTCGCCCGAAAGGTCGATCCAGCGTGTTTCGCCGTCGGCGAATTGCCGATTGAAACCAGTAAGACCTTGCATTCCATCTGTTTCGAAAAACGGATTGGACATATAATAATCCGAGCCTTGAACAAGCGCGCCATTACTGCCGGAGAAATCTCCATATGGTACTGAAGAGAATGCCATCGAAAAATTTTCCCTTGCTACGATTTCCGTGTTCATTTTTCCCTCTCTTGCGATTCGAGAGGGGAGAACCCAGTCCATCGCTGTGGTTCGCGAAAGGTATTTCCTTGCCGCGTTGTACGCGGCAAAACTTACAGGATCATTCAGCTCCCGATTTTTTCCGTCGCCTTCGACAATAGAAATCGTGTCGCCGAGAGCGAACCTTCCATTGACGAAGTCAAGCCATGAAATCGTGATGGACTGGATGTGAAGATCTTTTTCGATGCTGGAATATGGGATGTGATACACCCCTCGATAGGGGTGATGGATTTTTGCTGCATTGGATACGGCATATTCGACCGCGAACCCTCCGCCGACAAAAAACGCAATTGTGAAAAATATCCCCAGCCATTTGAAAACAGATTTTGCAATTTGTTTTCTGGGTTGGAAATTACCGCTTGTTGTTCCGGAAACATGCTTTGCTTCCGGCCAATTCAGTTTTTCCAGATAACTCATTTTTTCCTCCTCCTTTTTTGTCAGGAAATTCCGCCGGATAATTCTCTGATTCTCCAGAAAACTCCCGGCATAGAAACTGCGTTCGTATATTCCTCAAGAAAATAGCTATATACCTTTCTTTCGGAGTTGAAGCGAACCTCAACGGTTCGGTGTTTTTTCTTTGCAAGTATTACGATACTTTTCAGTTCATAAGAACTCATATCACGATCATTGCATCTTGCGATGCAATCTTCTCCGATGCGGTACATATAGACATCTACGTACGGAATCGGATCACTGCTTTCAAATTCTGTTGCATTATTTCCACCCTCTGATCGAACGGTGAATATCAGGAATACGCAAAATATCATCAGAAAATCCACAAAACGGCGCAATAATGCTTCTCTCATAATGTTTTCTCCTTATTGAGTCGCAGAATCACGATAAAAGTTTTGAGCAGGATTTTTCTTTCCTCCTCCACTACGGTATTAAGGGTTAAAATTACCAATCCTCCGTACAATGCTAGAATAGTAGTATCCATTGCCAGATCGGCTCCAGCGAGCATTGAAGCAACCGACGAACTTTTCTCATGGCATGCCAACTTGAACCCGACGAGCGTGCCAATTAAACCCAGTGCGGCAAGAATATAATCCAAATATTTCACCGCATTTGTGGAGCGAAGAAAAACTTCCTCGAAATAATTATCCAACCCATTCTTCACTTCATCCGACCAATTTCTTTGGTTGGCCAGAGAAAGCTTTTGAAAATGCTGAACAAGAATTGAATCGAAAAATTTCTTAGATAATGGAAGTTCTCCGCGTTGCAGGCTGGTGTCATTTGTGTATGCAATCATCCTCTCAATCAATATCGCTTCACTTTTTGTTGAAAAAAGTGTTGCGATTGATGAAATTATTCCAATCGCTATGATTGCCGAAATGGCAATCATTAGCGGATTGGAAAAATCCATTTTTTGAACAATCGGCATTTTTGCCAGAAAAAACGTCAACAAAAATACCGCCATCATCGTTTGTAAATATTTCCAGATAAAAACGGTTGAATCTTTGATGGTTCTTGTTGTTTTTGTGATTTCCAAAGTTTTTTCCATTTGCCTCTTCCTCCTCCATAGATTTGCGGGGATATCCCGCTAGTTCGATATTCAATTGTCAAATTACTACAAAACTTCGAAAATTCCGATTATTCGGACTTTTCTTGTATTTGCTTTAATTATCCATTTCTTGTGTTTTAAAGTCAAGCTTTTTTACGTTTTTATTGACAAAACCTTGGAAGTTTCTTATTCTTGCAGAAAGTTGTTTGAAAAAATGGTTATGCTAAAATAAAAGCATAAAAAATAAAAAATCCCAAATTCGGGAAAAACTTCCCGAGATAGGGAGAGGAGAAAAGAATGAATATTGCAATAATTGGTTCGGGTTATGTTGGGCTGGTCACTGGTGCGTGTCTAGCGGAATTTGGGCATCGGGTCATCTGCATGGATAAAGACAGCAGTAAAATCGAACGGCTTCGTAACGGCGAGATGCCCATTTACGAACCGGGATTGGATGCCTTGGTGGTCAAGAACGTCAAAGACGGCAGGTTGTCCTTCACCAGCAATATGGAAGAGAGCGTCAGTCAGGCCAAAGCTGTTTTTATCGCCGTGGGCACCCCCTCGTCCCGTCGTGGCGACGGCTATGCTGACTTGACCTATATTTATGCTGCAGCCAGGGATCTGGCCCCGTATTTAGGCAAATACACGGTGGTGGTTGATAAGAGCACCGTCCCGGTTGGCACAGCCAGACAGGTTGCGCGCGTCATAAGAGAGGCAAATCCCGCCGCCCAGTTTGATGTGGTTTCCAACCCGGAATTTTTACGGGAAGGCGCGGCAATCAATGATTTTATGCGTCCGGACCGGGTGGTCATCGGAATTGAGACGGAACGGGCCAGCGAGGTCATGAAAGAAATTTATAATCCTCTATACCTGATCGCCACCCCATTTGTCTTAACCGGACTTGAAACCGCCGAACTGATCAAATACGCCTCAAATGCCTTCCTGTCGATGAAGATCTCGTTTATTAACGAGATGGCAAATGTGTGCGAGGTCTTGGGAGCGGATGTTATTGATCTGGCCAAAGCCGTTGGGCTTGATGGGCGCATTGGAAGGAAATTTTTACATCCCGGTCCCGGTTATGGTGGTTCCTGCTTTCCGAAAGATACATTGGCTTTGTTGCGAATTGCGCAGGAGAATGGAGTTCCAATTCGAACTGTCGCGGCAGCAGTTGAGACTAATGCTGCTCAAAAAGCGGCGATGGTGAAAAAGATTCGTGACGCCCTCGGCGGTTCGGAGGCCGGCAAGACTATCGGAGTTCTTGGCTTGACTTTTAAGCCGGAAACGGATGATTTGCGAGATGCTCCGGCACTAACGATCTTGCCACCTCTTTTTGAAAAGGGGGCAAAAATTCAGGCGCACGATCCACAAGGAATGACAGAGTGCGCCAAAATGTTTCCGGAATTTTCTTATGTTGGAGATGCGTACGAGGCAGCCGAGGGCGCGGATGTTCTCGTGCTGATGACAGAATGGAATCAGTATCGCGCGCTTGATTTGCAGGAGCTGAAATCCAGGATGAAAGCCTTGGTATTTGTTGACCTGCGCAATGTGTATAATCATAAGCAGGTGAAGGATGCCGGATTTACGTATGTTGGCGTAGGACGGGGAGGGTTGTAAGGTCTGCGCCAAAATATACTACATTTTTCTCACGATCGCGAGATTTTGTAGTATATATTTGATGAGTGTAAAAATAGCAAAGCTCCGATAATCATGATTGATTGCCGGAGCTTTTTTTATGGAGCGGGAGAAGTAGCTTTTATTTAAAGACTACGAAAATTACCACAGGACCCTTGCCGCCAATACGCATTGGCTCTCCGCACGCCTCAATGGACTCAGGGGCGGTGTTCTCAAACTCTTCAATCGTGATCGGTACTGCCTTTTTTTCAGAAGACATAAGTCACCTCCTTTCGGTGTTTTTTTATCTTCCTATCCCTTTGTAAATCACTCCTTGCTTTTCAAAAGCTATTTTGTCGAGGCAGTTTTTGCCGTCGATTATGATTTTTATTTTGTGCTTTTTGAAAAGTTTCGGGTCGATTTCTTTGAACGCCTTGTGGTCGGTTACCAAGACAACTGCTTCAGATTTTTTCAGCAATTCCTCAATATTTTTAACAGTGGACATTTTCGGAAAATAGGGGTCAAAGATTTCCACTTTAGCTCTGTGTTTTTTGATTTCTTCAATTACCTTGAGAGCGGGAGTTTCGCGCAAATCATCAACATTGGCTTTGTAAGAAAGTCCAAGAATTCCGATTTTGGTTCCGTTGAGAGGTTTTTTTATTTTGTTCAATTCCTCGTGCAGAAGCTCAACAGTATAAAGTGGCATTGAGTTGTTTATTTTTCTGGCTATTTTGAGGAATTCATGGTCAAAACCGGAAAGCTTGGCGCGCTCAATCAAATAATACGGATCAACCGGAATACAATGTCCGCCAACTCCGCAACTTGGCCAGTGAGCCATAAAAGAGAAGGGTTTGGTGGAAGCGCCAGTAATCACATCTTTGACATCAATCCCCATTTTGTCGAAAGATTTTGCCAGCTCGTTAACAAAAGCGATGTTAATGTCGCGGAAAGAATTTTCCACCACTTTCACCGCTTCAGCTTCACGAATTGATTTCATCGGAAAAATTTCTGCGTCAATGATTGCTCGGTAAAAATTCAAGGCTTTGTCTAATCCTTGTTTGTCAAATGATCCAACTACGCGTGGAATGTTTGTTACGTTCCATTTCGGATCTCCAGGGTTGATTCGTTCCGGGCAATGCGCCAAAAAATAATCTTTTCCAACTTTGAATCCCGCTTCGGCAAACATCGGTTCAACTATTTCTTCACAAACGCCGGGATTGATAGTGGATTCAATGACAATCAGTTGTCCTTTTTTGAAATTGCGAACAATTGACGCAACTGCTCCGCGCACCGGACTCAGATCCGGAAAAAATAATTTATCAACAGGAGTGGGAACACAAACCAAAACAATGTCGGATTGTTTGATTATTTTTTCATCAGTAGTAGCCGTGAGTTTCACGATAGGAAGATTTTTGTGCAAAAATTCTTCTTCAATGGGACTTTTTCCTGCTTGAATTTTTTTAATTTTTTCTTTGTCCATATCTAGACCGAAGACCTCAAAACCTTTGAGCGCCGATTGGACGGCAAGAGGGAGCCCGACATAACCCAAACCGATGATGCAAACCTTTGCTGTGTTTTTCATAGTTTTTTTAATTTTTTATTACCTGCGTATTTAGATAATTTTCGTATGGTTTTTCGAAAAAACATTTTTTTCTCCGGTCCTTTCGAGGGACGCGGACAGCTGCGAAAAAAACATTTTTTCGGAAAACCGAGAGTATTGTTATTTAATTGCGTAAGTTCTAAATTTACGCAAATTGTAGAAGCAATAATGTTATTATATTATTTTCAAGCTTTTCGTCAACCGAAACTTATTTTTTTGATTATTTCTTTGACATCTTTGAGATTTTTTATTTGTACCGCACGGGCGCGCCACGCGCCGGCATCGGGAATGCTTTTCAGGTAGGAAGCGAGATGCGCGCGGAAGATAACGAAGCCTTTTTCGCCGAAATATTTTTCCACCAATTCGGCGTGGCGCAAAATGGTTTTCTTTTTTTCAACTTCGCTTGGGAAGGAATATTTTCCGGTTTGAAAGAAATCTTTGATTTGGGAAAATATCCAGGGATTTCCGATGGCTGCTTGTCCAATCATCAATTGAATACATCCGGTTTTTTGCGCGTAAAAAAGCGCATCTTCAGGGGATTTGATTCCACCGTTGTAAACGATAGGAATTTTTAACATTGCTGTGAGTTTTTTGACTATTTCCCAGTTCGGTTCCTGATGAAACATTCCCGGTAATGTCCGGGCGTGAACAATCAGGCAATCAATCCCGGCTTTTTCTAATTTTGGAGCAAATGACAAAACTTCTTTTGGATCAGAAAGTCCTAGTCGAGTTTTGATTGAAAGGGGAAGGGAGACACTTTTTTTTATTTCGCGCACTATTTTTTCAACTGACTCAATATCTCCCATTTGGCAAGCGCCATAGCCCGCTTTTTTTGCTTTGGGAACAGGACATCCCAAATTGATATTAATTTCCATCGGATGAATTTTTTCTTCAACAGTTTTGGCGGCACTCACCATTGATTCAATATTGCTTCCGAAAATTTGTACAGTGTAATTTTTTTCTGAGGGAGAATATTTTTCCGCCAAAGATAGGGATTTGTTTAATTTTGAAGAATTTCGCACTAATCCTTCAGCACTAATCATTTCACTCCAAGTGATGTCGGCACCGTTTTCGACGCAAATTTGCCTCATCGCCTTATCGGTAAATCCGGCCATTGGAGCCAAGTGCAATTTTAAATTATTAAATTGTTTCATTATTAAATTGTTCAAAATTGTAAATTAAAAGTTTTTGGATTATAATTAAAATCACATAGTCAGTGTATACCTGCCTATAATCAGTTTATATCAGTCTATAAAATAATGAAAGAAAAACAAAAAATAATCAAGGTGGGGATTAATGCTTCTTTTTTACGCAAGCCCAGTAATGGTACTGGACAAGTTACGAGTAATTTTCTTGGCAAACTGATTGAAAAAAACTGGAAAAGTTTGGAGCGGAATATTCAATATGTTTTGTATTTGGAAGAAGATATTAATTGGGCGTTGCCGGGGAATTTCGAGAAGCGTGTTTTTTTGCCAATTTGGAAGCGGGATGATTTGATCCGCAAAATTTGGTGGGAAAAATACTTGTTGCCGTGCCAAGTGAAAAAAGACGGGTGTGATATTTTTTTAAGCATGTATCAATGCCCGACAATATTGAAAAAAATAAAGCATATAATGGTGGTTCATGATATTATTCCAAAGCTTTTTCCTGAATATTTGAATAATTGGAGAAAAAAAATATATTGGAGTATAACAGAAAAGGCAATTGCCAAAGCCGGCAAGATTGTTGCGGTTTCAATTCATACTGAAAAAGACCTGATCCGCCATTTGGGACTGAATGCTTCCGATATTGCTGTTAATTATATTGATGTTGATGAGATGTATAAGAAGGAAGTTTCCGAGCGAGAAATAGAAAGAGTTATGGCTAAATATGACATCAAGCGCGGATATATTTATGCCGGTGGGGGAATGGAAGTACGCAAGAATATTGAGGGCGTAATCCGGGCTTATGGATTGCTTTTGGAAAAAAACAAAAGAGAACATTTTTTGAGCTATTTTCCGAATTTGGTTGTCAGTGGAAAATTGCTCCCGCAGTTGGCACCCCTGATAACTGATGCGGAAAAATTGGTGCGGGAATTGAATTTGACAGCTCACGTAAAACTATTGGATTTTGTTCCGCAAGAAGATTTGCCGGCTTTGTATTCCGCTGCTAGTGTTTTTGTATATCCTTCGTTTTATGAAGGTTTTGGACTCCCGATTTTGGAAGCGATGAATCAAAATACTCCGGTGGTGACTTCGCGCAATTCTTCCTTGGAAGAAGTTGGGGGCGATGCGGTGCAATATTGCCATTCGGACAGTGTTTCCGATATTGCCGGAGCGGTGAAAAATGTTCTCTTGAACAAAGAGCACAAAAAAGAACTTGTTCGCCGCGGAAAAGAAAGATCGAAATATTTTTCCTGGAACAAATTCACTGACAAAATGCTGGAATATTTTTCCAATAATTAATAATTGAAATAAAAAAAGTATGAAAACTGAACAGTCATCCGGTTTTGAGGGTTTGCCGGAAAATAGTGTGAGTAATTTTGAAGAACCGAAAGATCTTCCTCCTTTTGCGGCGGAAATCAAAAGCGCAATGGAAGGGGAGTCGGGATGTGATTTGTTAAAAAGGTTTCTTTCCACGGAAGTTTTGTCTGATTCCAAAAAAGTTGAAAAATTGGATTTGATTTTAAATTCCATAGGAGAAACTCCGCGCTCTCTTTTCTTGGCTGAAAATGAAGGCGCGGCTGCCATCGAATCGCTCAGAGAACTTCTTGTTTCGGAAATCGACAAAGAAGCAGAAAAGAAACGAAGAAACGAATTAAAGGATATTTTGGGATAAAATGTTGTTTCTGCATTCTGAATAACCTTGTCATTTCCGCTCTAATATTTTGTTACTCCCGCTCTTAATTTTGTTACTCCCGCTCTTAATTTTGTCATTCCCGCGGAGGCGGGAATCCAGCATGAGTATGAAAATATATTGCGTTTACATTTTAACCAACCAAAGGAATGGAACGTTATACATTGGAATAACGAGTAATTTAAAGAATAGAATTTTTCAACATAAAGAAAAAATGTTCGAAGGTTTTACGAAAAAATATGGAATTGACAAATTGATTTATTTTGAACAAACGGAAGATGTGCAAAGCGCCTTGCGCAGAGAAAAACAATTGAAAAAATGGAATAGGGATTGGAAATTGAGATTGATTGAAGAAAAAAATCCCCAATGGAAAGATTTATATGATGAATTATAAATTTGTGCAGTTGTAAGTTTTCTGGATTCCCGCCTCCGCGGGAATGACAAGTGGAGGTGGGAATGATAAAAAAGAGATGGGAATAATGAAGTGAAGAAGAGAATGATAAGGTAAAGAAGTGGGGGATGATGAGTAGAGAGGGAAGCCTTATAAATAAAAAATCGGCAGGCGCAACTTGTGCGTCTGCCAATTGAATCAAGGAAATTGATAATACGCCTTGTCGTATTCGTCTGTTTTATTATTGGTGAATTTTTCGGAATGAAACATTATTTGATTTCCGTTCCTAAGATTTAAATAATAATCGCCAGTCGACATCATTGGCACCATTAGTAGCGATTCATTATTAACATCCGCAGTTGTGCTGGTCTTGATGACCAGCACGCTTTTCACAAAATCCTTGGGAAAAAACAATACAGCGGAACTGGATTCCTTAATAATGTTAGCTTGCCGGGTGATCGTTTCTTCCAGCTCGGCAATGCGGTTGTCTTTTTTTACAATTGCGGTCGCACCCATAACGAATCCCGCCAGCAGTACGGATACGAGAACTATTAATCCGATTATTTTTTCTTTTTCCAATGCCTGTTGTTGATTCATCTTTTCTCCTCCCCGAGAATTTTTATTTATGGTATAATAATACAAATTGTTAAATTAACTGTCGACTGACTAACTTCTAATGTTTTCATATTTTCGACAATTTGTCAATGCGGGGAAACCCCTCCTCAATCCTCCCCTTGGAAAAGGGAGGAGGTTTGGGATTGGAGCTTGGCTAATTTGGGCCAATGTTTTTTTGGTTTTCTTTTTGATTTTGCTTTCCAATTTCTCTGTTTTGCCAGTGAAAAATGTTGGGGATTTTCTTTTTTTTGCGGTGATTGTTTTGCTGTTTTCTTTATACCGTCCAGGGTGGGCGTTTTTGTTTTTTGTGGGGACGATTGCTTTGGAGAATGTGAATTTGGCGCCAAAAGAATTGGGATTGGCAGTGCGACCGTATCAGCTTTTGGGTGCCGCTTCTTTGATTGCTGTTGTGATTCGATATTTTACCAAGCGTCTTTCATTTGCATTGCCAAAATGGAATTGGATTGACACGTTGATTTTGGTTTTTGCATCAAGTGGATTTGTCAGTGCGCTGGCGAGTCCGATTTCCAAAGGAATTGCGTTCAAGCAATCGATCGTGATTGCAAGTTTTGCGGCGCTGTATTTTTTGACGAGGATTTTTATTCAGGACTTGAAGGATGTGAAAAAAATAATTCCGTATTTTTTGAGTTCGTCGGTGGTTGTGATTGGATATGGAATTTGGCAAAACTGGCGATTTGTTCGCGGATTTTCTCATTTTGAAGTGATGCCTGGGCGTCCCAATGCGACATTTTCCGAGGCGGACTGGGCCGGAATTTATTTAACTTTTTTATTAAGTGTGATATACGCATTGGTTTTCTTTTTTTGTAAAACTCAAGGCGATGCAAATTCCGGAATTTCCAATTTCCAATTTCCAATTTCTAAACAATTTCCAATTCTTAAATTAAATAATTTAAAATTTAAAATCCAAAATTTTTTCTTATACTTAATTCTTACTTCTTTATTCTTGATTCTTATTCTAACTGTTGCACGGAGCGCTTGGTTGGGAGCGGGGGCTGTTAGCGTTCTGTTTTTTGCGTTTTGCGTTTGGTATTATTTTAAGAATAAAAATTCAAAAATTCTCTGGATTCCCGCTTTCACGGGAATGACATTGGTATTGGCGATTCTTATTATTAAAGTTTTCGGTTTGACGAATTTTGAATTGGGAAATCGAATTCAAAGCACCGGGTCAGGACTTCAGGAGATTACAATCTCTTGCTTGTCCGTATCGAAGATTGACCCCGAGTTGGTGATTGCGGATGTCAAAGAGTTGGAACAATATGGTTGCCGGCATATCAATTTGGAGGAAATTGAAAGTGAAGAATCGATGGGAAATTTTGTTGCGCGCGTAAAAAGAAATGATCCGAACGTGAATATTCGCGCTGAAATTTATCAATCGTCGTGGGAGCAAATCAAAGCGCATCCGATTTTGGGAATTGGCTGGGGGAATATTTCGCAAATTTTGGGAACGGATGATTTGGGACACGGCCTTAATGCGAGTAATATATTTTTAGAAATATGGCTGGGAGCGGGACTATTAGGTATTGTTAGCTTCATTGTTATTTTAGGATTAATATTAATGCAAGGTATTCGTTTATTATATGAAGGAATCAAGAGTCAGGAATCAAGAATTATGATTTTTGGATTTTTTATTATTTTGAGCCTATGCGCAATTGTTGTTCCAAATTTGTTTAATTCCGGAATTATGTTAGGATTTTTGTGGGTATGGCTGGCGGTAGTGCAAGCAAAAATATGAAAATCGGCATTGACATTCGAAATATTGGAAAAGGAAGGACCGGCGATGAGGTGGTGTTTTTTAATTTAGTGAAAAATTTACAAGAGATAGTGCGTGAAGAAAAGCAGGAAGAGGGTGATTTTTTGCTTTTTACGGATATTGCTGATAAAAGTAAGTTGAAAGAAATTGAAAAGGATTTGGGTATAACGAAAGGTGATGGTTTTAAAATCATCTCACTTCCTTCAAAAAACAAGTTTGTTTGGAATTTCTGGACTTTGCCAAATTATTTGCGCAAGTATCCTGTTGATATTTTTCATACGCAATATATCACGCCTTTTTTTGTTTCTCGCAAAACGAAGATTGTTACCACGCTTCATGATGTTTCATTTCGAGTGCACAAAGAGTTTATCAAAAAAACCGATCTCTTTTTTCTGAATATTTTGATTCCGCTCAGTATTCGGCGTGCTGACAAAGTGATTGCAGTTTCCCAGTTTACAAAAGATGAAATTGTGAAATATTATGCAGTGAATCCGGAAAAAGTGGCGGTTGTACGAAATTCTGTGGCGGATAATTTCAAGAGAAAGCTTTCCAATGAAGAACTGGCCGAGGTAAAAAAGAAATATAATTTGCCGGATGAATTTGTTATGTATCTTGGAACCTTGCAACCGCGTAAGAACATTGCGTTGTTAGCTGAGGCTTATGCGAGAATAAAAAAAGATGTTCCTGGGGTAAAATTGGTTTTGGTAGGAAATCGCAAGTCGCATAATTTCGATCAAAAGATAGACGAAGTTATCAAAAAGGAGAAATTACAAGAGGATGTGATTTTCCCCGGGTATGTGGATGAAAAAGATAAGCCGGCAATTTTTCGCTTAGCGAAGATTTTTGCTTTTTTGTCCTTGTATGAAGGATTCGGAATTCCGATTTTAGAAGCGATGAGTCAGGATGTTCCAGTGCTTGCTTCCGACATTCCGGTTTTGCGGGAAGTCGGAGGAAATGGATGTAGCTTTGCGCCGGCGGAAAATCTTGATGAAATATCAAAAAAGATGTATAATCTTATTATTGACAATAATTTGAGAGATGAGCTTATTTTGAGCGGAAAAGGGCAACTGGAAAAATTTTCTTGGATGAAATCGGCTCAAAAAATGCTGGAAATTTATCAAAAATTAATTTAGAAATAAGAAACATAATATTATAAAAAAATGTGGCCATTTTCAAAAAAGAAACAGGGAGGTAATAATGATTTCGTGTACGATTCTTCAAAAAATAAAAAAATGAAAACCTGGAAAAAAGTTTCACTTATTCTGGGCGGGCTTTTGGTTTTGGTTTTTGGAGCGATGGCGTGGAAAACTGGAAGCGTTTGGCATAAAGTCGGAAGTGGTGGTATTTTTGAAAATTTATACAAAGCCTTACCGATCGGAGAAGACAAACTTGAGGGAGAGGCTGATGGAAGGGTTAATATTCTTCTTTTGGGAATGCGCGGAGAAGGTGTGGAGGGCGGAGGGCTTTTGGCAGATACAATTATGGTTGCCAGTGTTAAACCAGGAAGCGAAGGAGTGGAAAGCAAAGCCTCGCTATTTTCTGTTCCGCGAGATTTTTATGTGAAAGTTCCCGGCAAAGATTTTCAAGCAAAAATAAATGCCGTATATGCCAGTGGCGAGGAGCGGGAAAAAGGAGGCGGACTTACTGATATGAGTACGATTATTGGTGAAATTGTCGGAGTTCCAATTCATTATGCAGTGAGTATTAATTTTGCGGGATTTCAGCAATTGGTGGATAGTTTGGGCGGAGTGGATATTCATCTTGATCAGCCATTTAGTGAAACACTGCAATTTAAGGGTCTTGAACAGCGTTGCGATCCAACTACCGTTTTCAATGTCCCGTCTGGAAATTATGAAGAAAAATGGATTCAACGAAAGAACGGAACATATTATACTAATCCGAAAAGATATCCTCTTTGCTATGCCAATAACGCTGACAAAGCATCTTTGGAGTGCGGAGGAGATTTTGAATTGCCTGCCGGAGATATTACTTTAACTGGAGAACAAGCGCTTTGTTATGTAAGATCCCGCGTTACTTCAAGTGATTTTGAAAGAGCGCGCCGTCAGCAGGAAATACTTCAGAAAATTAAAACCAAAGCTTTGAGCGTAGGAGTTCTTTCTGATTTTGGAACGATAAACAAAATGATGGATAGTTTGGGAAATAATGTTCGCACTAATATGCAAATGTGGGAAATGAAGAGATTTTTTGAACTATACCAGCAAATGGGAGATGTGAAAATCAGTCAGAAAGTTTTGGAAAATTCCGAAGAAGGGCTTTTGTACACGCCAACCGGAGATGAATGGAAAAGCGCCGGGTATATCCTTTTTCCAAGAGGCGATAACTACGACAGAATAAAAGAAGCGTTTGCGAAAATGCTTGATTAAAATATCAAATGACTCAAGATAGCCAACAGCCTCAAGAAATGAAAAAAAGCGGAAAAACATTTGGATTGTACGTCCAAAGTTTTTTCTTTTTCATTTTGTTGATTTTGAGTTTTTGGGTCGGGCTGGAAAAAGGAAGACAGGAAAACCAAGCTAATATTATTTCAAGCGAGGAGGTTCCGCTGGAAGAATCCATTTTGATTAATAAGGAAAAAGGCGGGAAAACTGTCGATTTCTCCCTATTTTGGAAGGTTTGGGATTTGCTCAAAGAAAAATATGTTGATACTAAAGATTTGAAAACGCAAGATTTGATTTATGGCGCCATCGAAGGAATGCTTGCGGCGACTGATGATCCATATACGGTGTTTTTTGATCCGGAAAAAAACAAACAATTCAATGAAGAAATCGAGGGAACGTTTGAGGGAATCGGTGCCGAGCTGGGAATCAGGGACGAAATTTTAACGGTAATCGCGCCTTTGGAAAATTCTCCGGCGGAAAAAGCCGGACTCAGACCGGGGGATAAAATCATTAAAATTGATGGAGAGGAAACTGATACAATAATCGAAGATGCAGTTAAGAAAATTCGCGGACCAAAGGGAAGTGAGGTTAAGCTTACGATATTTCGCAGCGGAGCGGAAGAGGAAACAAAAGAAGTTACGGTTATTCGGGACACTATCAGTGTTGATAGTGTTAAATCGGAAGAAAAAGGTAGTGGAATTTTTTATATAAATATAATCCGCTTTGGCGATACGACGATCAAGGAATTTCATGGTGCGATTAATAAAATCCCAAAGGATACAAAGGGGTTGATTATCGATTTGCGAAACGATCCCGGGGGATATTTGGATGCGGCGGTTGAAATGTCCAGCCGTGCTTTGCCAAAAGGAAAAACGGTTGTGATTGAGGAAGATTCCCAAGGAAAGCAGAAAAAAATATTCAGTACCGGAGGGGATGTTTTGAGTCAAATTAATACCGTAATTTTGATTAACGAGGGAAGTGCGAGCGCGTCGGAGATTATGGCGGGAGCGCTTCGTGAAAATCGCGATAATGTGACTTTGGTAGGAAAAAAATCTTTCGGAAAAGGCTCAGTTCAGGAAGTAGTTTCTCTTCCCGGAAATAGCGCGGTTAAGATCACGGTTGCCAAATGGCTTACGCCCAGCGGAAATCAAATCAACAAGGAAGGAATTTCCCCGGATGTCGAAGTAGACCTTACGGAAGATGATTGGAATAACGACCGCGACCCCCAACTGGACAAAGCAATTGAGATTTTGAAAAATTAATAGACGTACGCAGATGTTTTAATATCAAAAGACGGCTATAATGAGCCGTTTTTTGATATGAGATATTGATTTTATTTTGATTCTATTATATCTTTGTCTGATGCTGTTTGACAATTTCATAATTTAAAAACCAAAAAAGATGTTTTTAATTTCAAAACGGAGGAAGTGGTATGAAAAAAACAAGTATTATCGCTGTGTTGTTGATTGCAGTTTTTCTTGGTGGCGGATGTGCTGTCGCGGATGATGCTGTTGTTGAATGGAGTAATCCGGAACAGCCGCAGCCGGAAATACTTTTTGACCTCTGGGGGGATGGTGGCGAGAAATATGCCGTCACAATATCAGTGAGAGATATCTTCTTTGATAATCTCTCTGTTGAGGTTGACGGAGAGTTTGCCATTAGCGGGAAATCCCGCTATCTTTCCGATTTTAGTGTCGTTCTACCTGAGGTTGGGAAGAAGTATGACATCAAAGTCAGACTCTTTGATAAAAATCGGAAGGAGATTTTTTCAAGGAGCGAAAAAATCTCAACTCCGCTTGTTGAATTCGAGACATGCTATTGTCTTAAAAAAAATGACCAGATTATGGTCGTTTGCGAAGGGAATTTAATGGTGGAGGATTATATTTTCCAGAAAATTTCCCTTTTGATGGGGGAAGATGTGAGCAGAGAGCCATTGGTTATTAATAATGGCGGAAACTTGTTTGTCATTGCGTCTTTTACGAAGGAGGAGTTTAGGAAGATCGGGAGTCTTCCTGTGGTGGTGAATTTCGATGAATTCTCCTCCGAGCCAATGGTTTTGGAGGATTGCAATAAGAAGTAAAAAATTGCAAATAGTTCTTTTTAAAAAATCCCGGACACGCACTGCGTGTTCGGGATTTTTTTGTGGTTTTAAAAAGATAAGATTTATTTTTTCTTTACCTTGAATCCTTCTTTGATGTCTTCAATGAGGTAGCCTTTTTCTTCAATACTTTTGCGGAAGGTGTCGGCTTTTTGGAAGTCTTTTTCTTTGCGGGCATTTTCCCGGTTTTTTGCCAGCGCCAAAATTTCTTCCGGAATTTCCGCTTGTCCATTAAGATGAAGACCGAAAACGGAATTCATTTTTTTCCAAAGGGAAAGTATCTGCCGGGCTTTTTTGGAAGGAATTCTTTGCTGGGAAGTTATTTTGTTTGTAGTGCTAATCAAATCAAAAAGAACGCTGAGCGCCAGAGGCGTGTTGAGATCGTCATCCATTGCTTCCCTGAAGCGTTTTTCAAATTCATCCAACTGAATTTTTTCAGAAATTTCAATGTCCAGATTCTGCGCCGCCATGATTTCCATATTCAAAACAAAATCGGAAATTTTTTGCAGATTTGATTTGGCTTGCTTCATTGCATCCCAGGTGAAATTCAGATTTGAGCGATAATGGGAAGAAAGAAGAAGAACGCGAAGCGCCATTGGTTCAAATCCTTTCTCTTTAATATCAACAAGGGTGTAAAAATTTCCTTTGGATTTTGCCATTTTTTCTCCGTCAACGAGCAAATGGCGGACGTGAATCCAATAATTAACAAATTTTTTCCCAGTATAACACTGAGTTTGGGCAATTTCCGCTTCATGATGAGGAAATATATTATCTTCTCCTCCGGTGTGAATGTCGATGGTTTCACCTAGATATTCGGTACTCATTGCGCTACATTCAATGTGCCAGCCGGGATAACCGATTGACCAAGGTGATTCCCATTGCATCAGGTGTTTTTCCGGAGCTTTGAGCCAAAGAGCAAAATCCCAAGGATTTTTTTTGTCCGGATGCTCTTCGAGGCGAGCGCCGATTTTGAGGTTTTCCAAAGTGTTTCCGGAAAGTTTTCCATATTCCGGAAATTTTTCAATATCAAAAAAGACATTCCCATTTTTTTCATAGGCAAATCCTTTTTCAATTAACCCGCTTATTATTTTTATCATTTGGTCGATATGCGCTGTGGCTCTTGGGAAATAGGTAGCCGGAAGAATGTTCATTTCCTTTTCCACTTCTTTGAAATTTTCTTCATAAAATCGGGCAATTTCTTTTGGAGATTTTTTTTCTGACAGAGCTTTTTTTACAAGCTTGTCATCTCCGCTGTCGCCCTGATTGACATCATCTTCCGTGAGATGTCCGACATCTGTGATATTTTTAATCAGACGGACTTCAAAACCAAGAAATTCCAAGTATCTTCGCAAAGTGTCAGCATTTAAATAGGCGCGGATATTTCCCAAGTGGATGTAGTCATAAACAGTCGGACCGCAAACATACATCCCGACTTTTCCGAGATGCAAGGGTTTGAATTCTTCTTTTTGTTTTGCAAGGGTGTTGTATAGAGTTAGCATTTGTTTGATTTTAAAAAATAATAGGAGATTTGCATATTCAGATTTATGATATGTTCTTCAAAAAATAATGAATTTTTCTTTTTCCAGTTGTCCCTTTTGGTTGGTTTATTTTTTCTTTTCTGGTATTCGGTTGGCTCGTGCGTGAAGTTTTTGCTGTATACGCACAAAGACAAGAGTAAAAAGAAAAATTCATTATTTTTTTGGAAAACAGGAGTCTATTTGAATACGCAGGCTGTATAATTATTAAAACAGAACGATATTTTTAACTTATTAACATTTGAATTATACACTTTTTTATTTTTGTTGACAAAGTATGTGGGCTAAAATAGTATAAAGAGTATGAAAAAGTTGCTTCTGTTGTTTATTCGATTTTACCAAAAAACTTTGTCGCTTGACCAGGGTATTTTTAGTTGGATGGTTTCCGAGCAATCTTGTCGTTTTTACCCAACTTGCTCGGAATATTCTTATCAGGCGATAGATCGCTTTGGAATTACAAGAGGAGGATGGCTGGCAGTCAAAAGAATTTCACGCTGTCATCCATGGAATCCGGGAGGATATGATCCAGTGCCAAAGAAGGAATTAAGAATTAAGCATTAAGAAGTAGGAAGTTGGAATTAAGCGTGGAGTGCGCGCAAGTTGGCGCTTTTTTATTTTCTCTAAAAATGTTAGAATGAAGTTATGCAGTTTGATATCATTACAATATTTCCGGAGATATTCAACTCGTATTTTTCCGAGTCGATTTTGAAGCGCGCGCAGAGGGAAAATCTCATTAAAATAAATGTGCATAATTTGCGGGATTATACGACAGACAAACATCGAACAGTTGATGACACGCCATATGGTGGGGGAGCTGGGATGGTAATGATGGTGGAGCCGATACTTCTAGCTGTTAGCTCAATAATTTCCAATTTTTCCTCCAAAGGCGGACCAGCCTTGGGCTGGCAATTTCCAATTTCCAAACAATTTTCAAATTCCAATTCTAAAATTTCCAAACCGAAAAATACGCGCATTATACTGTTTTCTGCCAAAGGAAAAAGGTATACTCAACAAGATGCAATCAGATTATCCCAATATAAAAATATCATAATGATTTGCGGGCGGTATGAAGGAGTTGATGAAAGAGTGGCGGAGCATATTGCGGACGAAGAAATATCGATCGGGGATTATGTTTTGACTGGCGGGGAAATTCCGGCAATGGTTATCGTTGATAGCGTGTCGCGATTGTTGCCGGGAGTGCTTGGGAATAAAGAAAGTACCAAAAAAGAATCACACAATGAACCTGGAGATCTTGAGCACCCTCAATACACGAAACCGGAAAAGTTCAACGATTGGAAAGTTCCGGAAGTTTTGCTCGGAGGAAATCACGCTGAAATTGAAAAATGGAGAAATGAAAAATAAAAACATAGATAAAAAATTATTATTTACGGTTATCGCTTTGTCGATTTTCGGATTAGTTATGATTGCCAGCGCCGGAGTGATTTATTCAAAAACTCGGTTTGGAGATCCGAATTATTTTTTCAAGCACCAGCTTTTGTACGGTTTCCTTCCGGGGTTGTTTGTCATGTATTTTTTTCAAAAAATTGATTATCATTTTTGGAAAAAAATGGCTTTTCCTGCGATTGTTGGGGCGTTGATTGCTTTGGTGCTGGTTTTTGTGCCGGGGATAGGCTCGAGAGTATATGGAGCTAATCGTTGGATTGGACTGGGGCCGATTTCTTTTCAGCCGTCTGAAATGGCAAAAATATCGATTATTATTTATTTGGCGGCTTGGTTGGAAAGCAAGGGAAAACAGAGAATAAAAGATATTTATGAAGGGTTGTTTCCCTTTTTGGGTATTTTGGGAATAATCGGCTTTTTAATTATTAAACAGCCAGACACGGGAACGATGGGGGCGATAATTTTAATTGCAATGTCGATTTTCTTTGTTTCCGGGGCTAGAATTTCCCATATTTTCGGATTGATAATTGCCGGGTTGACAGGGCTTATGATTCTGATAAAAATTGAGCCCTACCGAATGAATCGTTTTTTGACGTTTATGAATCCGGAAGCGGATCCTCAAGGAATTGGTTATCAAATCAATCAAGCGCTTTTGGCAATAGGATCCGGAGGAATTTTCGGTCTCGGCTTGGGGCATAGCCGGCAAAAATTCAATTATTTGCCGGAACCGATTGGAGATTCAATTTTTGCAATTATCGGGGAAGAACTTGGATTGGTTGGCGCAGTTACATTGGTGTTGCTTTTTTCTATGCTGGCTTTCCGCGGCTATAAAATTGCCAAAAATGCTCCGGATGAATTTGGAAAATTGATGGCAGTGGGGATTACTTCATGGATTGCTTTCCAGGCATTTATTAACATTGCGGCAATTTCTGGTATAATTCCATTGACGGGAATTACTTTGCCGTTTGTGAGCTACGGAGGAACATCATTGATATTTTTGATGTCAGGAGCTGGAATTTTATTAAATATTTCTAAACATTAGATCGTAGGATTTAGGTGGTAGCTTTTTAGAAAGAATCTAAAAAGTTAAGTAGCTAATTTCTAAAAAGTTTAATTATGAAAATCGTATTAGCAGGCGGCGGAACCGGAGGGCATATTTTTCCTCTTGTGGCGGTCGCTAGAAAATTAAAAGAAAAACACGCATTGGGAATAGATTTGCTTTTTATCGGACCGAACGGAAAACTGGAAAAAGAAGTGATGATGGAAGAGGGAATTCGCGCAAAAAGTGTTTTAAGTGGAAAGGTCAGGCGATATTTTTCTTTTTTGAATTTTATCGATTTTTTTAAGGTTCCTTTCGGTTTTCTGAAAGCGCTTTGGATTTTGCTTTGGGAAATGCCCGATGCGGTTTTTTCCAAGGGAGGTTACGCATCTGTTCCTGTTGTTCTGGCCGCGTGGGTATACCGTATTCCGGTTTTAATACATGAATCGGATGCAGTACCAGGAATTGCCAATAGGTTTTTGGAAAAATTTTCCAAGCGAGTCGCTATTTCATATCCGACGGCTGAAAAGTTTTTTATGTCTTCTAAAATTTTGCTTACCGGAAATCCAATTCGCGAAGGAATGAATCAAGGGAATAAAGAAGCGGCGCGGGAGAAATATAATATGGGACAATCAAAGCCAACTTTATTGGTATTAGGGGGAAGCCAGGGATCTCAGGCGGTGAACCGTGCAATCGTGGAGGCGCTCCCGGATATTTTGCAAACAGTTCAAATAATTCATCAAACCGGGCAGGAAAATTTTGAAGAGGTTGTGCATTCTGCGGCCAAGAAAGGAATTAAAAACGGAAGAGATGGATATTTCGCAATTCCTTTTTTGAATTTCGAAGATATGCGCAATTGCTTGGCGTTGGCAGATGTGGCGGTGAGCCGCGCCGGAGCCAATTCAATTGCCGAACTGGCGGCAAATGGAATCCCACCTGTCTTAATTCCCCTGGCAACTGCTGCCAATGACCATCAAAGAATGAATGCTTTCCGCTTGGCGGAAATCGGAGGCGCAATAATGCTGGAAGAATCAAATTTGGGAAAACATATTCTTATTGAAAAAGTTCAATCGATTTTATCCAGCGAAGAATCATATCGGAAAATGGCGGAAAAAATTCAAACATTCTATCATCCGGACGCTGCGGAAAAAATCATTGAAGGATTGGAAGGAATGATAATGTATGAAGAATAGAACATAGAACATATGAAGTATGGAACATTAGAGCATGGAGTATGGAGCGTAAAGTGAAATTACGTCTTACGTCTTACGTCTTAAAAAATATTATTAATTTTTTTTAAAAAAATATGAATGTATATATTATTGGAATTGAAGGTGCCGGGACTTCGGCTTTGGCGGAGATGTATGTTGATTTGGGGCACAGTGTTTCCGGGTCTGATAATGGTGATCATTTTTATCAAGCGGCTCTCAAGAAAAAAAATGTTCCAGTTTTTTCTGAATATTTAGCGGAAAATATCCCGGATAAGATTGATTTGTTGGTTTTTTCCACCTCAATCAAAGAGGATAATCCGGAAATAGTTGAGGCGCGAAAAAGGGATTTGAGAATGCTTTCTTACCCGGAAGCCTTGGCGGAACTTTTCAATAGTAAAATCGGGATTGCTGTTTGCGGAACGCATGGAAAAACAACTACCACCGCGATGATAGCCCATATTTTGAATGAAATCGGAAAAGATCCGAGTGCTGTAGTGGGAAGCCGTGTTTTGAATTGGGGAGGGAATTCCATTTCCGGAGGAGGAGATTATTTCGTTATTGAAGCGGATGAATATCAAAATAAATTGCAATATTACGAGCCATTTGCAGCTGTTCTTACAAGTATTGATTGGGATCATCCTGATTTTTATCCAACAGAGGCGTCTTATCGGCAGGCTTTTTCTGATTTTGTTTCCAAAGTGCCTAATCACGGATTTTTGGTTGTTTGTGGAGATGATTCGGCCGCAGGAAGCGTGGCACTTTCAGCTGTGTGCAAGATTTCGACGTACGGGTTCTTAGAAGGAAATGATTTTAGGATTATGGAACAAAAACCATGGGATGCAAAAAATAAAATGCGTAATTTTTCAATTATTCATAAAAAGCAGACAGTAAGAGAATTTGAGATTGGATTGCCAGGAGATTACAATTTGCTTAATGCCGCGGCAGCTATTTCGGTTTGTTATCGGTTGAATTTGGATATGAAAGAAGTAGCAGATGCTTTGCGCACTTTCAAGGGTACTGCTCGCAGATTTGAATATGTCGGAAAAAGAAACGATGCGATTTTAATTGATGATTACGCGCATCATCCGGAAGAAGTTAAGGCCATGTTAAAATCTGCGCGCAGTTTGTATGAAAGGAAAAATATTATCGCACTTTTTCATCCGCATTCTTTTACTCGCACCGAAGCTCTTCTTGGTGATTTTGCGCAAAGTTTTGACAATGCCGACAAAGTTTTTGTTTTGGATATTTATGGTAGCGCTCGAGAGGAAAAAGGCAATGTGAGCTCGCAAAATTTGGTTGATCAAATTAATAGGTATTTTCCGGCAAAAGCTGAGCTAATCCCGACAATCCCCGAAGCGGTTGAATTTTTCAAAAATAAGCTTGCCAGTAAAGATATTCTGATTTCCATCGGTGCCGGAGATGTTTGGAAAGTGACGCATGAATTGGCCGGAAAAATAAAAAATAAATGAGTAAATTATTCCTTTTTTTGACAGTATTTTTTTTGACAGTTAATTTACTGGCTTTTTTGGTGATGCTTTTGGATAAGGTTAAGTCGAAAAAGCCGGGAGCGGAGAGAATTTCAGAAGGGATGCTATTTTTTTTGGCGACAGTTTTTGGAAGCGTCGGAGTTTATGCCGGAATGTTCGTCTTTCGCCACAAAAGTCGAAAATGGTATTTTTTGATCGGCATTCCACTACTGATTCTCCAAAACTGCGCATCCTTGTATTTTTTTTATATTTTTTATAAATAAAAGTGCGATCGAATAGCTCTTTTTTGTGGTATAATAAAAACAGATGGCTATTGAAATTCAAAAAGATGTGCTTTTGGCACCATATACTACTTTTAAAATCGGCGGACCGGCGAGGTTTTTTGTCGAGGTGGAGAATGAAAAAGAATTGATTGAAGCTTTGGAATATGCCAAGAAAAACAATTTTGAGTATTTTATTTTGGGAGGAGGATCAAATATTTTGATTAGCGACAAAGGATTTGATGGGATGGTGATTAGGTTGCAAAATACAAAATATGAAATATCCGCCAATGGCGGATTGGCACCTGGTTTACAAGATGCGGATATTGAGTGCGGAGCGGGCGCGTTGCTTTCCGCTATTGTTTCTGAATCTGTGAAAAATGGATTGACCGGACTAGAATGGGCAGCGGGAATTCCCGGAACAATCGGCGGAGCGGTGCGAGGGAATGCCGGAGCGTTTAATGGAGAAATGGTGCAAAGTGTTGTTTCGGTGAGAGCAATAAACACCCTTGATTCAAGAGTGGAAATTATTAAATTGACGAATGAAGATTGTCATTTTAAATATCGAAGCAGTATTTTCAAAGAAAATAAGGGGTGGATAATAATCTCAGTTAATCTGAAATTAACAAAAGAAATAAACGCCGGAGAGAGTAGTAATAGAGTGAAAGAGATTATCCAAAAGAGAACTGGATCTAGCCCAAAATTTCCGAGCGCTGGAAGTATATTCAAAAATTGTATAACATTTGATGAGCTAAAAGCACATAATAAAGAATTAGCCGATTATATTGTTCAAGAGGGAATCGTAAACAGAATGGGGAATGTCGGCACTGGTTTTTTGATTGAATATTTAGATTTAAAAGGGAAAAAAATTGGTGGAGCGGAAGTGAGTACTGTACATGGAAATTTTATAATCAATAATGGGAATGCCACTGCGGAGGATGTTATAATGTTAATAAATTTTATTAAGCAACAGGTTCGAACAAAATTAGGTATTCAGCTTCAGGAAGAGGTTCAACTGGTGGGATTTTAATAATTAATAAAAATCAATATGGAAAACATGAGAATCATGCTCAAAGGGTTGACAATTGATGACAGAACAAGAGAGTATGTTGAAAAGCGAATTGTTTCGATTAAAAAATTATTAAAAAAATACGATAGCAAAGAGGGAGATACATTGAAATTCGAAGTAGAAATTGATTTGGACAAAAAAGGAAAATTTCGAGTGGAAGTGATGGTGAAAACTCCGCGCAATTTGTATCGCGCCGAAGATATTACGGAATCGATTGAAGGTTCTGTTGATTTGGTTGAAGACCAGCTCAAAAAGCAAATCATTCGAAAAAAAGATGAGATCAGGACAAGAATTGTCCGAGGCGCTCGCTCACTGAAAAAGAAAATGTCAATTGATGAAGACGCAAGATTTTGATTTTAACAGCGTAAATAGAACTAAAAATCCTTCTTTGACGGAGGGATTTTTAATTGATATACTGGATAATGCTTGAAATTATCCAAAGATATTATATTTAAAATATGATTAAAATTTTCAAAAAAATATTCGGTTCAAATGAGCGGGAAATAAAAAAACTTCAACCGATTGTGGATAAGATAAATTTCTTAGATGAAGAAATTTCCAAACTTTCCGATGAAGATTTGAAGGGAAAAACGCAAGAATTTAAAAAAAGAATAAAGGATGCGGAAGATGAGAAAAAGGCGTTGGATGAAATTCTTCCTGAGGTTTTTGCGGTTGTGCGCGAAGCGGCGCATCGGGTGATTGGAGAAAAACATTACGATGTGCAATTAATCGGAGGATTGATTTTGCATCAAGGAAAAATTGCGGAAATGAAAACGGGGGAGGGAAAAACCCTGACTTCGACTTTGCCGATTTATCTTAATGCACTTTCCGGAAAAGGCGTGCACGTGGTTACGGTCAATGATTATTTGGCAAAAAGAGATTGTAATTGGATGGGTTCTATTTTTAATTTTCTCAATCTTTCAACGGCTTGCATTATGCACGACGCCTCATACCAGTATCGGCCGAAATTGATTGATGAAAATGAGGTGAGTGTAGAGATGGAAAATCTTTCTCCTGTTTCCCGCAAAGAAGCGTATAGTTGCGATATTACATATGGAACAAACAACGAATTCGGTTTTGATTTTTTGCGCGATAATATGGCGCACAGTTTGGAACAATATTCCCAGCGCGGATTTAATTATGTAATCGTTGACGAAGTGGATTCAATTTTAATTGATGAGGCGCGGACCCCTTTGATTATTTCCGCTCCGGATACGGAATCCACCAAGCAATATGTGCAATTTGCAAAAATCGTACCTCAATTGAAAATGACGGAAGATTTTGAAGTGGATGAAAAAATGCGCTCTGTTACACTCACAGACAAAGGAATTTCCAAAGTGGAAAAACTTTTAGGAGTGGGAAATATTTATGAACCCGGAAAAATTAGCTATGTCCATCATTTGGAACAATCTTTGAAGGCGGAAATTCTTTTTAAGAAGGAAAAGGATTATATTGTTAAGGATGGAAAGGTGGTGATCGTGGATGATTTCACTGGACGTTTGATGGAAGGGCGCCGGTATAGCGAAGGGTTGCATCAGGCGATTGAAGCGAAGGAGGGAGTTGCTGTTCAGAGAGAATCAAAGACATTGGCAACCATTACGTTTCAAAATTATTTCAGGATGTATGAAAAAATATCCGGTATGACCGGGACAGCAATTACGAGTGCGGAAGAATTTGCAAAAGTATATAAGCTGGATGTTGTGGATGTCCCGACCAATGTTTTGGCGCAAAGGAAAGATCTGCCAGACATTGTGTATAAAACTGAAGAAGGAAAATTCAAAGCTATTGTTGAAAAAATAAAAAAAATAAACGAGGCCGGACAACCGATTTTGGTTGGTACCGTGGCGATTGAAAAATCGGAATATTTAAGCGAGCTTTTGGAGCGGGATGGAGTTAGGCATGAAGTTCTTAATGCTAAACAGCATGAAAAAGAGGCGCAAATTATTTCTAACGCCGGACAGAAAGGATCAGTTACGATTGCTACTAATATGGCGGGGCGCGGAACTGATATTAAACTCGGAGAAGGCGTAAAAGGGTTGGGCGGATTGTATATTATAGGAACGGAACGCCATGAAGCGAGAAGAATCGATAACCAGCTTCGCGGACGCTCCGGACGACAAGGAGATCCCGGGGTGTCGCAATTTTATGTTTCGCTTGAAGATGAACTGATGCGCCGTTTTGGAGGAGACCGGATGAAAAATATGATGAATACATTGGGCCTTCCGGACGATCAGCCGATTCAAAATAAAATTATTTCAAAAACAATTGAAAATGCCCAATCAAAAATTGAAGGGTTTAATTTTGATATTCGCAAGCACGTTTTGGAATATGATGATGTGATGAATAAACAGCGGGAAGTTATTTATCGGAATCGAAGAAAAATTCTGGAAACAAAAAATGCTCGAAATGAAATATTTCAATATATTTCCGAAGAATTGGAGGCGATCGTTTCATCTCGTTGCGGAACGGAAGAATGCAATTGGGATATAAAAACTATCATAACGGATATAGGAGGAATTTTTTCTTTGTCGGATGACAATAAAAAACAGCTTCAGGTAATCAGCAATGACAGGGGATTGGACGGAGCAACTCAAGCTAGTAAAATACTGGATTATTTAATGGGGATTGCCAAGCAAGCCTATGCAAAGAAGGAGGAAGAAATCGGAGAGGAAAATATGCGAAAAGTGGAAAAAATGATTATTTTGCAATCAATGGATACTCTCTGGATGAATCATTTGGATCAGATTGATTATTTACGCCAGGGAATCGGACTTCGCGGTTATGGACAGCGCGATCCATTGATTGAGTACAAAAAAGAAGCGTATGATCTTTTCTCTACCTTAATTCGAAGTATTCACTCAACGATTGTAAATACTATTTTCAAAATAACTCTTGCGCGCCCATTGGAGCAGATTTCGACTGAAGAAAAAAAGGAGAATTGGAAATTGCAAGGAGCTGATGATCAGATCGAGCAGTTTAAATCTGTCAAAAATCCGCAAGCATTCGCTTCCGGAGGATCGTCGCATGATGAAATTCCAAAACAGAAACCCATAAAGGTTGCCAAGCTTCCAGGAAGAAATGATCCTTGCCCATGCGGAGCAACAAAAGAAGACGGGACTCCGAAAAAATTCAAGAATTGCTGCGGAAAATAAAATATTTCGGATGTTCTTGTGGGTAAAAAATCCAAAAACAGAATCAATAATAAATACAAAATGATAACTTTTGAAGAATCTTCCGGTGCAGTGGTATTCCGGCGCGAAGAAGGAAAAATAAAATATCTGCTTTTGCAATATCGAAACAAGCACTGGAGTTTTCCGAAGGGTCATATTGAAAGCGGTGAATCTTTGCTCGAAACAGTCAGAAGAGAAACAAAAGAGGAAACCGGAATTGATGATTTGGAAATATGCCCCGGCTTTTCCAGGCGTATTTATTTTTATTACAAAGCAGTCGGATCAGAAAGGGAAGAGAGGATTAAATCAAAAAGAAGCATACGAATATTTAAGCGGGTAACTTTCTTTTTGGGAAAAACCGCAAAAGAGAAGGTTGTTTTGTCTGATGAGCAAATTGATTTTGCATGGCTAGAATTTGATAAGGCCTTCGAAAGGACGACGTATTCCAAAGACCGTTCGGTTCTTGTCGCGGCAAGTCAATACTTGAAAAATGCCGAGATTTAGTTTATACTCAAAAAAGATATGAACTCAATAAAAAAGACAAGAATAAAATTTGCATCGGTTATTGTCCTGGCTTTGCTGGCGGGAATTGTTTCCTATCCGCAATCAATAAAATTCATTCCTCCGGCATATAATGCCGTCAATAAATTGAAAATAAATTTAGGGCTGGATTTGCAAGGAGGAATACATTTGGAATATAAAGCTGACTTGAGCAAAATAGACAGCGCAAAAGTGGAAGAATCAATGCAGGCAGTGCAGGATGTTATTGAGAGAAGAGTCAACGCTTTTGGAGTGGCGGAGCCGGTAATATACACCACTGAATCCGGATCAGAGCACAGGCTGGTTGTGGAATTGGCCGGAGTAAGGGATATCAATCAGGCAAAAAATTTAATCAAAGAAACGCCTTTTTTGGAATTTAAAAAAGAAGCCGACCTGAGTGATCCAGAAATCAAAACAGTTATTGATCAATTGAATGAAGAATCGAAATCCCAGGCTGATGATATTTTGATTCAGGCACTTTCTGAGAATAGTAATTTTGAAGAATTGGCAAAACAATACAGTCAAGATCCGGGATCAAAAAATACTGGGGGCGATTTGGGATTTGTTAAAAAAGGCGAGTTAGTCGGAGAATTTGATGCGATACTTTTTAATAATGATTTTAAAGACGGACAAATATATCCAAAGTTAATTGAAACTCAATATGGATGGCATATCATTAAAAAAATGGAAGCTCGCGGAGAAGAAGATAATATGGAGGTACGGTCGGAACACATTCTTTTTATAAAAGCGACAGTTGATATGCTTCCGAGCTTGAAATATAAATCGACTGGTCTTACGGGGAAAAATTTAAAAAGTGCGGCTGTTGAATTTGCAAGCCAGGGTCTTTCGGAACCACAAGTAGCGTTGAAATTTGACGATGAAGGTACGAAAATTTTTGCCGAGCTGACGAAGGAAAATATTGGAAAAACCATCGCTATTTATCTTGACGGATTGCCCATCGTTGATACGAATGGGGATGGAATAATTGATAATAACGACGCTCCATATGCGCCGGTAATACAATCGGAAATTACCGACGGACAAGCGGTAATTTCAGGGAATTTCACATTGGATGAAGCGAAAAATCTTGTCGGGAGATTGAATGAAGGCGCATTGCCCGTGCCGATTAACTTGGTTAGCCAAGAGAGTGTTGATGCATCGCTGGGAGAACAGTCATTGTCCGCCAGTTTGAAAGCCGGATATATCGGACTTGGATTGGTGGTTATTTTCATGCTTTTGTATTACAGATTTTTGGGTCTTATTGCTTCTGTAGCGCTGCTAATCTATTCCGGACTTATGGTTTCTATTTTTAAATTATCCGGACTCACACCTTGGCAAATAACTTTGACATTGCCGGGTATTGCTGGTTTCATCTTGTCTATCGGTATGGCAGTGGATGCGAATATTTTGATTTTCGAAAGAACCAAAGAAGAAATCCGCCGAGGAAGAACCATTCTTGGAGCTTTGGACGAAGGCTTCAAAAGGGCTTGGACATCTATTCGGGATGGAAATTTTTCATCAATCATTACTTCATTTATTTTGATTGAATTGGGAACTGGATTTGTTAAGGGGTTTGCTGTAACTTTGATTGTCGGAGTCCTACTCTCAATGTTTACCGCGGTTACGGTTTCCCGAACATTGTTAAATTTTATCTTAGGTGAATGGATTTCAGATAAATTGTGGCTGGTGGGAATAAAGAAAAGTGAAATTTCAAATATTAATAAAAAATCGTAAAACAGTTATTACATGCTTAATATCATTTCAAAAACTAAATACGCATATATTTTCTCCATTATTTTATCGATTCTGAGTATTCTGAGTATTTCTTTGTGGGGTTTGAAATTCGGTATTGATTTTACTGGCGGAACGGTGATGGAAATAAATTTTTCCCAAAATATTCCAACAAATGAAGATGCGACCGGCATCTTGGGCGATTTGAATTTAGGCAGTCTTACTATTCAAAAGAAAGGAGATAGTTCATTACTTGTGAGCTATGCTTCAGTTGACGATAGTGTCAATCAATCGGTGTGGGAAAAAATTAACGGAAAATATCCGGAATCGACGCAAGTAAAGGTGGATTATCGCGATTCTTCCATTTCAAATGAGTTGAAAACTAATTCCTTGTGGGCGCTTTTTTGGGCGGCATTGGGTATTATGGCATTTATTGCTTTTGCTTTTCGAAAAGTTTCCCGTCCGGTTCAATCCTGGAAATATGGCGCTGGTGCGGTTGTCGCTTTGATTCATGATGTATTAATTACAGTTGGGGCGTTTTCAATTCTGGGACATTTTGCGGGCATTGAAGTGGGGATTCCTTTTATTGCGGCACTGTTGACTATTTTAGGATTTTCCGTTCATGATACTATCGTGGTTTATGACAGGACTCGTGAAAATTTGCTGAAAAGATTAGACAAGGAATCTTTTCCGGAAGTGGTTAACCGCAGTTTGAATGAAACGTTAGTGAGATCCATTAATACTTCGCTTACTGTGATTATAACACTGCTGGCAATTTATATTTTCGGAGGAGAAACTATTCAAAATTTCGCATTGGCACTTTTGATTGGTGTTTCCTTTGGAACATATTCTTCAATTTTTATCGCGTCTGCTTTGCTGGTAACGAGTTATAATCGAATAAAAAAATAAAAAATATTCCAATGGAAAAAAAAGAGAGAAAAACGGTTGTGATTTCATTAGGTGGATCGTTGGTTGTTCCGGAAGAAGTGGATACTGTTTTTGTTCGTGATTTCAAAAAAATGGTCGAAAGTCGATTGTGTGATTTTCGTTTTATTCTTGTTGTCGGAGGAGGAAAATTGGCGCGAAATTATATTATGGCAGCCGACAAAGTCGGAGAAATTACTAATGAAGATAAGGACTGGATTGGAATTCATGCCACTCGGATGAACGCACATTTTATCCGAACCGTTTTTCACAAGAATGCTTACAAAAAAATTATCACCAATGAGGAAAAAATTGAAGAATGTTTGGGATCAGACGCGCCAGTAGTCATTGCTTCCGGTTGGCGTCCGGGAAATTCCACAGACTTTATCGCAGTAAGCTTGGCAAAACATCTTGGAATCAAGAATGTTATCAATCTTTCAAATATCAGTTATGTATATGACAAAGATCCGGGAAAATATTTCACGGCGCAAAAAATAAAAAATATTTCCTGGAATGATTTTCGAAAAATGTTTCAGCAGGAATGGAGCCCGGGACTCAATACTCCTTTTGATCCGGTTGCCGCACAAATGGCGGAAAAGGAAGGTTTCCAAATTGCAATTATGCATGGTAAGGATTTGGAAAATTTAAAAAAATATCTAGACGGAAAAGAGTTTGAAGGAACCGTAATTGGATAAAAATAAAACCCCGGATTATTCCGGGGTTTCTTCATCTTCGTCGCCCATTTCATTTTGTTTTTTGACGCCAAATCCCCTGGTTTCTTTTCCGAGTTCTTTGGCCAGGTCTATTTTTTTTCGAGTTTCAACTGGCAAAGTGGGGAGGATTTTTTTCAAAGCGGTGGCATCAATCTTGATTACATCATCCCATTGTCCCAAGGGTTCAAGAGCTTCTTTTACTTTCTTGTCGTCATATTTGTATGTGGCGCGAAGTGTCCGGGCGATTATTCCGGCATTGGAGAAAACTCTCTCGACCCCTTCTTGGTCCATATATTGGGAAATTTTTTCTTGGAGCTCGGCGATTTTGTAACGCAGGCTTTTGGATTCATCCTCGGCAGAAATATAATCGGCAATAGCCTGATTGACCTCCTCGGTGTCAATTTTGCGCACATCTTTGAATTTGTGTTTCCACATCGGGCAGATTTTTTGATATCCGCACCACGCGCAAAGAGGGGTGACATTGGGCTGGAATTTCCCTTCTTCAATTTGCCCGATAACTTCAAGGAACAATTCGTCGACTTCTTGCAGTTGTTTTTGATTTCGAGTGGCGCTGAGTTTTACTCCGTGTTTGAGGAAGTATAAGCTAACTTTTATTTTTTCCAAGTTTTTTGCTTCTTCCGGATAGCGCGACAAAAATGCTTTCAGGTAGATCGAGAGTTGCAGGTCATTGTCGATTTTTTCTTGGGAGGGCATTTTTTTGGTGGTTTTGTAATCCACGATTTCATAACCATCCTCGGTTTTGTCAATGCGGTCGATTATTCCAGAGATGATATTTCCTTCCAAATCAAGAGAGAATCGACTTTCCAAATCTACAATATTGATTCTGGCAATGTCATTTTTTTCATAATATTTCCGGATCATTTCCACTCCCTGGGAAAAAGCGGCGCGCTCTTCAGCTTCAATCTCAAAAACATCACTATTCCAACTGCGAGAATAAAAATCCAAGGTTTGTTCAAGAGTAGGAGAAAGAATGCCCGGAGTGTGAGCAAATTTGAGGGCGCTGTGAATGATCGTCCCAAAAACCGCCTCTTTACTCTTAGGCTCTTTGATTTTGTCGATATTTTGATATTTGTACTTCAAGGGACAATTCTGATAAGTCCCCAAAGCGCTGTAAGATATTCGCATTTATTTGTTGTTTATCACCAATTATTTCAAATTATATCACGCCCACCAATCAATGTCGACAAACCCCCAAACGGCTCACTAAACGGCCCACCTGAGTCGTTCACTCTCATAAGCCAATCTAGCATCATTTTCTTTACTCCGAGGTCGTTTGGCGGTATTATGAAAACATAAAGAAAAAGATGATCTATGGCGGGAAACAAAAAAACAGGGGATATTGAGAAAATAACTAAAAATTATGGCGCAAGAATCACAAAATCAAATAATTATTTATGAAGGCAGTGACGGAAAAGCACGTATAGAAGTGCGATTTGAAGGTGAAACTGCTTGGCTTACTCAAGCGCAAATAGCACAGCTTTTTGGTAAAGGTAGGTCCACTATTGCAGAACATATTCAAAATATATTCAAAGAAAAAGAATTAGATGAAGAAGTGGTATGTCGGGATTTCCGACTAACCACAGAACATGGGGCAATAAGGGGAAAAACTCAGGAAAACACCGTAAAACATTACAATATCGATGTCATCATTTCAGTTAGCTATTGTGTAAAATCACCTCAAGGTACAAGGTTTCGTCAATGGGCAACAGCGCGACTTCGTGAATATTATGAAAATGGCGGACTGGGTGAAGCATCTTGATAATATTCTTACATCTACTGGAGAACAACTCTTGCTGGATGCAGGAAACGTGAGCCATGAGCAGGCTATTGATAAGGCCGAAAGTGAATACAAAAAATATCAAGCCAAGACGCTTTCATCAGTAGAAAAAGATTATTTGGAAGCGATCAAAATGGTGGAGAAAAAGATTAAAAAGAAAACAAAGCCTTGAATTATCATTAGTACGTAGCATGTTATGTAGTGTCAGGATGATGGATAGTTTTATTAAATACCTTTTTAAATAAAAATAATTCTATGGAAAACAGCTTTGAAAAAAGAGAAATGCCTATTGAATGCGAAGAGGTTGCGAAGGATAATTTAGATCTGGCTATTAAGATCCAGCGGGTCATTTTTCCCGAAGAAGATGGGGCATTAAATCTGAGAGCATCAGTGGACGAAAGTCTTATTGAAAAAGTATATGGTGAAGGTGCCAGAGAAAAAGTAACTTTCTGGCTATGTAAAGATAAAGAGGGTGACGCTGTGGGGATTACCGGTATCTATGTCTATTTCGAATATCCAGATGATGCTTGGCTTGCTTGGTATGGAATTTTGCCGGAAAAAAGAGGGCAGGGATATGGAAGCAAGTTATTGTTATGGACAATGAAGAAAGCGAAAGAATTAGGTTACAAGAATCTGCGGTTATATACCGATCTTGAGGATAATGGTGCGGCTGTGGAATTGTATCGCAAAATGGGAATGATAGAAGAGTCATATGAGGCTGAGGATATGGGGGAGGAAAAAACAATAATTTTTTCTAAAAGCTTGGTATCTGATAAATCAGAAAAACTCGGCAACAAGATGCTTTTTTTGAAAAAACAAGCAGAGATCCAAATGAGAGGAAAAGAGCTTGATTGATGAAATTTTTTATTGATCTTGACTTCAATTCTTAATCACATTATGGCAATTGCAATATATTGATTAAATTTTAGATAATAAATTAGTTGACTATATTGATTATTTGTGCATATAATATTAAGTTGTTTAACAATTTTAGTGAAAAGGCGTTATTTTTGAAATACAAACCAATATTTTTTCCAAGGAGGAGAGAAAATGGAAAGCGGAAAATTTTATTGTTGCGGACAGTTGTTGACCGAATCAAATCAGTTGGGCGGAATATTTTCCTGTTGTAATGAGATGGATAATTCCGAAATGGCTATTATCGTCGGAGGATTTGCCAGAGTGGCTACCGAAGAAAAATTACTCTTGGCGATTGCCAAAAAGATTAATATGCCATCCTTTGTTCTGGATTGGCATGGACTCGGAATGTCCGAAGGAAACTTCGGAGATGTTACAGTAAGCCGACTAAAGGATGACTTGAAAAAGGTTATCTGGAGGTTTCTCTCAGAAGGATTTTCCAAGTTCCATTTGATTGGGCACAGCCTCGGAGCTTGTGCTATTGCCTTGCTTGATGGCGAAAATCGCGAGACGAATTGTCTTAATATTGACAAAAAAATTCTTCTTGCGCCCGCTCTGAATCAGAGCTTTCTTTTGAGGTATTGGTTTGCCAAAGAGAACGGGTTTGATTTTTCGATTTCAGACTGGAATGAGGATTGTGAAAAAAATAGTGCTCATTTCAATGAATGGATAAGAGAAAGAAGATTTTGTGATTTTGGAGCATGTTGGGTGTTCGAAGATAAGTTCAAAGAATATCTTCAAAAGCGCAAACTTATTAAGGGGATTAGCTTTGAGCCAGATTATTGGCAGCAGGAAAATTCAATGAATTACCTCTATTATTTGCACTACGATCACATGATCGAAGGGGTAATAGATAGAAAAGCACTCTTTTTACTCGGAGAGCATGACAAGACCGTGCCTCCGGAGAGTATTTCTTTTGAAGCACCTAACATGTACACCCTTGATGATGCCGATCATTATTTCACGGGAAAGGAAATGGAAGTCGCTGAAATTGCAAGAATTTTTTTAAAGTAGTATCGGCAAAAAAGATCGCATCTGAATATAAGTGTATAAATGGCCAGGGCTTGAATGAGTTCTGGCCATTTTTTTAAAAATCTTTATTAGGACTAGTATAAATTATAAAAAAGACCATGTTGCAATTAAGAATAGAATTCAAGCCGTAAACCTTGACGTTTTGTTTATTTCATTGTAATATGTTTAATAGTTTATTTTTAAGGCGTAGTTCATTTTATTAATTTTTTCAAAAAAGAAGGGTCTCAAGATGGCAGAAGGCGGGATGATTATTGTTTCAGAGGGAATGTTTTCCCTCGAAGAGGTTGCGGAAATATTAAGGGGAAATAAGAAATTCCCTAAAGATATTTATTCTCGAGGATTTAAGCCTGCTAAAATTAAGCAAAAGTTTCGAACAAGAAACGGGAGGGGGCGTAGTGGCAAGTGCCGCATATTTACTCGCGAGGAAATTTTATATGAGGAAATGTGTCGGCATGCTATCAATAAGCCGATGATAATTATTGGTACAATACTAATAATGATTGAAATCGGTTATAACTTTTTTGAAATTGATTCAGAAAAAATCAGCACGTTTATTGAGGTGCTGAAATTCGAAAAAATCACTCGGCAAGAAATAGGTCGAGTATTGATGAAATTGGAGGACAGTAATTTGTTTGAAAGGCTGGTTCTTAAAAATCAGATAGGGCTGCAGGCAGCTTATAGGCTCTATCGTTAGTTGAGTCCTGGGAGCGTACCAGGAAGGTCGTCTTCACTGAAGCGGCCTTTTTTATTTTGTGTTTTTTCTTACTCCGCGTCTGTTGACATCCTTTTTTGAAAGTATTATTATTAAACCATACTGAATTGGTGGGGGATAGATTTGTTTTGTTAAATAATTTGATATTATGAAATTTTCAACTAAAGCTGAATATGGCCTGCGGGCGATTGTGAATCTGGCGGATGCGTATCCGGAAATCAAGAGTTTAAACGATGTTTCCAAGGAGGAAAAAATTTCTCTCAAATATTTGGAGCGCCTGATGGGGGATATGCGCAAAAAAAATCTAGTTGTGAGCCAGAAGGGAAAAATGGGAGGATATGTTTTGGCGCGAGAGCCAAAAGATATTAATGCCGGGGAAATTGTTGAAGCGCTGGAAGGACCGATTGAGTTTATGCAGTGTGAAAGTTCGCAGTGTACTTCCAAAAATTGCCGGCCGAAAAAAGTTTGGCTTACGCTGGGAAGGCAAATTCGAGAAACATTAAAAAGCATTACATTGGAAGATTTGATAAAATAAACAATATTCTGATTCGAATTTGCGAATAATGCGAATCTGCAAATAAAAAATAAATTTATTTACAAAAAAATTATGAATAACAATAAAAGAATATATTTGGATTATGCGGCAACTACTCCGGTCGATGAAAATGTTTTGAAAGAAATGATGCCGTATTTTTTTGAAAAATTCGGAAACGCAATGTCGGTGCACAGTTTTGGACAAGAGGCTCAGCAAGCAATTGACACAGCCAGAGAAAGAGTGGCGAAATTTTTCAATTGCTCTTCTTCGGAAATAATTTTCACTTCCGGAGCCACAGAAAGCAATAACCTTACCGTTAAGGGTGTTGTAAAATCATTTCACTCCATTTCGCGCAAGAAAGGAGAAATCCCGCATATCATCACAACTGTTTTCGAACATCATTGCGTTTTGGATGCTTGCCATGCGATGGAAAAGGAAGGTTTGGCGGAAATCACTTTTTTGCCAGTAGGGAGGGATGGAATTGTGAAGATTGCGGATGTCAAAAAAGCCATCAAGCCAAACACGATTTTAATTTCAGTTATGTATGTAAATAATGAAATTGGAACAGTCCAGCCGATTGAGGAAATCGGAAAAATGATCAAATTGCAAAATGCCGAAAGAAAAAATCGAATTCTTTTTCATACTGACGCGACCCAGGGCGTGAATTATTTTGATTGTAATGTGGAAAATTTGGGAGCGGATCTGCTTTCATTTTCCGCGCACAAGATATATGGACCGAAGGGAGTTGGCGTTTTGTATGTCCGCAGAGGAACGCCGATTCGCAGAATTCAAGATGGCGGAGATCAAGAATACAAACTCCGCGCCGGGACGCACAATGTTGTCGGAATTGTCGGCTTGGGAAAGGCAATAACTTTGATTAATGAAAAAGACAAAAAAAAGGTTTTGCAATTGCGGGATTATTTGATTGAAAAAGTTTTGCGGGAAATTCCCGCCGCATATCTGAATGGATCAAAGGAAAAACGTTCGCCGAACAATGCCAATTTCCGTTTTGACAATGTGGAAGGGGAGGGATTGATTCTCTCTCTGGATCTGGAAGGAATCGCCGCTTCAACCGGCAGCGCTTGTTCATCGGGAGCGCTTGAGCCATCTCATGTACTTTTGGCGTTGGGACTCAGGCATGAGCAGGCGCATGGAAGTTTGCGCATAACCATCGGGAAATATACCACAAAAGCGGAACTGGACAGAACCGTCAAAGTGCTCAAGGAAACAGTCGCAAGACTTCGAAAAATTTCCGGAAATGTATTAGCTGACTTTAAATAAATATTTTGTAAAGATTTCTTGTTTTTTAATTTTTTTAATAATTTTATATTTTAAAATTGTTTAGAAATTAGAAATTAGAAGTTAGAAATTTTAATATGAATTATTCGAAAAAAGTTTTGGAATATTTTACTAAGCCACGCAATCAAGGACCGCTTACGGATGCTGACGCGGTGGCAACTGTCGGCAATCCCAAATGCGGAGATATTATGCGCATTTATATCAAAGTTGGAAAAAACAAAGGGGGAGAGGAAATAATTGAAAATATCGGATTTGAAACGCTTGGATGCGGAGCGGCGATTGCCACTTCGTCTATGGCGACAGAAATGGCCAAGGGGAAGACTTTAGAAGAGGCCCTTAAGATTACCAATCAAATGGTAGCCGAGGAGTTGGGAGGACTTCCAGCACCAAAACTTCATTGCAGCAATCTCGCCGCCACAGCCCTTCAAAAAGCCATCAAAAAATACCAATCCTGCTGGATTCAAGTTCCTAATGCAACTTTCTGACCTGTTGTTAATTCATAATATT
>CAZSCV010000006.1:0-64505 GCA_964605525.1 uncultured Bdellovibrionales bacterium
ACTCCTCCGCAATCAATTCCGGTTTCGTCTTGGTTTTGGATATTGTCGGTGCAAGTTTCCGTTTCAATCTGAGTCGGTATGCTATCCCAAATTTCCAAATCATCAAGCCAAAAAGTCCAATTACCCGATGATACATGACCATCCACTGAAACAGGGAAAACCGGTCCTTTATAATAACAAGGGGTGGTGACAGCTATTCTGTTGAAATTTTCCGTTTGGACCACATTTTCTTGATGGAAGATTGCGTCCTCAATAGCATAGCTTCCGTCATTGTCCCTCCACATTCTGATAGCCCCATCAGATGCAACCGAAGAAGATGGCATTTTAATATGAATCGCATACACGTGCCATTGATTGTCTTTTATAAAAAAATTCGTACTCCATTGCACATCCCCGGTGTCATACCAAAAGACGGAACCTCCATGCAACCATCCCTCTCCGAACGCAGCTTCTATACTGCGATTATCGTTGCCGTTAACCCTGAGATGGTTTGCTCCTCCTGAGGGCGATACGCCGCCAGTATAATAATCCGTTGCTTCTCCCTCCCAATCCAGAGGAAATTTAGCGGCATATCTTATAAAAAGATCGTCACCGAAGGTCATTTCCCTTCCGAATACAGTATTCGGATCCACTACGAAGAAGGAGTCGGTATCGTAATCATTGAAGATATGTCCGTTCGGATCCATACTCCTGGCAGAAAAAGATCCACCGAACGGACTGTCTGAATCCGCCGTAAACCTATCCTTTTTACCGGCAATATCCTGGATAAAACCTCTTTCCAGGTAATGGCTCCAGATGTTTTCATCCAGATTATCATCTTCCTCGAAATCTGCGCATATTTTCATCCCATCCGCCATCGGATTCGGACAATCGGCTTTCGCGGAAAAAGAAAAAAAAGTTATCCAGAAAAATAGCGCGCAAAATATAGCTATCTTATTTTTCATAAATTACAAACCTACCGCACCCTCAAGACAACATATTTGGTGTCTTTGTTTCCAGCCTTGTCATAAGCCGTAAGGCGCATCGTATATACTCCGGAAGGGGCATTTGTTGGAATATTCATCGAACTGGATTTCGTTTCTTTTCCTTTTAACGGCCCGCTTATGAAAGAATATTTATAATGGTCGATTTTGTTATTATCCTTAGCTTTCCACCAAAGTTTTTCCCCCTTTGATTTCGTCAGGAATGCAGGCAAATCATATACATCCGGATCCTCGGTATCAACCTTGACTTCATATTTCAAAGATTCATCAATTTCATTTCCACTGGCATCATAAAATTTAAATTTAATTTCATAAGTATTACTTTTTTTGGTTTTTATGGAAATTTTCCACTCTCCATTTTTAACATCAGTATCATCATATTCATCACCGTCCACATAAGCAACCACTCTTCCGCCACTAAGACCATCGACATCTCCCTTAAACGAAAACTTTTTATCTTTTGAATACATCTTTTTTGAAGACACGGCTTTCATTGATTCTTCGCTAGAAGATGACTTGAATTTCGGCTTATCAACATCAATATCAGTGTCATCTTGAACAACCTCAGCCTCTTCATCATCAACCACGACTTCATTAGAAACAGAAAAACTGATAGAAAAATCAGATGCATTGGCATTATCGGAACCATCTTGGCAACGGACATAATAATTATATGAGTTTCCATCAGTTAATCCACTAATGGTTTGGGAATGAGTTGTCCCCCCTGTAGTGGAAAAAATATTACTCATTGAAGTATACGCAACACTAGTAGAAGTTGAATATTTACAAGTTGCAGATTCATTAGTGGATACCCGAAGTGATGCGCTTGTGGTTCCTGCTGATAATATTCCATCAGATGACCCATTATCAGACACGACAGGAGCGGTAGTATCTGGAGTTTCGGAAACAGAAAAACTAATAGTAAAATCAGACAAATTAGCATTTCCGGAACCATCCTGGCAACGCACATAATAATTATATGAACCCCCATCCGCTAGTCCTGTAACAGCTTGCGAATGAGTCGTTCCTCCGGTAGTGGAAAAAGTATTGGTCATCGAAGCATAAGCAACACCGGCAGAAGTTGAATATTTGCACGTTGCAGATTCATCAGTGGCAAGAGAAACTGTCGTTCCGGTAGTTCCAACCGCAAGAGATCCGGTAGGCAAACCATTTGAAAGGCTCGGAACGGTTGTATCCGGAGCTACCGGAAAAGAGATTTCCGCATCTGTTATTGTTCCAGAACTCAAAGCCACTCCTAATTCATCAGAAATCTCATTTACCCGCAAAGACAATTGAGTGGAACCGGAAGTAAATCCAGCCGTAGTTTTGGCGTAAATAGTAACCAAATGAACATCACTTCCATTGGCATACCCAGAAGCTGTAATTCCGGCAAATCGCAGATGTCCATTTGCAATATCTGTGATATTGACAACCATCAAATAGCTAGAAGCATCCGCTCCTTTATCAACACCATCCGTTCCCTGCGTAGTATCAATTTCCACAAGATCGGGATCAAAATCGAAGTACATATTAAACGCGCTTAAATCTTTCCCTCCAGTATCCATATGAACCTCCATTTCAAAATTCGTATCACTTCCAACATCCTGGCTAACCGGAGTCAGCCAAATATCCCCTTCACTCGCCTTAACCCCCGTGGAAAATAAAATCAAACCTGCTGCTGCAAATATTGTCGCGACAGTAATCCTCCTTAAATTGTTCGTAATTCCCAACATATTTTTTATTTTAAGAAATAAGTTTTTATTTTAAATACATATTATTTACAAACACCAATCAGTTCCGGACATATCCAATCCAATTGAATTTCTCAATATTAACATCGCGTCTGTTGTGTTGGTCGTATCATCACAATTCACATCCCCGGTATTAACAGAATCATACCAGCTAGTCAGACTCATATCCATTCCTACAGAACTTCTCAAAACTAATTGAGCGTCCGTAGTATTGCTCACTCCATTTTGATCAACATCGCTTCGTTCAGTAGCGACAATCGCGCTTTCAACAACAAAAGACGTAACCGGCAAAACATTGGAAACATTTCCGGCAGCATCAGTCACTGTAATTGTACAATCCGAATATGTTCCATCTGCCAAAGAACTGAATGTAGTGGTATTATTTCCCAAAACAGCTGTCGTATTAATACTACTGCACGATCCTCCAAAAGTAATAGTTCCTGCCTCTGTTGAACTGAAAACATAATTCGGGGTACTATCGCTGGTTGGAGTTGCAACCGGAGTAATTTCTTCCAAAACTGGAGCAGTTAAATCCAAAGGATTAACCGTGATGCTCGCGTCAAGGACGCTTTGCAAAATATCCGTTCCAGCACCATCATCCGCAATCACATCACTATCGTCATAACTTCCAACTGAATTAAAACTTAGTGAGATACTCTTACTTTCAGCAGAACTTTGAAGCGCTTGGAAACTTACAGTAGCCACAACCCCGGAAGACAAATTAACTCCAGGAGTAGGTTTTGCAACTGTAATATCCAAAATTCCATTCACTGTATCATTACTGACTATCTCACAAGTGCGATCCGGGTCATCCACATCACTACAATCCAATCCATTATCAAAAACAGAATTGGTCAAATCCCATCCTGTCATCTGAAAAAAAAGCGGATCATATTCAATTATGGCTCGCGCGACAACCGCATCACTGCCATTAGTATCAACAATGACATCCAAATCAAAAACATCCCCTTCTGTGACAGCAAGAGAGTTTTCTCCGCTCTGAGAATCCAGTAAAGAAAGAGAAACTTCGTCAGCGGCGCTGGACATATTTTGAATATCCAACGAAACAGTCAGAATAACACTAACAAAAGCTCCAGCAATAAAAGCCAGCATAAAAACACCCTTCCATGTTTTTATTTGTGTTTTTTTGGTAAAAACATACGTTTTTCCAAGCCAGGAATATGTCTGCCCAGCCACTTCATCAATCTTTCTCTTCTTAGGAGAAGATAGAAATGGTCCATTTTCATCTTTGTTTTTTGTTTCCATATTTATACTTTTTATTTTTAAAAAAAAGAAACTATATTTTTATCATTCGAATCAAATCGGAACGAGCAATGATTCCTTTTATCTTCCCTTCAAAATTAACCACAGGAATAATATGTAAATTCTTCTCTTTTATTAAATCCAAAACCTTCTCGATGCTATCTTCCGGCAAAACGGTAATACATTCTTTTGTCATTATATCCGCCGCCGTTGAATTAACAATCTCTTTTATTTTATCTTTTTCTTCGCTGTCTATTTTGCCTGAAAATTTTGTTTTCTTGATAAAATTTATATATGATGGCAAATGCAGATTGAAAGAATCCTTGATGAAAAAATCTGTTTCAGTGATTATTCCAACCAAAACCCCGCCCTCAACTACCGGAACACCGTGGATTTTTTTTTCCGTCAGAATAGATGCCACTCTGTCAATTCTTTCTTCTGGAAAAACAGAAACCACTTCCGCCGTCATCACATCTCTTACAAGCATAAAAAAATATTACAAATTATCAATTATCAATTATCCACTACTTAAATTATATACCAAAAACACATTTTTTCCAACAAGCTAGAAAAAGTTCTTTATCTTTTCAAAAAAACCCAGATTTGAAATATCCCGAAATGTAATGACGACCATAAGAATAATCAGAAATAAAAATCCTGCCGTATGCGCCAATTGCTCGAAATTTTTACTTACTGGAGACCCTTTTATTTTCTCAATAAGGATAAAAAATACCCTTCCGCCGTCCAATGCCGGAAAAGGAAGCGCGTTTATGATTCCCAAATTTATACTCAAGATAGCCGCAAATTGCAAAACATATACCAAGCCCAAAGCGGCGACTTGCTTGGTAATAATCGCAATCCCAACCGGACCGGAAATATCCAAAGGAACGGATGATTTCACGAAAAGCATTTTCGCCAAAGCAAACAGAGCGCCCAAAATCATCATCACGAAATCAATAACTGCCATAAATCCTTTTGTGATAGACTGATACCATGGATACTTCACCATTGCAGTCCTGGCAAGAGAAATTCCTAATGAACCCTGATCCGCCGGATATTCCATTCGAGGAACTCCTTTCAATTTCAAAATCTCATCTCCCCTTTTTATTTCCATTAAAATTTCCATTCCTTTACTGGCAGAAATAAAATCCTGGACTTGGACTGTTTTTTCAACCGAAATACATCCAGACCCGCTCGCCGCACAAAGTTTCGAAATTTCATCCCCCACTTTCAAACCCATTTCCATTGCCGGAGTATTTTCCAAAACTTGGGAAATTTGCACTTTGGGCGAAACAACACTTGCGTCATCGCTAATGGATTCCGGCGCTCCCATCACAAAAATTGCAGAAAATAGAAGCCATGCCAACAAAAAATTCATTATCACTCCAGCAGACAAAACCTTGATTCTTACCCAGGCAGATTTTGCAGAAAAACTATCTTTTTCATTTTCTCCCTCCCCGTTTTCTCCTTTTATTTTCACAAATCCTCCCAAAGGAATCCAATTAATGGAATAAACAGTATTTACAGATTCAATCTTTTTATTTCCAAACACCAATTTAAATCTTCCCGTCTTCTCACTGCGCACGAATCCAAAAATTCTCGGAGGAAACCCAAATCCGAATTCATCTGCTTTGATTCCGTTGCGAATCGCCATTACAAAATGTCCCAATTCGTGCACGAAAATCAAAACTCCCAATATTATGATAAAAATTAAAATATTCATTGTAAAAAAATTTCTAATTATTAATTTCTAATTTCTAAACAAATCCCAATTATCCAATGTTTAAATTTCAAAACATTGAAACATTTTAAAATTAAAAAATTGATTTAAAATTGGAAATTAGAAATTAGAAATTTATAAAAATTATGCCCAACATAATTTTTATCTACACCGTCATAATGTCCTTCTCTTTCTTTTCCCGCAATTCTTCCAATTTTTTGTTATATTCATCAATAATTTCCTGCAATCTTTCTTTTCCCCGAAACTTGTCATCCTCGGCCATTTTTCCATTCTTTTCAGCTTCCTGAATTTCCTGCCAAATTTCCTCTCTAATTCCGCGAACAGAAATCCTCGCATCCTCAGTTTTTTGATTAAGCGTTTTTACAAAATCTTTTCTTCTTTCTTCGGTAAGCGGAGGAATATTTATTCGAATAATTTTTCCGTCATTATTTGGATTGAAACCCAAATCAGATAATTTAATTGCCGCCTCAATATTCGTCAAACTATCCGTGTCCCAAGGAGAAATCACGATCAATCTTGGCTCGGGAGAACTGATATTTGCCATTTGTTTGAGAGGAGTCTTACTTCCGTAATAATCAATCAGCAATCCTTCCACGATCCCGGGATTGGCGCGCCCGGTTCTTATTTTTTCCGCTTCATTTTTGTAGTGTACTATTGCATTCTCCAGATCCCCTTTCTTCCTCTCTATTATTTCTTTATACATATTTTTATAATTTATTTAATTATTAAAAATCTCTCAGACCGGCATATATTTTACTCGGATCATTGATATTATATTTCAACGCGCTTATACTTTTTTTAGTATCCAGCTGAAAAACCGACCATTGCGTCCCGCCATCATTGGTTTTATATATCGCTTGCGCAGCTGCGTACACAATCTCATTGGAATTATTCGGATTAACGGCAATAGCATAAATGGGAAATTTCTTTGAACTCCCGATAACATTCACTTCGGCGATACTATCTCCGAAATTGGAAGATTTGAACATTCCTTCCGACGTTCCGATATATGCGACTCCGGTATTACTTGGATCCGCAACAATAGATTTTACCGAGGAAGATGGAAAATTAACAATATCTTTTTTATCTTTATTTTTGTTTTTTCCCAAAAAAGCGAAACTAATTCCATTGTCTTTTGTTATCAAAGCTCCATCACCCAAAACAAGAAAATACACCGCATTCTCATTTTTCTCATCAATAACTATTTTAGTTATCGGACTCGTTTCCGCATGAAAATCCTTCCAAGTATCCCCTCCGTCATAAGTTTTGATAATCGTCCCCTTACTTGTTCCGGCATACACAATTTGAGGATCAACTTTACTAATCGCCAAAGAAATTATCAGTGTTCCGTCTGCCGGTTCGCTGTATATCTCCCGCCAGCTCGCCCCCCGGTCGTCTGTACGAAAAATTTTCCCACGTTTTCCCAAAACACCAGTTGCATAAATTGTTTCTGGTTGCTGGTGATTGATGGCAACTCCATATACTTTGGTTGCCAAAAACTCTGTATTTTTTGTCCATTTTTCACCGCCATCATTAGAAGAAAAAATTCCATTATCCGCACTTCCCAAATACACAGCCTCCGAATTAATCGGATCAACTGCCATCGTCAAAATATCAACACCAGAAATATTCGTTTTTTCATCATAATAATTTTTTGCTTCCCAATTATTTCCACCGTCAATATTTACCAAGAAACCTCCCGTTGAAGTTTTTTTCACTCCGGACAAATCAAATGAACATCCGGAAAAAACAAAAACGACGGTTATTAACAATATAATTTTTATATAATTTTTCATATTTTTATTCTAGCATATTTCAAGAAAAAACAAAAAACAATCCTCGTGGATTGCTTCATATATCGTGGTGCGTCGTGGGGGAATCCCAGTCCGCTGGTCCGCCCGTGGTGGAGAACCTTTGTGCGTCGTGGGGGAATCGAACCCTCGACCGTTGGCTTAAAAGGCCACTGCTCTACCGACTGAGCTAACGACGCATATACTATTTTAAATTAACTCTGACAAATTCCATCTTTTTGCGGGCTACGCTACCGAGTGCTTGTCCGCCTGTGGAGGAAGCTAACGACGCATATATTTCAAATTTTCTGCATTTCATTGGTCAACTTAACCAACCTAACTATTATACTAATTCAAACGTATAAGTCAATACTACTTCGATCTCTTGCTTAAGAAAAGTAAAAATACCAATGGCAGAACCATCCAAAATATCTGCGCGTACAGCGAAGCAAAATAGCTCAGTGAACTTTCGGAAATATACTGCAAAACAATCTTTTTCGGCAAATGAGAAATAATAATACTAAAAACCAGTCCCATCTCCAAAAAACTCATCACGAAAAGCCGCCAAAAAAAACCGCCTGGAACCGTGTTGGAAATATGAATATCAAAAAGATAATCACCGATTATAGTTAAAAAAATAACTGCCGCCAAGAAAAAAACTGCCGGCAAAATACCGGAACTGCTCAGCCATTTTGCGGGAATAACCCCCAAAAGCGCCACTGCAATGTAAATATTAATAAGCACATTCACCAAGCGAAACCTTCCAATATACATTCCCAATCCCACACTCACCACTGACAAAATCAAAAACATCGAAATATCTCCTGAAATTTTTTCCGGCAAACCCAAATCCACAAACAATCCTTGCATTCCCATATTTTTCAACAAATCAAATTAATTCCTTCTCTCTACTAGATTATACAAAATATTTTCAAATTGGGAAATATATTTGCCTTTGCTGTATTTTTCCAGAGATTCTCTTTGAATCTTATTTTCATCAAAAACACATTTGCCGCCAGCGATTTTATTCAAAATATCAATCATTTCTTTTTGGCTATTTACAATAAATCCATTTCTTCCATTCTGAATTATTTCCCCATAAGCTCCGGCATTAAAGCCCACAAAAGGTTTTCCCTGTGAAATGGATTCCAGCGCCACTAGCCCAAAAGTTTCCGGCAATTTTGATCCGGAAACAACCACCTCCGCGTTTCTGATGTATTTTTTCAGCATTATCTGGTTGAGAAATCCCAAACGGACAATTTTTTCGTTTTCCGGAAAAACAAAACCGCCCTCAATCTCCCCCGCCAAATACAATTTCATTCCAAAAACTTCCCCGAAAACGGAAATCAAATTTTCAACACCCTTATTTCGGGAAATTCTCCCGGCATAAATCGCATATTTTTCCCGCGGGCTGTTCTCCTTTTCTTCTCCCGCGCAACCTTTCTCCTTTCCTGCTATAAAATGAGGGATTATTTTTATTTTATCCGCGCTGATTCCCCGCTTAATCAAAATATTTCTCGCAAACTCGCTCGGACAAATATACAAATCAATATTTTTTCGATATGTCCCAAAAAAATCATGCCAATACGCTTCCAGCATTGCCACCAAACTTTGGAAATAAGAATTTTTGAAACATTTATCTAAGAAACATTGGTAATATTTTCCATTCAGGCAACGGTCATAAATTTTTCCGTTGTAATACAAATCATAATTCGGACTTACCAATTTGTAATCATGTACCGTCATCACAATCGGAATGCCACGCTTTTTTATTTCAAACAAAATCATCGGGGAAAGCTGGTGGTAAACATTATGAATATGGACGATATCGGGATTAAAATCATCCAGCAACTTATTGATTTTTCGCTTCGCCTCCAAAGAAAAAAACATCCGGAAAATTCCTTTGATTTTTTGCGCCCAAGAATAATCTGCCGTATATCCGACCAAAGAAACAAAATATTTTTCCCATTTGCTTTTTTTGTTTTTCGGATGCTTCATCGAAAAAACCGCCACCTCGTGACCGACACTTTCAAGCAAAAAAACAACATCCAAAAAATGCTTGTCCGCTCCCCCTTTGGGAAAATAGAATTTATTTATTTCTAAAATTTTCATAATAATTTGCTCGATTGAATAATGAAGCTCTCGGTTTTCCGGAAAAATGTTTTTTTCGCAGCTGTCCGTGTCCCTCGAAAGGACCGGAGAAAAAAATATTTTTCCGGAAAACCATCTGGAGACTACCTGAATGCGCAAGTCTCAAAAGAAAGAATAACATATTCAAAAGGGACAATTGGAAAAAGAAAAATTTATTATTTTTTGGAATAACCCACAAAAAATCTTATTAGCCCCAAAATAATCCAGAAAAATATTCCCAACAAATTGGTTTCTAAATATGGTTGAAACAAAAAAACAATCAAATAATTTACTGCTAATGCAATTAATACAAAATCAATCCACTCTTTTTCTTTTTTTTCAACCAAACTTTTCAAAGTCAAAAACACAAACGCAATCAACGGTAAAAACAAAATCAATCCACCTTGCAAAAGAATCGCCAAAAGTGAATTATGCACGTTGCGCACTTCAACCAAATCTTGATAATCCCCCAGCTCCAGTGAAAGCTTTTTCCCCAAACCAATTCCAACCAGCGGATTTTCTCTTATTTTCTCCCCCGCCTCCAACCACAACATTCCCCGCCAAAAAAAACTTTCATCTTCCGAAAAACTGGAAAAAGAAGCTGTTCGCTTTCCCAAAACCTCAACGGAATAATCAATTCTCTGATCAATTTTTGAATTGGGAATAATCGCGGAAAGATAAAAAACAAAAACAATAACCGTCGCCGCACCAAAAATAATTTTCCCGGCATAATTTTTCAAAAATAGCCTTTTTTCTTTTGGCAAGAAAAAAATCGCAACAAAAGCAGAAAGAGCTAGGCCAATCCAAAGATGGCGCATCATCGATCCAATGATTCCAAAAATCCAAATCGGAAGCAACCAAAAATATTTGCGATATTTTTTTGCCAAAGAAAAAACCAAAAATATTCCCAGCGTCAAAACCGCCATTGTCAAATAGAAAGCGTGCGGAAATGCCAACAAGCGAACCCCCTCGGTGGAAAGCGGAGTAAACTCCGACCACAAACCCTGCCCGGAAATAATTCCATAAATAATAAAAAATATAATACCGATTGCGCCTGCCAAAGCGAATTTCAAAAATCTAACCAAATGTTCTTTTTTATTTAGCAAAATAATAACAGCAAAATACAATAGCGCGTAAAACCCATAATTCTTCCAAGCGGAAAAAGCCAAATCTTTGTCAGAATTCGGATCAAAAAAACTGGCTAGGAAATATATTGAAACCAAAAATATAAAAACAATCAAGAGCCAATCGACCGCTCTTATCCCCCTCTTCCTTTGGGAGAGGGTTGGGGTGAGGGTTCGTATGGAATGCGTATTTTTTAAATAATTAACCGCTATTCCCAAAATGACAGCCAAAAAAATCACGTCCAGCGGATAAAATTTAATTTCACTACGCGACAGTACAATCGGCGCCAAAGTGAAAAATCTTTCAAAGACAAAAGTCAAAAACACAATCGCAAAAAGTCCACTTCGCGGATGCGCCGCGACAATCGCAAAACTTGTCAGCATCAAAACCAAATACAAAGGCAAAGAAAATCCAAACGCAAAATTGGAAAAAATAAACAAAGAAACAGCCACGATCACAAAAATTGCACTCACCGTTTCTCTATTCATTTTTTGCAACCAGACGTAAGACATAGGAATTAGGAATTAGAAATTTAATACACTGTTATTCTACCAATAATTCAATAATAAAACCATCAAATACTCTCAAAATAACTCAATATAATAGTATATCACAAATCAGAAAAAAAATCAAGCCCTGATGTGAAATTTCACACCAGGGCTCGCCATCGGCAGCTGCCGAAGAAACATGTTATTTTTTGCGGACAATAATACATCCGCGAGAATCCGAGCATTCCGGTCTCAAACCCTCAAACTTGGAATACGGGTCGACAAGAAAATACCATGTCCCCTCCTTATCCTTCCAGGTATAGAGGAATCCCTCATCCGGATTTGCCGGGTCCAGCTTGAATGAGTGGACAGGACCGAGGTCTGTGTTCCTCGTTCCCTTCCCGTCGCGGTGATACACCACGACATTCAAGAGCTCAGTCCCTGCCGGCATGGGCGGAATTGTCACCTCATCCCCCACGCAACTCGGCACGGCATTCACCCACTTGGGAGCCGCCTGCGCGATCCCTATCAGACAAAAAAACACTGCCACTGCCACGAAAAAACCGATTGTCTTTTTCATGATGCTTCCTCCTGTTGTTTGCCGACATATTATAGTCGGTTTTTTTGTTGAAAAAATTCTTTTCCCACAACCCAATGTTGCGGAAAAGTTCGTTCTTTCAAAATAAAAATAGAGATAAGTGGATCCTTCAATGAAGGACCCACCCATAAATAATTCTGCTCAATAATCAAACAGAATCAATATTGCAATAACTGATGATCGGCCGGTTTGACTTCTTCCGTCCTGATCACAGAATATTTTTTACGAACCTCGTGTTTCAATTCGAAACGAACGAAGGCTCCGTACGAATATCCACCAGCAGCACCTGCAACTGCCGATGCCAACGTATAATCAAAACTTGGACCAAACATCAACCACTCGCGATATCTGGCCTCCGCATTCAGATTCAGTCCCCAGCGATCTTCGTGAGGAGCAAATCCAATCTGCGCGCCAAGTCTCCCCGCCCAGTCCTCGGAAAAATACTTGTGAATTTTCGCTCCGATAACAAATCCAGCGCGATCACTCACTTCATCTCCACTCCAACTGGAATTGATGGACCCGCTTACGTCAAACCATCCCTCCGCGTACAACACCGCCATAAGTTCAGGCGCAAATTGACGGAGATATTCGGCGTAATACCCCAAGAGAAAATGATCTTCGTCTTTGTGATAACCTGACGAAGAATTTTCCCCGTGCAAATGTTCCCAAAGCGTGCGGAACATAAACTGCACTTGATGGGGATATCCATTATCAGCAAGCCCGGTCCAAATAAAACCGATTTCTGGACCAATTCCCGCACTGTTCCACTCATAGCCGGCATCTGTTTCACCAAAGTCGCCCTTAGCAAAAACACCGACCTTCGGCACTAATGTGCCCCCAAAGATGTTGATGTTTCCATTCTCACATCTTTGAAGAGTCAGGAGATACTGCGCGTACCACCAAAGGCCATGCACATCCCTCTCCTTATTCTGCCACGCGCCCATACCAGCATCTACTTCATGCTCGCACTGGACGCACTCCTTTTCTTCCACGACTTCTCTGAAAATCGGCGGGAGTTCCGGCGGAGTTTCCGGAATCACTTCCGGCACCACTGGAGCAGGCGGAATTTCCACTTTTTTAACCGGAACGGGAGGCTTCTCCCAAATGAGCCAGTTGGCGCACTCAGGTTTTGCATAAACGGATCCCACATAGCTTCCGTTTACTATAATACCAAATCTTCCCACTTTCGCCTTTTCCGGCGAAAGCTCGGCTCGGTACCATTTCACCTTATTTTTTCCCGACACCATCTTAATGACGGCGCCGGAAGGCAAAATATCCATTCCCTCGCTGGCAAAATTCAGCCGGGCATCTTTTGGAATATCAAATCCCAAAAGTTTCAAACCTTCGACGAAAGTTCCCCTCCAAGGATCATCCCCGACCTCATCGTCGGAGTAAACTGCAGGATTTTCCTTAGTGCCAGTTACCACCTTTTTCGTGATAACAGAAAAAGTCTTTTTCGCCCTTTTGGTTATTTTGGGCGTAATCAACTTTTGTTGATTAGAAATTTTTTCAGGAATGATCACATTCTGTCCGACACGAATCGTGTACGGGGCAGAAATCTTATTTTCCTCAGCGATGTTATGCCAGTCAACTCCCAGTTTAACGCCGATAGTTGAAAGACACTCACCCTTTGCGACCGTATGTGTCTGATCTGCCCAAGCGCTTGTTGCACACAAGGCAATCAGAAGCATTACCCATAAACCAACAATCCGCTTCATAACTACCTCCTTGGCGCGCTCAGCGCCTCTGTGAGTTGTTTCGCATTGAATTGATTTCTTTTATAAACTTCATTTTGAGCAAGGATCAAAAGATATTCCATAGTGAACGCCATATTGCGACGATTCGGAATCTCAGAATTATAATCCCAACCGGTACTCGGGGCATTACCTGCTCCAATCAAATCCATCGCCACATTAATGGAATTGCAAATCGCAAATCCGGTCGGATCCGGGATAGGATTGATACGGAACGTCCCCGTCCCAATAAGCTTCTGAAAATAGCTGTATTGCGGATTAATTCCGCGGATTTTCGCTACTTCATTCACTCCACAGGGAGACAAAAGATATCCTTCTGGATATTGAATTTGATTCCAAGTCTTAATGACATATTGAAACTTCTCAATCCGGGAAAGCGAACTCAGATTAAAAATGTTGCCATTTTCATCCGTGTTCACTTCTCTTATTTTTTCTTTCCGATACGCGGGATCAGCAAGAAACTTTCCCCGCTCTACGGGCAATTCTCTTCCGTATGGGCTGTAAATATAATCCACAGCTGAAGAAAGAATCGCCGTCTGTCCGGAAGAAATTTGACCATCGATAACTTCCGTTCCGAAATACTGTCCCGAAGGATGCATTCCGGAAAAAATCACTTGACCAAATCTCTCAGAATTATCATCCAAAATTGTCCACGTATTCCAACGCAGACGCCCTGGATAATATTCCCCAAACAGCTTAAGTGGAAAAACTACCATAAAAGTAGAAATATCCCCTTTACTAATTGCCAGAGTCGGCTCCAACCCCAAAGACTGATGAGGCTGAACCAAAAGATTAACTTGATTTTCAGGCAAAGAAGCATTCTCCACCCGAAGCTCTTTTCCAGCGCACCCCGAAAGAAGCGCTACGACAAAAAATATAACAGTAAGACTTCTCAGAAAATTTTTCATCACGCACCTCCCGATGCAGTTTTTTGATTTGGAATAATATTGGGAATTAACTTCCCATATATATCTCATCATTACCATATTACGAAATATGGTAATGTTTATATTGATTACCTATTAAATTGTCAAGGCAACTTATTTTATTACACATTTTCTCACGACCGTGAGTTAATGTGTGAAAAAAATATATCCAACGCTTGGGACTTCCAAGCGGAAGAGTGAGTTTTGGAAGAATACGTTTTGAAAAAACATACCGATCTCCAAACAACTCACCACTTCCACCAAGAATTATATTTATTGTTTCATGTTTTATATCTGTCTTACGTCCTACATTTTACGTCTTATGTCTTACGTCTTACGTCTATCCTAAAGTTCATTCAAACTTTCCAAATATTCCTTTTCTTCCCGTGGCAATCCCATTGTTGCAAAATAATACGCCCACATCGCGCTTAAAATCACGCCAACCAAAAATCCTCCAACCACGACAGCAACTATTTCTTTGACGCTCGGATTCTTTTCCCAAATCGGTCCCGTCAAAATTTGCACATGCAAATCCGCCTTGTCTTGCAAAACACTTCCCCCATTTTCCATTACTTTTGCAATCGCGTTGGAAATTTGCACTGCCTCTTTTTGGCTATTGGCAAAAACTTCAAAACTCACGATTCCATATTGAAACTTTCCGCCTACTTTTACCATTTGCCCCCACTCTTGCAATCTTTCCTTTCGATCAAAAGGAAGAAATTCAGAGTTCACCTCTCCGGTTTTGACAACTTGATCAATGAAAAGCTCGCTATACACAACTTCCCCCAAAACTCGGTTCACATATTCAGCTGATTTGAACACGGAATAAAAATCTTTTGAGTCCTCCCCGCCGGTCGGCACTACCAAATAATCAGTAGAAGCCTTGAAACTTTTTTGACTTACTACCAAAAAAAGAAACGACAAGGCCGCCACCAAAAATCCAAAAAGCAACAGCGTTCCGATTTTTTGCCTATTTTTAGCCTTTATTTCCCAATTAGACATATCATTATTCCATTTATTATTAATATGAGATTGTAGCAAATAATTCCGTTTCTGTCAAGCGGAAATTTTATCGAAAAATCCTCCCTCTGGTTTACTTATTGCCCAAAACAATATATATTTTACTTATGGAAAATAATAATAAAAACACATCGCCGCTGTCAGACCGCAAAATATTCTCCCGTTTTTTTCTATTCTGGCTTGGATTGGGATGGATGGCATTTTTTTTAGCGCTATTTGGATTTTTTTATGAATATTTCTTTGAGGCATATCTCATCTTCGGTATCTCTTTTCTTTTACGATTGCTCCTCAAAAAACGCTTTCACCTTTCGCGGGAAATGATTGCAATTCTTGCAATATCCCTGCTTGCCTCGATATTTTTTACCGTTCCATCTGTTCCCACAATTTTTTCCGGACGCGACCAGGGGTCAATCAGTGAAGCTGCCATCCGTTTGGCGCAAAACCACCAGCTGGAATTTTCCACTCCCGCCAGCCAAGAATTTTTCAAAATCTACGGACCAGGCAAGGCGCTCAATTTTCCCGGATTCTATTACACCGATTCAGGAAATCTCATCACTCAATTTCCTCTGGCTTATATCAGCTGGCTGGCGGTTTTCTTTTCCCTATTCGGACTGGCAGGATTGACAATCGCCAATGCGCTTCTTTTTATTCTTTTTTTGACTTCATTCTATTTGCTTTGGCGAATATTTGTTCCCTGGAGATGCGCCGCCATCGGGATGCTTCTTCTTTTGACCAGTTTTTCCTTCTCTTGGATTGCAAAATTCACCCTCACTGAAAATATGGCGCTGGCGCTTCTTTGGTTTTCAATTCTAAGCTTGATTTCTTTTCTGCAAAAAAATGAAAAAATGGCTTATTGGTCATTTTTCCTTTCTTCCGCTCTTCTGATTTTCGTTCGCATTGAGGGAATAATCTTTTTCGCTTTTTCTTTTTTAGCCATTCTTTTTTCTCTTCCAACTCGCGAATATCTCAAAAAAAATATTTTCAAATTATTTATTTTGTCCGTTATTTTTTTGGCCGCTATTTTTTTCATAAATTTCAGCATCAGTCTTGGATTTTACAAAGAAATCGGAAAAGCCCTGTTTAATTCAACAGGGAATGGAATTATCGATATTGATACATCAATAAATCTTTGGGGAAAATATATTTATCCCGCCCTTTATATACTCAAAATATATCTACTCTACGGATTGCTGGGATTTTTTGCCACAGGAATTGCGGGAATTATTTATTTCATCAAACAAAAAAAATATTTAATTCTCACGCCTCTACTAGTAGTCCTTCCTTCTTTTATTTATCTCATTGATTCCAATATTTCCGCCGACCATCCCTGGATGCTCCGCCGTTTTGTTTTTTCCATCCTGCCAGCCTTTATTTTTTACGCGGTTATTTTTCTCAGCCAACTCCGCGCAAATTCCAAAAAAGGCATTCGCAGTCTTGCGCTAATAATTGCATTCGTTCTCCTCTGCGGAAATATTCCCGCTTTCGCGCTGCACATTGATTTTCCTGAAAACAAAAATTTACTTGGGGAAACCGAAACAGTCAGCCAAAGCTTTTCTTCTACTGATTTGATTTTGATTGACCGCCTAGCAAGTGGCGACGGCTGGGCAATGATTAGCGGACCAATGAACTTTATCTCCGGAAAAAATTCCATCTACTTTTTCAACCCGCAAGACTTCGACAAGCTTAATTTGGAAAAATTTGATAGAATATATTTAATAGTCCCGGAAGAAAGCATTGATTTTTGGAAGCAAAGCGTTTTGTACCCAAGAATGCATTTTTGGAAAAATTATTCCCTGCAAACGCAAAGATTAGAAAATAATGAAGATGCTAAGAATTTGAAATTGAAATTTGCAAGTAAAAAATATAAAACTGTTTCCGGCGCAATATTTGAGATTGAGAAATAATATTAAACAATTTTTATAATAATCAGAATAAAATATAATTTTTTATTCTAACTATAAGTCTATATGCAAGAATTACCGAAAAATTGGCAAAAAGCATATTGGATTTCCAGAGTAATTCTGGCAGTTGCTTTTTTACTTGCCGGAATGTATTTGTCATACCGCATCCTCCTACCTTCCAATAAATTCCTTTACCTTTATTCAAACCCCGCAAGCATTCAAAATAATCTTTCCGCTACGCCACAAAAAAACAATCTTCCGCTACTATACGCCACGACAATTGATGATTTTTCCAGAATTTCCTCCGAAATTTCTCTTAAAAATAAAACTGAGGATTTTGATCTGTCGGGAAAAATTTCCGTACGCAAATCATATCAGGCGTTCTTTTATCCTCAAGGGGAGGACATTACCGTTCCACTGGAGCAATCAGGATTTAATACGGAAGATGGAAAATTAATCTCATCTCCGGAAGCGGTGTATGTCCTGGCGGGAAATCAAAAATTTCCGCTTGACAATCCGATTACATTTGAATCGCTGGGATACGACTGGAATAAAGTTTTTCCGCTTGATGAAGAAACGCTGTCTCAATATGAAAAAGGAAAACTGCTCAATATCCGCTCTCCGCATCCCGATGGAACGATTTTTCGCACCATAGATACGAATAAATATTTTTATATTTCCAATGGAGAGAAAAGAGAAATAAAAGGATCGCAAGAATTAATCGCATCCTACACAAAAGACAAATCAATTGTTTCCGTCTCTGAAAAATCACTGTCTGATTATCAAAAATGTTCTCTTGAAAAAACCGGCTTCTTTTTCACCTCCTACAGCTGTCTGATTGACGCCTCTTTCTTAACAGAATATCCGGGAAAAAATTATGAATTTTCTGTCGAAACAAAATCATCCCAAGTCCAATATATAAACGACATTCAGATAGAATTCAAAAGGGATATTACTTGGAAAAACATCCGCTCCTCTTTGTCATTGATCAAAAGTAGAATAATCCTCAAATATTCCAAAAAATAATGAAAATACTTTCTGATAAAAATTTAACCATATTGCTGTCAAAACTTTCAGGGGATTTTCTGGTTCTTTTTATGTTTGCCTATGGAGCAATTCTGCTGGCGGAAGCAATTCTGCCGGGAATCGTTTCAAATCGCTTGAGCATGCTCACCCTCACATGGATACTGTCCGGCGCGTTGGTATTATCCGCGTATTTGGCAAAAAAATCGAAAATTGATATGCCTGCCGAAAAAAATATTACCGCAAAAAAAAGCGCTCCTTTTTGGATGCTTCTGGTTTTTGCGGCAACAATAATCATCCTTTCTCTTTTTGGATTTTCCGTTTGGGAAATCACACTCATAACAGCAATTTCTCTGGCCATCATTTTCTATGCCAAAAAAGAGTTTGCCCGAGATATATAAAACCTGCATAATTAAATGACAAGACTCCCGGTTTTCTGAAAAAATGTTTTTTTCGCAGCTGTCCGCGTCCCTCGAAAGGACCGGAGAAAAAAATACTTTTTCGGAAAACCATACGAAAATTACCTGGATACGCAAGTTGTGATGCTAACAAATTTAACATTTCAACCAATCCAAAGTTTCCTTCGCGCATTTTTCCCAAGAAAACTTTTCCGCCTGGATTGCCCCCTTTTCAATCATCGTTTTTCGCAAATCCCCATCAGAAAGGATTTTTTTTATTTTTACAAACAATTCTTCCGAATCAAGCGCATTAAAATACTCCGCTGCTTCCCCTCCTGCCTCACGCAAGCTTGAATTATCCGCAGCAATCACAGGAATCTTTGATGCCATCGCTTCCAAAATGGGAATTCCAAATCCTTCATACAAAGAAGGAAAAACAAAAATGCCGGCATTGCGAAACAGCACCGCCAAGCTGGAAAAATCAACTCTCCCGGTCAAAACAATATCCTCTCGGAAAGGGCTTTTCTCCACTTTCTCAATCACACCCTCCCACATCCACGCCTTGCTTCCTGCCAAAACCAACTTAATACTGCTATTCGTTTTATTTTTATATTTTTCAAATGCGCAAATCAAAGTCTCCAAATTCTTACGAGGCTGAATAGCACCGACATACAATAAATAATCCTTGGATTGTAAATTGTGAGTTTTCAATATTTCCTTTTTTTTATTTTCAGAAATTTCGTTTTGAAATAATTTTCCGTCAAAACCATGATGAACCACTTTTATTTTTTTCTCATCAAAATGAGGATAAAATTTCAAAATATCCCTTTTCGTTGAATGAGAAATCGCAATTAATTTATCAGCATTTCCAACTGCCATATCCGTCAAAAAATTAATCTGCCTCAAATCCTTTTTCGGGAAACTTTCCGGAAAAATCTTGAAAGCCAAATCATGAATTGTTACTACCGTTTTCAGTCCAGATTTTCGAACCAAGGGAATATTATGCATCGGCATCCACAAAACATCCGGATTATCCCGCCAAAGAGATCCAGCGAATCCGGTTTGTGTCCAAAGACAAGGAGAGAAAACTTTTTTTATTTTGTAATTGGAAAAATTTTCCGGAACCAATTCCGGATTAAACTCCCGACGATGATAAATATCAAAATCATCGCCAAACCCCAATTTCCCAAAATATTTAAGCAAATTCAAAAGATAAACCCTTGTCCCGTCTATCCGTTTATTATCCAAATCCGCCGCCTGAATCGCAATTTTCATATTACTAATTACTAATATATACAAATTTACGAATGATACTTATACCCTAAATTTAAGTCTTAAGTCTTAAGTCTTAAGTCTTAAGTCTTAAGTCTTAAGTCTTACGTCTGTCTTACAACCCCAGTCCGGAATATGCCGAGCTCATCGTGCTCAAAAACCACGGAATAATCGCAATCAAACCAATAAGCGGAAGCAAAACCGCCCCGATGGAAATTATCATCGTCCAAAGAAAATACTTGCGCGTTTTTTCCACAGAAACAAAAATCTGTTCCAATTTTTCATCTTGCTGTTTGAATTTTTCCAAAATATCTTGTTCCATATTTTTGTTTTGAATAAATTATTTATATCTATTTTACAAACTTCAATTTTCCGAAAAATAAAATCATTCTGGCAAGGACAAAATAATAAAATATTTTTCTTACACTGTCTTTGTGCAGTCAGGATAAATTATTTTTGCGCAAACCAACCGAGCGTTTAAAATATATATCTACTAAATCCAAAAGGGACACTTGGAAGAAAAATATTTTATTGTTTTGTCCGGTTTAATTTTTCCGATCCTACATTCAGGTTCAGTTTCTGCAAAAATTCCGCCAATTCTTCGCCAACAAGCTCCCTCTTTTCTCCTGCATGCAAAGCGCCCAATTTAATACTCATTACTCTCGTCCTTTTCAAATCAAGCACCCGATAATCCAGCGCACTGCACATTCTCCTGATCTGATGGCGTTTTCCTTCAGAAAGAACAATACTAAAAGTATAATCATCTATTTTCCGAGCCTTGCACGGTTTGGTAATTTCTCCGCCCTCCAAATCCATTCCCCCGCAAACAATACGGAAAAACCGGTCCTTCAGTTTTTTGTCCACACGCACTCGATATTCTTTTTCGTGGTCATATTTCGGATCAAGAAGTTTTCCTGTAATCCTTCCGTCATTAGTTGCGACAATAAGCCCGTGCGAATCCTTGTCGAGTCGCCCAACCGTAAAAACTCCCTCGGGAAAATCCGCAATATCTGCCACGCTTTTTTCTCCTTCAGCAGGACTCACTGTTACAATCCCTATGGGCTTGTTAAAGACAAAATATTGCAATTTCTTGAAATTTTTAACTTTCTTACTCACATCCACCTGGTCGCCTTCGGAAACCTTGTCCCCCACTTTGGCGTTTCTGCCGTTGATTTTTACCAACGAACGCGCCACCAAGACGTCTGCCTCCCGCCGGGAACAAATTCCTTTTTGCGCCAAATACTTGTTAATCCTCATCGGATACTCGTTTTTTTCTGCATTTTTAATTTCATTCATATAACAAATACTACACTAAACAGAGATTTATGCAAAGAGAAAATATCCAACGAAATAAATTGGTTTTTTATTTAATGTTGGGGATGAGGGATTCGAACCCCCGATGCAAGGACCAGAACCTTGTGCCTTACCGCTTGGCTAATCCCCAATATTCAATTTTCAACACTTAATAAATACTATACCAAACTTTTTCAAAAATCAAGAAAAAAGACAAATAAAAAATGCTACGGGATTTTCCAATAGCATTTGCTCGCTTGCGCGATAAGAAGACGAATTGCCTTCTTTATGAAAAAGAACAAATTCTTTGCCTATATTTTCAGGATTTGTTTTTCGAGAGAAAAACAGGAATAAGATTCATTTGAACCTATTTCTTTCCTTTTTTCCTTTTTGAAAAAATAGACAAAGAGACCTGGGTCCCTTACTTTTCTAATCGATCAGCAAGGGACCCAACCCAGATAAGCACCGACAACAAGAGGGGGCAGTTTTTCGGGAGCACCAATATCTAAGCCCAATATCGATATTGGTTTTTACCCATAAAACTTCTATGGGGCTCCTAGCATCCGACCTTAGTCATTTAACCTCCCCGCGGAAAATTTTCCGCTTTCTTCATCAGACATTGTCAGCAGTTGGTCTTGACCAGGCGAAGTGGTGAGGTCGCACAACATGAGCAAGTGATCAGATAGGGTACTGGTCTTTGATGAACAACAACCATTTTTTCGGGTCGTCCGCGACAGGACGACCGGGGGGGAGGAACGAGATGCATCATATCACATTCTCCTTTGCCGGTAACGGCGGTTAAGGGTCCGGCTCCGGGCATTTACTCCCAGAGCGCAAACAAAACAAGGTACTTCGACTTGCAACTTAATAATAATCACTTTAAAAAAATCTGTCAATATCAAGACAAGGTTATTGCGTTTTGTATTTTTTTTCGCCTTTGTCCATTATGACGGCGTAATCCCGCTCTATTCTTTGGACACGTTTTTCCAAAATTTCCAATCTTTGAACATCTGCTTTACTTTTCAATTCCTTGCGCAGAATTTCGATTTCCTTTTTCACATCCTTGATCTCATCTTCAATCCTTTCTACATAATCAAAAACCATTCTGAACCCTTGAGCCATTTCATTCCTGATTTCTTTCAATTCACCGTCAAATCCGTCCATTCGTTTTTCCATACTGCCCATCTTATCTTTCAATTCATCAATTCCTCTTGCTAAAATAGAATGACCTTCAGCTATTATTTTTATCTCATCCCTCATCTCTTCCAAAACAGCCAAAAACTTGCCCTCGGTAGAAATATTCAAAGGTTTCAATTTTTTCGCAACTTTTTTTCGTGCTTTTTTACTTTCCGACATTTTTTTATATTTTCAAATACCTTCGAATTGCAATAAAACTGCTGATCACTCCCAACAAAATTCCAAATGCCAAGACCGCTCCCGAAATCATCCAGAGATATTGAAAATAGAAAACGTGCAGGCTTTGCTCGGAAATTATTCTTCCCGCCAAAGAAGAAACAAATTTCGTTGTAAGCGGTAAAAGCGCAAGCGCAATCAAGGAACCGAAAAATCCGTACAAAATTCCTTCAAAAATCATCGGCATTTGAATATACATATTTGAAGCGCCAACCAAGCGCATAATCTCAAACTCCTGCTTGCGGGAATACATCGACAAACGAATCGTGTTGAATGTTATAAGTACTGAAATCAAAATAAAAATTCCTCCCAAAATCATTCCCGCTTTTCCCGCATCTTCCACCGCCACATTGATTTTTTCAATATCTTCTTTGTTTCTGGCATAATTAATTGAATTCACCTTATCCGCAAAAGAAGAGCTTTCCACGCGGGAAACAATTCCATCATATTTATTCGTATTATTTGCGGTTACAACCAAAGAAGAAAACAACGGATTATCTCCGATTTCATTAATAGCATCCAAAATAACCGGATCATCTCCGGTATTATTGATAAAATTATCCAGAGCTTGATCATTTGAAACAAATTCCACCGAAGCAACATCCGGAATACTTGCTACTTCTTGCCGAATCAAGTCCACATCCTCGGTAGAAACATCCGGATTCAAGTAAATACTGATATTGATATTATTTTTAATATTATTAACAATTGAATTTCCTGTTATTCCCAAAAGAGCCGTCGCACTTACAACATATAGCGACAACGCCAAAATACTCACAGTGGCAAAACTGAGCCAAAAATTGTGAAAAAAATTATTCAATCCCTCCCTGAAAGTCCTCCCTAATTTTAAAAATTTTTCTTTAAGCATTTTTTTATTTTTATAACTTACGCCGCGTATTTCCTATTCTTGCATTTTTCAACAAACATATTTTCCTTTTTTGCAATCACTCACAATCTTTCCCTTTTCCAGAGCCACCACTCGCTTGTTCAATTTGTCCACCACTTCTCGGTCATGAGTCGCTAAAATCACCGTCGTACCGAGATCGTTTATTTTCATCAATAATTTAATAATATCCCAGCTGGAATTCGGATCCAAATTTCCCGTCGGTTCATCAGCCACGATAATTACCGGTCGGTGAATCAAAGCGCGCGCCAATGAAACTTTTTGGCGCTCTCCTCCGGAAAGTTGGTTGGGATATTTTTCCATTTTGTCAGCCAAGCCCACAATATCCAAAATTTCCGGAACTTCTTCATTGATCTCTTGTGTTGTTTTTCCAACCACTTCCAGAGCGTAAGAAACATTCTTAAAAACAGTTTTCTCGCTGAGCAATTTGAAATCTTGAAAAACCGTTCCAATGTTCCGCCGGTAATATGGCAAATGCTTTTTTTTGATTGTCGCCAAATCGCGCCCGTCAAAAAGAACTTGTCCGGAAGTCGGTTGCTCCTCGGCATACAAAAGTTTGAGCAAAGTGGATTTTCCCGCCCCGCTAGGACCGATTATTGTGACAAATTCCCCTTTCTCAATTTTTAAATCAATCCCGTCCAACGCCATAAAATCTCCGGGAAAAATTTTTACAATATTTTCATATCTAATCATATTTTTATATTTTAATTATACCATTTTTTTATTTTCCTGCAACCGCCGAAAAACGCAAATAACTTTCAATAAATTCTTCCAGCTCACCATCCAAAACCTTCTCCGGCTCGACAGTTTCAAACTTCGTTCGATGATCCTTGACCATCTTGTATGGATGCAAAACGTAAGATCGAATCTGGCTCCCCCACTCGGCACTGCGATACTCTCCTCTCAGTTTCTGCTTTTCAATTTCTTTTTCTTCCAAATATTTCTGATGAAGTTTGGCGCGCAAAATTTTCATCGCTTTTTCCTTATTCTGCAACTGCGACCGTTCGTTCTGACAAGTCACCACTATCCCGGAAGGGATGTGCGTAATTCTCACCGCACTATCAGTCGTATTTACACTCTGTCCGCCGGCACCCGATGAACGATACACATCCACTCGAGTATCAGAATCTTTAATTTGAACCTCTTTTATCTCTTCAATCACCGGCAGAACCTCCACCAAAGCAAAAGAAGTTTGACGCAAATTATCCGAATTAAACGGAGAGAGTCGCACCAACCGATGCGTTCCAGCCTCTCCTTTGAGCTTTCCATATGCCCACGCTCCATCAATTTCCATTGTTGCACTTTTGATTCCCGCCTCAGCGCCACGCGACTCATCAATTATTTTTGCCTTAAAGTTATTCTTTTCCGCAAACCGCAAATACATTCGAAGCAACATCTCAGTCCAATCCTGAGCATCAACTCCTCCGGCACCGGCATGAAGCGCCAAAATAACGTTATTGCGGTCATATTCACCGGAAAGCAAAATTTGAAATTCCAATTTTGCAAGTTCTTTTTCTAATTTTCCCAATTCTTTTTCAATTTCCTCTTCTTCTTCCTTGCCATGTGCGGCTAATGAAAATTCCCCTAAATAATCCACCCATTGTTCTATTTTTTCAAAATCATCCACTTCCTTTTTTAGATTTTCCGATTCTTTCATAACCTCCCCGGCAAAGCGCGCATCATCCCAAAAATCAACCTGCGCCGATTTTTCTTCCAATTCAAGAATTTTCTGTTTTTTTTGTGGCAAGTCAAAGATATTCCCGAAGTTTCGGGATTTTATTTTGCAACTCTTCTAATTTTTGTTTAACATTATCCATAATTTTATATTTCTAAATATAACAATCCAAACATCAGAATAACACCCGCAATAAGAAATATCAAATGACCTAGGGATTTTTTTGTATCATCTTCTTTGTGCAGCTGTGGAATCAAATCTGAAGCGGCAATATATATAAAACCGCCCGCAGTAAAAGGAATCAGAAATGAAACTATGTTCTCAGAAACATTACCGACAACCAAAATTAAAATAGCTCCGAGAATCGCTGTCAAAGCTGTGAGAAAATTAAAAAACAAGGCTTTTGCCCTTGAAAAACCTCCGTAAACCAAAGATCCGAAATCTCCAATTTCTTGGGGAATTTCATGAAAAATAATCGCAACCGATGTTGCAATTCCAACCGGAACACTTACCAAAAAACTGGCAGCTACCACCATTCCGTCAACGAAATTATGCAACGAATCGCCGACTAAAATATTATACGTGAAAGGATGCGGGTGATTCTCGCAAGCTCTCCGATGGCAATGACGCCAATGTACAATCTTTTCCAAAATAAAAAATATTAAAATCCCCAAAAGAACATATACAGAAACTGAAACCGGACTTTTTGCATTATCATAGGCTTCCGGAATCAAATGGATAAAAGCATCACCCAAAAGCGTTCCGGCAGAAAAACTCACTAAAAACAAGAGCCGGCGATACAGCTTTTCCTGATTCCAAGATAAAGTAAAAATACCGACAAGGGATATCAGGCTAATAATCAATACTGAAGCTAAAACATAAATCCAAATCATACAGATAATTTACAATTTTCAATTTTCAATTTTCATTGAATTTTTAATTGATCAATTTTTCAATTTTAAAACTCAATAAATAATTAATACTTTAAAAAATATAGTTTTTGATTAGTTCAATATGCTCCGCTTCAACTTTTGCAAGTGCGGTAAAGAAAATTTTTATTTTTTGTTCATCCGCTTCTTTGGCAAATTTGGAATATAATCCTGTTGCATGTTCCTCGAGTTCAATTGTTTTTTTGAAATTTTCAAGATCTTTATCCGAACATTGTTCGGTCAAACCTTCAGGCATCGCGATTTTCAAAAATTTCGTCGCGATTGTTGCGTGTTCAAGCTCAACTTTTGCCAACCGCTTGTACATTTTTTCAATTTCATAAGAGGATGCTTTTCCTGCCATGCAAAGATAAATCGCATTAGCTTTCATTTCCAAATCCAGCGTTTCCATTAGATTTTTTTTTGAAGCTTCGCCGATTTCACCTTCTCTTTTGAAAAAAGGCTTGGCTTCACTGCCAGGTTTGATATAATAGTGATCTGCTCCGCAAAAAGGACACTTCGACGGCGCCTCCGTGCCCAAATAAGCATCTCCGCAAATTTCACAAACAAATGTTTTCATCTTGATTATATTGCTATATTGTTATATTGTTAAATTGTTTTAATTTTTGCCACCTTAGCTCAGTTGGCAGAGCAATGCACTCGTAACGCATAGGTCCGGAGTTCGATTCTCCGAGGTGGCTCATATTCAAAAACTTTACAAAAAATATTAAACGCCTGCCGTTTTTTTCAGATCCTCCCATTTTTTATCAATATTATTCTGGATCATTTCGATTATTTTTTTGTTTTCCGGCTTGAAAAGATGCTTGAATCTTTTTTGTGTTTGCAAAAAATCTTCAATCGGTTTTCTATTTTTCACTTCCAAATTAATTTTATAATCACCATTTTCTATTTCAAAAAGTGGCCAAAAATTCGTTTCAGTTGCCAATTTTCCAATACGCACATACTGCGAAGTTGGATATTTCCAAACATTGGTGCAAGGTTGCAGTACGAGTAAAAATGAAGGACCGTTTGTTTCGAAAGCTTTTTTGGCTTTTTTGGCGAGATCTTCAATATACGCCACATTGGATTGCGCCAAATATTTCACATGGTGCGCCGCTACAATTTGCATAATATCCTTGCGTTCCGTTTGATTTCCAAAAGACTCTTTCCCGGCTGGAGTAGTTTCCATATTTGCCCCCATTGGAGTTGCTCCTGATCTTTGTCCGCCGGTATTCATATACCCCTGGTTATCATACGCCACATATAAAACCTGATGACCGCGCTCAAGCATTCCGGAAAGCGCTTGCAATCCAATGTCATATGTTCCACCATCCCCTCCGAAAGCCACAATTTTAACATTATCCTTCACCACTCCTTTTCTTTTTAAGACTTTCAGTGCCGCCTCTACCCCGGAAGCTGTCGCGCCGGCATTTTCAAAAGCATTGTGGATGTAAGGAACTTTCCAGGCTGAATATGGGTGAAGCGTTGTAGTCACTTCCAAACAACCGGTTGCATTAATCACCACCACCGGATCATCGGTTGCGCCCAAAACCGTCCGCACAATCGCCGGAATCCCACACCCCGCGCAAGTAGAATGTCCCGGCGCCAATTTTTCAGTTAGTTTTTTATTCATATCCCTACAAAATTACAAATCAATTACAAATATACAAAAACTATTCCCCTATCTCTCTTCCAAAATTACTAATTACTTTTTGCATTCAAATATCTCACTCCTTCAAATTTTTTACTTTTAATCATATCCTCAAAAACACTTTCAATATTTTCTGCAAAAATATCACGCCCACCCAAAGCATAGACATACGACGACACCGAACATGGAATATGAAACATGGAACATGAATTTACTATTTCAGAATATAAAGGAGAAACGGAACCAAAAGAGATGGCGCGATCCATCACTGCCACATTCTTGGCGTTTTTCAAAATTTCAGCAACCTCTTTATATGGAAAAGGGCGGAATAATTTTATCTTAAGAAGTCCGACCTTCTTTCCTTGCTCTCGCAACTCGTCTACCACATTTTTGACAGTCCCGGCAGTCGATCCCATAAGAACAATAATCTGCTCAGCATCTTCAGTTTTGTATTTTTCAAAAATATCATACCTTCTGCCAGAGATATCCGCAAAATCCGCCATAATATCTGCGTATTTTTTCGCCGAATCCTTTATTGTATTGCTTTGCTCGATTTTGAATTCGAAATATGAATCCGGCAAACTCACCGGTCCGAAAGTTACCGGATTATCCAAATCCAAAAGACTGCGACTTGGCTCAAATTTTCCCACAAATTTTCCCACGATTTCATCCGGAAGTATTTCTAAAATTTCCACACTGTGCGAAGTAGTAAATCCATCCATAATCACCATTACCGGCACTTCTGCTTTCTCCGCCAATTTCATTCCGATAATCGTGTTGTCATATACTTCTTGCGCATTCTCGGAAAAAATTTGAATCCATCCGGTGTCCCGCGCTCCCATCACATCGCTATGGTCGCCATGAATATTAATCGGAGCGCCAAGCGCCCGAGCGGAAATAAGCATTAAAATTGGAAGCCTTGTTCCGCTGGCAATGTACAAAACCTCATTCATCAGTGCCAACCCTTGCGAGCTGGTTGCCGTGATGGTTCGCGCTCCCGACGCGCTTGCTCCAATCGCCGCGCTCATAGCACTATGTTCCGACTCGACGGTAATAATCTCCGTATCCACCTTTCCATCCGCCTCAAATTTGGCAAATCCTTCAATAATCGGAGTTTGCGGAGTAATCGGATATACTGGCGCCACATCAGGATTGATTTGACGCAAAGCCTCAGCAGCCGCCATTCCACCCGTGAGAGCAATTTTTCTTCTATTTGTCATATTGGTCTTATTCGACATATTCATCTTATATGTTTTTTATTCTTTCTCCATTTTTATCGCTTTAAACGGACATTCCACCGCGCACACTCCGCAACCTTTGCAAAAATCCATATCAACATTGGCAAGTTTTTTGAATTTTGAATCATCTCGCCTTTCCCGCAAATTAATCACCGCTTCCGGACAATACTTAACACAAGTGCCACAACCGGTACACTTGTCCTTGTCCACTTCCGGACGCACATTCCGCCAGTTCCCAGTCTTTGGCGCCTTCGAAAGATCATGCTTTATTGTCGCTCCAGCAAGTTTTTTGTTCATTTTAGAATTCAAAAATTTAAAATTGTTTAGAAATTAGAAATTGAAAATTAGAAATTACCTATTCCTATAGGCTATCATACCCTCTTTCAATCGCCAAAATATTCTTTTCTGTCATTTCTTTTCCGATTTTTTCCTCGAATATTTTCCTGAATTCTTCCTTCAAGCTATCCAGTTTTACTACTCCTACCACCTGGACAATCTTTCCAAGAATAACCGAATTTGAAACCGGTAGTCCCACCGCCTTCATAGCGATATCTGTCGCATCAATAATCTTCAAATTTCCCTCAAAACCACCCAGTATTTTCAAAATTTCTTCTTTGCTTTTTTTAGTATTAATAATCAAATTTTCATTTCTGGTAATATTTTCCGCCACACCCGCGCTTTCAAGTAATGTATCATCCAGCACCACTGACAAATCCGGATCAACAATCGGTTCATGCGTACGAATTTCCTTGTTTGATATGCGAACATAAGTTTTTGTCGGCGCTCCGCTTCGCTCAGGTCCAAAATACGGAAAAGCCTGAATATATTTTCCTTCATTCATTGCCGCCTGCGCCAAAATCTCCGCCGCACTCTTGGCTCCTTGTCCCGCGCGCGCATGAAAAATTATTTCAAATGTATCTTTTTCCGATTTCATAATTGAATTATATCACAAAAATATGAAAAATAAAAAAAACCGGCATCTTGAATTTTCAAAACACCGGAATTTGCCGAATAATATCGGCTAATATCGAACAACCACGCAATCTTTTAAATTTGTTACGATTGCAACAAGATGACAAGATTTAAAAATCCGCATCGCAATCAATAATTTCGATTTTAGAAATCGTATCAACAAACATAGAAAATTCTTTGTTATCTGAAAAAATACGACTACCATCATCCGAGACTCGCAACTCACTTGCCGCAAAAGTTTTTCTCAAAAAACCGCGACAAATAGCCAACATGGCTCCGGGATACATTCCATTCTTAATTCCTTCCACCTTCTTCTTCACAGTCATAATATTCTCCTTTCTATCCTTGTTATATGAATTTTACTTTCAACATCCAAAATATAATTTTTATAAAAATTTTTGGAGGGAACCTTGCAGAATTTACAAACTTATTTGAGGTTTTATTATTGGGAATATATTTCCGCATAAACCATAAAAATCGTGACCTGGTACCGGAAATTTTTATAAAAATTATATTTTGGATGTAGTGCTATTATCTTCATAATTTAAAAGAACAAAAAAACCGGTCCGAAGACCGGTTTGTTTTTATTGAGAAGTCTTGAACTTATCCGCAAAAACAAATCGACCTTCTTGGTCCGGTAAAGAAGAAAAAGAAAAACCAATTTGTTGTCATTTTTACTGTTTTCATAGCCCCTTAATCATAAATCATCCCGCAAAAAAGGTCAAGGTTACCCCTATTTTTCCAAAACATAATATTCCAAGCTATTTTTGTCGGTTATTTTTTTCAAATTCATTTTTCCAAAACGCGCTGATAATTTTTCAATAATCTCATCCTTTCTATAATCCGTAAAAACAAAAACCTTATTTCCATCGCCGCCGAAATCAAAACCATCCAATTCAGCCGGATTCAAATCATGAAAATTCAAGCGGTTCCAATTGAAAATCCGCATAACCACCCTCTGCATATTTCCCAAAATTGCATATACTTGTTTATTATCCGGCAAATCTTCTGCATAATAAGCCAAATCGGTAACATTTTTTTCAAACGCTCTGGCAGTCTGCCCATTATTCGCCCAAAAAACAAAATACTTGGCAACATCAAAAACTCCAATAAACAAGAAAAGGACGATAAAAAATCCATAAATAGTTTTCTTTCCGAATTTGAAAAATTTTTCCAAATTTTCCTGCAAAAAAACAGCAAAAGCGGCAGAAAAAATAAACACCGCCGGCAATGCCCCAATAGAACGCAAAGCATGCGGATTGCCTTCCGCACTCATAAATTCCGGTGCCAGCATGCCAAAAAACCAAAGCAGTAAAAAAGCGCAGGTAATCAAATTTTCTGATTTTATTTTCCGAAATATCCGCAAAAATAAAAATCGGGAAAAAATCACCATCGTGCCAATCAACCCGCCCAAAAAAAACACCCCCTCAATAAAATTAAGAATAGGATATGGCGGAAAATTGTCCCGCCAATTCATATCTCCGACAAAATTATACTTAAGAAGACTCAATCCGAAATTACGAGCAAGAATCCTCCATTGATTTCCTGTATCGAAATGAGAAGAGAAAATCGAAATCTCTCCCGTTCGCGACCAAAAATACTCCGGATGGGAGTAGAAAGTAAAAAACATCGGCGCAGAAATTATTACAAAAGAAAAAACAAAAATCAAAATTTGCTTCCAAAATTTTTTCAAAAACTCATCCATTGAAATAAACAGGAACGGAAAAAGACCCAGAAAAATCAAAGGTGCGGCGCGAAAAGCGATATAACTATGCATTCCCAAGCCAAAAATTGCTCCAGCAATTGCAAAATGGCTGCTTTTTCGGGATTGGATTCCTGCGAAAAAAAAGTAAAAAGACCAGACTAAAATAAAAGGCAACATGCTTGCGCGAAAAGAAATCCGGCTAAAAATAATCGCCCCGAAAGAAATCGTATTTAAAAAACCTGCCAAAATAGCTATCTTTTCATTTTTAAAAAGAATTTTGGCGAGCGAATAAGTACCAAGAATAGTCAAAGTGCCAAAAATAATCGCTGGCAATCTGAGTGAAAACGCACTAACACCAAAAATTGAAAAACTCAAAGCGATCAAATTTATGAAAAATCCCTCCCGTCCATCATTATCCGGATAAAACCATTGCCAACCAGCCCCATCCAAAAACCTCAAAGCATCCTGTCCATTTACCGCCTCATCCGGATATATCCCGGGAGGGGCAGTGTTTATCGCATAAACCCGCAAAAACAGTCCCAGTAAGGTCAAGCCTGCCAAAATTATCAAAATGATGTTTTGTTTATTTTTCATCTTTTTGTTATAATTCAAATATTAGAAATTATACCATAAACAATGCCATATTATCAAAAAAATGGCTTATTTTTTATATAACGATAAAAACTATAAACTTTTACCACTCATATGATAAAAGAAAAAATTTCCATAATTATTCCTTGTTTTAATGAAGAAAAAACAATTTCCAAGAATATTCGAACAATCTATGAATACATCAAAGAAAGCTATCGTTTTTTCGAGATAATCGTTTCTAATGACGGATCCACTGACAATACTAGATTTGAATTGGAGAAAATAAAAAAAGAGATTCCGATAAAAATAATCTCTACGCCAAAGAATGAAGGCAAAGGTGCTGCAATAAAAAAGGGAGTGTTTGCTTGCGATAACGAAAGCGATGTCATAATGTTTTTAGATGCCGATTTAGCTATTCCTATTTTCGAATTGGAAAAATTTCACACCGCGCTTAAAAAACAAAATCTTGATATAGTTATCGCTTCCCGTTTCGTGCCGGGTGTTAAAGTGCTTGAGCCGGTTTTGCAATACCGAAAAATTATGGAAATAATTTTTCGTTTTTTAAGAGCAATCATTCTTAATGACTGGAAAATACGAGATTCGCAATGCGGTTTCAAAATATTTAAAAGTTCAACTGCCAAAAAAATATTCCAATTAACCACAATTTCACGTTTCGCTTTTGATTCAGAAGTGATTTATTTGGCAAAAAAAATGAATTCTTCAATAAAAGAGCTCCCGATTACTTTGTGCAATTCCAAAGAAAGTCACATCCGCATACTTATCGACCCCGTAAATATGTTTTTTTCACTTTTTAAAATTAGACTCAATGATTTGCAAGGATTATATAAAATTAACACAAAAAATATTAAAAATGAGGTTGTTATTTCAGTTGACGATTTTGGGGAAAGTTTTGAAAAAAATTCCAAGATTCTGAAACTGGTAAAAAAGGATAGAATTGATCGCGTAGCAGTAATGATAGAAAGGAATTTATCCAAAGAAGAGATAGCCTTTCTAAAACAATCCGGCGTTAAAATCGACTTGCATCTAGAGACATTCGAGCGCCAAGAGGTTGAATCACAAAGCGGAGCTTTTCAGCGCGGAATAAATTTTGGGATTGATTATTTCTTTCAAAAGAAATACGCATCCTCTGAAATTGAAAAAATGTGGGATGGGCAAATCCGGCATTTTGAAAAAATATTCGGACAAAAACCTGATGGACTAAATTCCCACGAACACGTCCACCTCTTTCCATATTTTTTCCAAATAGCTTGTCTTTTGGCGGAAAAACACGAAATTACATACATTAGACTTGGAAAAAAAGGATGCCCTTTTGTTCATAAAATAGTCCGCCATATTCTGCATTTATTTCATTTCAAAAATAAAAAGATTTTGCACAATTTCAAAAATATCCGCTCTTCGGAATACTTATTAAGTTTGGATTGGATATTGAACAAAAATAATCCGGAAAAATATCTCAAACCGAAAACGGAAATCGTTTGCCATCCGAAAAGAAAAAAAGAATATGCTTTTCTTGAAAACATATCCGCATGAAAAAAATTTCCATAAGACACCGGCGTCAAGTCAAATAAATTTACCTAATGAAAAACCCCGACCTTCCAAAAGAATCGGGGTTTTTTAATAGAAGAAAAATCAATTCAATAATGATATAATCTATTTCTCTAATTGTTCATCAATAACCTTCTTAAGCGCATCAACGGAAGATGCTCCCGGCTGGAATTGATCATTAATAAACAACGCTGGAGTTCCGGAAATTCCAAACTCTTGCGCTTCAGCCACATTAGCTTGAATTTTTTCTTGATATTTTGAGCTACTCAAACATTGATTAAACTGTCCGACATTAAGACCAACCTGGGCGGCATAGGCTCCAAATTTTGCATTACTCGCGTCCTTGCTCCAATCCGCCTGATTTGTAAAAAGCTTATCCGCATATTCCAAGAATTTTCCCTGTTCATTGGCGCACTCGGAAGCCATCGCGGCATCCATAGCCTTAGGATGAATGGAAGTCAAAGGAAATTGTTTGTAAACAAAAGTAACTTTATCTCCATATTCTTTCAATATTTCATCGACTGATTGCTGAAATTTCTGGCAATATGGACACTGAAAATCGGAAAATTCAATCAAGGTCACTTTGTTATCCCTTGAACCGATAACAATATCATTTTCTCCTACGGTAGGAAGCTCTAAATATTTTCCTGCTGGAATCCCAACCTGGGCAGTATCGATAGAATACATCTCCCCTTCTTTTTTGAAAATAGGAGCTGCTTGACTGAAAAGTCCCGTATCTTTGATATTCGCATCAAAAACAAACGCTGGAAGAGTTTTAATCTTAAATTTCTCAATCAAATCTTTTCCTTCAGTGGAATCATACACAACAGATGAAGTGGAAATTGTCGGCAAGGCACTTCGAAGTTGAAGCAAGAAATCATCTGCCTTACAAGCCTCACAGGATTCATCCGTAATAACCTGGACATTAACAATCGGATCCTCATACGCCACCCAGGTTTTTCCATTTAAACTGAACACGTCCTTTCCATTAAGAACTCCCTGGGAAATACCCCCTCCTTTAATTAATTGTCCAGCATCAACAAAAAGACTTCCAATCAATAGTCCGCCCAGTAAAATAGAGAGTGAAATTAAATTTTTGATTTTCTTTTTTTCATCACCAGGGACTTCCTGTAATTGACTTTCATCGTTTAAGCTTTCCACCGAAGCTTCGTTTGCAATCTTTTCCTCTTCCATATATTTTTATTATTGTTATTTATTTATAAATTATTGTTCATTCTCTATGCATGAATCTCCCTCGCAATCTTGATTCTGCGATTCATCCACATTTCCAGATTGATCTTGTTGGGCAGATTCGCCTGATTGTTTCATAGCCTCCTCTTGCTCTTTCCTTTGGGCTTCTTGCTCTGCCATCGCATCCTTTTGAATTTGATTGATATCTATTTCATTCTCAACCGCCGTTACCAGGTAATCATTAAACCCGATGGTTATTTTCTTAACAGCTTCCGTTTTTAACATTACTCCAAGTAAAAATCCCAAAATTAAGAAAAGTGCCAATTCAACTTTTCTGTCATTTAATTTACCTGCTTTTCTCTTGGGATTAAAATCATTTTTTTCCATTTCTGTTTCCATATATTTTTTTGAAAAATTAATTTCTTTTTACAAGTATACCAATTGGGAAAATATCGCGCAATATTGACATATTCCATTTTTATGCCATTTGCGATATCATTCTTTTCTCAAGGCTTCCATTGGACTCAGCTCAGATCCTCTTCGCGCCGGATACATTCCAAACAAAATTCCCGTCACTAAAGAAAAAATCCCCGCAATCAAAATCGCATCCATTCCAATCTGAAATTCAACTGAATATCCATACTGTCCAACTACATAAGTTGCCAGCCAAGAAACCAGTAAGCCAAGGACCACTCCGATAATTCCGCCAAATAGAGTCAAGAATATCGATTCGAACAAGAATTGTTTCAAAATATCCGATTTTTTTGCGCCCACCGCTTTTCTCAGCCCGATTTCCGCCGTCCTCTCCGTTATTGAAACATACATAACATTCATGATTCCCACCCCTCCGACAATTAACGAAATTGAGGTAAGTGCCAAAAGTAAAATATTTATTATGAGAAAAACCTTATCCAAAATAACCTTAAATTCCTCAATGGAACTAACCGCAAAATCATCATCGCTTGGATCGGTAATATCATGCTGATCGCGCATAATCGCAGTCACATCGGAAACAGTCACATCCGTAGCGCTAGCATCTTTAAGTTTGAAAATTGCAAACTGAATATAATCAATTCCCATTAACTTTTTCTGCAAAGTCTGAATAGGCATATATATCACATCGTCAAAATTAAAAAAACCAACCAACCCTCTCTCCTTTAGAACTCCCACGACCCGATAACTTTGATTTTTTATTCTTACCGTTTTTCCAACAGCATCTTCTTCTCCGAAAAAAGTATTTTTTACCTCACTTCCCAGGACAACAACCTGTTTTAAATTATCATCATCCTCTTGAGAAAACATCACTCCTGATTCAATTTCCATTTTTTCATCGGAATCCAGCACGCCCGCAGTTGTTCCGAAAATTATCGCCTGCTTATTTATTCCTTCATAAGAAATGAGTTGTTGACCCATCATTCCGGCATACCAAGACCCGATATTCCCCAATTTAGAAATTTCTTCCGCATCTTCAATTTTCAGAGTGGTGATTTGCATTCCACCAGCAATCCCTCCAGCATTTTGAGTCGATGTCTTAGAAACATTCGGGACTTTCACTTCAACTTCAATAATATCGCTTCCAAAAGCCTCGATTTGACCGACGACAAAATTTTTCAATCCCGCCCCCAATGACAAAACAATAATCACCGCCGCCACGCCGATCACAATTCCAGTTAAGGATAAAATTGTCCGTCCGATATTTGAATGCAAATTCCTTATTGCCAATCTAATCGAAGTTAAAATTTCTCGCATATTTATTCAATCTATAAAACTAACTTTTTCTTTCTGTTTCTAATTTTTTAATTAATTTCAAGAAGGATTCTGCCGTTTGCTTCCAATCAAATCTCATTGCCTGGCGAAGCCCTTTTTGCCTGAGATTCTCCTGCAAATCACGACTAGCTAAAATTTCTCTCATCGCCAGGCATATTTCATCCGGCTTGTGCGGATCGATCATTATACCTCCTGATCCGATAATTTCCGGGAAAGAAGAATTATTAGAAACGATTACCGGCGTTCCGCATTTGGCAGCCTCCAAAGGAGGAAAACCAAATCCTTCAAAAAGCGATGGGTACACGAAAATCGAAGACAAATTGTACAATGCCGGCTTATCATCATCCTCAATAAATCCGGTTAAAATAATGTCTTTGCGAAATTTGGACATACGTATAGTTCTGAAAATATCTTTCGCTTTCCATCCCTCAACTCCCGCAATGACCAATTTGTATTCTCCGAACTTTTCCGCTGAATCCTCGCGAAGCTGATTATACGCCGTAACTATGGCTGAAATATTTTTTCTTGGCTCTATTGTTCCTAAAAAAAGAATAAATTTGAAGGGCAATTTGTATTTTTCCTTTACTTCGATCAACTTCCAATCATTACGATTCATTTGAAAAAACTTGTCTGAAACCGCACTGGGAATAATTTTTATTTTGTCTTTCTTGACTCCATAAATCCCCCTTAAGTCTTCTTCTGTCGACTGGGAAATCGCCACTATTTGATTCGCTTCTTCTGCTATTGCGCGCAAATTGATAAACCCGTGCCACATTCTCCGCACGATAGAAAAAGTTTCAGGATAATATTCAAATGACAAATCATGCACAGTCAAAAGAGTTTTTGCTTTTTTGGAAACGGCGGAAAAAATCATATTTGGCATAAAAAAAATATCCACTCCGCCAAGAAAGCGATCAATTTTTGGCCACCGAAAATACCAAAGAAGAAAATTAATCAACTTATTCGGGAATCGAAAAATTTCCAATCTTACGTTGGGATATTTTTTCGTCCAGCCAAAATCAACAACAGGCTTTTTCCAAGAATTGAAAAAAAGCACATATTTATTTTTTTTGTCCCGAGAAAACAGCTCCTCAAGAATCCGCATTGTATATTCTTCAACTCCGCTAACTCTCCCTCTGGAAAAACAGCGGGCATCAATTCCAATTTTCATATTGATATTATAGCACACTACCGCGCAAAATAATGCCGGACAAAAACCATCCAAAATCCAAAAAATGCTCCCAGCATAAACGCAGCGGCCATAATTTTATTAAAGTTGATCTTATCCGCTTCAATAAAAGGATAATTTCCCAAAACTTCAAACCAATTTTCGTTCTTTTGACTCAAATTCAGATTTCCTGTTTCTTTGGCAATCACATTCACCAAGGATTGGGCTATTTTGCCAGAATCTTTCTGGTTAGGATTCACATACACGACTTGCACCAATTGAGCGGAAACTTTTCTGGCTTCATATCCACTTGGGCAAGAAGTTGCTCCGGATGAGTTGCAAATTTCAGAAATTACTCGCGGGGAATTCAACCAGCCGACCACTGTTTCTGAAAAAATATCATCGGCTTGAAGGCGATAAAAATAATCATGCTCATTCTTTTCCTCCGCGGACGCAACTCCAGTCCGGCTAATATTTAAATCCATCGTTGATTTGTATTTTTCCGGAACAGTTCGATAAAAAATCGCTCCAGCCGTCCAAAAAACCAAAATTGTCATCAAAAAAATCCAAATATTTTTCTTAAAAATCGCAATATATTCTTTAAGTTCCATGTTTTTATATATAATAAAAAATTATTCAGTTATTAGCTCGCATCGCGCTTTCAACATATTCCTTGATTTTCTTTTTAAATATTTCCCGGTCGAATTTGAGAACTTTACTGCGGATATATTTTCCGTCAAACTTTTCACCTTTAAACCTTTCTATCGCCTCCATTATCGCTTCAGGAGTCTGCAGATTGAAAAATATTCCGCTTTTCCCCTCTTCCATATGTTCCGGAATATCTCCTCCGCGATAAGCAATGAGCGGTCTTCCTGATGCCATCGCTTCAATAGCCGTAATACCAAAATCCTCTTCTTGGGGAAAAATAAACGCTTGGCATTTTGAATAATGCTCCAATAATTCATCGTCCGAAAGCCTGCCTAAAAATTCAATATTACTATAACCATCAGATATTTTTTTCAATCTTTCCGCGTCCGGTCCCCGACCGATAATTTTTAGCTCCAGTCCTAATTGTTTGAAAGCCTCAATGACAATGTCAAATCGCTTGTATATCATCAATCTTCCGACCAATAAAAAATAATCCTCTGGCTTATCGCTCACATAAAAATTATTCACACTTACCGGAGGATTGATGACAATTGAATCTCTCTTGTAATATTTCTTGATTCTTTTGGAAATAAATTTTGAATTGGCAATAATCTTGTCCGGCCTTTCCGCACTCACCCTGTCCCAAATCCGGATATAATTCATAAAAAAAGGCACCAGTTTTTTCACAAATCCCGGAAAATAAAAATCCTTTGTGTACTTTTGGCAATCATCCCAGGCAAAGCGCATTGGCGTATGCATATAACAAATATGGAGTGTTTCCGGACCAGTAATAATTCCCTTGGCAAAGCTAGATGAATCGGAAAGAACCACATCATAATCAGAAAAATCAAATTGTTCAATTGCAATCGGCATCAAGGATGGAAACATTCGATGGCGAGTGAGCGCAAAGGGAATTTTCTGTAAAAAAGAAGTTCTAATATCTTTTTTTTCAAAATGCCCGTGCATAGAATTTTTGTCGTATGCAATCGTATAAATCGGCGCCTCGGGAAAAAGCTCGCAGAAACTTTCCAAGACTCTTTCCGCCCCTCCATATTGAACCAAATAATCATGCACCAAAGCAATCCGCATAAAAGTTCTTATTTATTTACAATATTTTGATTATACCAAAAAGCCGCCAATCTGGCGACTTTACAAAAAGATGAAATTATTACGAAATGCGCCTAGCTATTGTTTTTCCTTCTTCGCAGCAAAACACCGACCGTTTTGAGAATTATTTGAATATCCAACGCCAATGACCAGTTTTCGATATAAAACAAATCAAGCTTATATTCATCTTCAAAATCCAAATCACTGCGACCAGAAACTTGCGCCATTCCGGTTATTCCCGGCTTGATCGTGAGCAATCTTCGATGATATTCCATATATTTTTCCACTTCCCGTTTTTGATGCGGACGCGGTCCAACCAAACTCATCGAACCAAAAAGCACGTTAAAAAACTGCGGAAATTCATCAATGGAATATTTTTCAATGAAATTTCCCACTTTGGTTTTTCGCGGATCATTCTTAATTTTATACAAAGGCCCTTGGCGCACGCTTTTTTCAGCAATTAGCTGTCTTTCAAATTCCAGCGCTTTTTCAAAGTCCGGATTATCTTTTGAAATATTATATTCCCATTTCATATAACGAAATTTGTAAGCAAAAAATTTTCTTCCATCTGCCCCAATTCTTTCATTTTTGTAAATTACCGGTCCCTTCCGATCCTCTAATTTAATCAAAAGCGCGACAATCAACATAACCGGCGAAGTAAAAATAATAAAAATAATTGAAAAGATAATATCAAAAACTCTTTTGGCGATTCTTCCCCATCCATCCAGCGGAGTATTCATAACCTCAATTATCGGCTCTCCATTAAGTACGCCTACTTTGTATTTCGAAGTTTGCAAGGTAGTTGGAATAAATTTATAAGCAATATTATTAATAGCGCAAAAATCAATTAATTTTTCCAACTCATCATCCGGAATAGAAGGAGAACATAGGATTATTTCATCAACCCCTTTTTCTTTCCTAATCTGTTTGATCACCTTAAGCTGTGCCGTGTTGATAATATCCACAATGCGATATCCGAGGTTGCGGTTTAATTTTATTGTCCGGCAAACCTCATCCACTTTTCCGTTATGTCCAATCAAAAGCACTCGATGGATTCCAATTCCGCGGCTGCGCAAAAGCCAAAGCTGAATTTTGTGCAAAATATAACGAGCCAAAACAACATAAAAAACAGCGATAAACCATGCTGCTAAAATTATAAAACGGGAAGAAAACCATTCCCTTTTGAGAAATATCGCGATAATTATAATCACTAAGCCAATTGAAGTGGCGGTAAAAACTTTGAAAGTTTCTTTCCAAAATTTACGCGTCACCCGAATATCATACAACCCCTCCAAAGCATAAATAACTAAGAAAAAAGGAGCTGCACTAAAAGCAAGTCGGATGTAATCTTGGAAATGGACATCGTGGAATTCAAGTGGCTGGAGACTAAAAAATTTTGTCACTTCCGGATTTTCTCGAATAAAAAAAGCGGAGAGAGCCGCCAAAACTATCATTACAAAATCAGCCGGAACTTGAATAGCGCTAAAGAATAATTCAGATCGTTTCATAATTATTTTTATTATACTACACAAACACTTGCAATAAAAATTCAACTTCGTACCAAGGCAAATCTATAAGCCGGATTCTGTACTCCGACGCGAGGTCGGAGTGGCAATCATTTATCTAGCTCCGGCGTTACCGTCGGAGTCAAGCGGCACCCCCCGGCAAAATGCCGAGGTACGGCCTTGCATTCAAGTAAGGATTTAGCCGTTTCACCTCTTATATTACTATAAGAGCTTATCCCCCGTGAGGGGGATATTTTATTTCTTTCGAAATAAAACGTCTCTGCTCGCACCTCTTGGGTTTCCCCATGACGGGCGTTACCTCCGACGATTTTTCAATGTCGGAGCTCCGCACCCTTTAGAGCGTCGGAGCCGCTACCCTGCTCCCTGGTACAAAACCAGGGGAATGTCCGGACTTTCCTCTCCGCCGATGCAAAGCATCAGCAGAGCAATTGCCCAATTTGCCTTGATATAAAGCCAAATTTTCAATGTTATATCTACTACTACTCCAAACAATATTAATACTTTTTTACCATTTTGTCAATAAAAACGTAAAAAACCTTGCCAACAATAGTTAGCAAGGCTAAGAAAACCCGCTTAATATTATGCTAAGAGAAAAGAGATTTTAACCAAAAGTATAAACTCTTCCTTGAATCACACATCAAGAACAAATATGCAAATATCGATATGGTTGCAAGTTGTCCGCATAAAGCATTCGCTTGCTCTTTCGGAATATAGTTGGCTAGAAAAAAATAGCCGCCACACCAAAAGAAGCATTTTAAGAAAATAGTTACCCCAACAACATCAACAGCGTATACTGCGATAGCATCAGAATAAGGATCCCTATTTTTCATACCATCACCTCTCTCTTTTTTTATTTTTAAAAAACTATCTTCCTATCTCAATAAAGCTTCCAGTTCCTTTTCAGTTTTTGCGCGGATCTTCGCCTGTATTTCATTAATTTCTTCATTGGTCAAAGTTCTTTCAGATGAACGATAGACGATACGGAAAGTGTAGCTTTTTTTATTTTTACCGAACTTTTCATCATTTTCATATTCATCCAAAAGTTTCACCTCCTCGATCAGATTGTCTGCATAGTCTCGAACGATTTCATAATAATTATTAATATTTATATCTTTATCAATAATAAACGAGATATCCCTGATAGTTGCGGGAAATTTGCTAACCTCGGTGAATTTACTATTGATATCCTTGAATTGGCTTGTAATCCTTTCGTTATTCGACCAAAAAATTCGAATATCCGGTATCTCGAATTTGACCATAGCCAATCTCTCTATTCCAAAGCCAAATGCCCAACCATTATAAACCTCCGGATCAATATTTAAATTTCTTAATACCTGAGGATGCACCAATCCAGAACCGACAACCTCGATCCAGTCATCATTAAACTTCATTTCAATTTGAACAGATGGATCGGTAAAAGGAAAAGCATCAACTAAAAACCTATATTCTATATTTTCTCCGAAAATGCTTTTTGTCATCTCTATCTCTACTTCTTTCAAATCATCCAGCGTTATTATTTTTTTATCTTTCTTGCAGAGCAAAAGACCATCAATCTGATGGAATGCCGGAAAATGCTTCCTGTCTATCTCATCCTTTCTATAAACAAGACCTGGCGCAAGCGCCATAACCTCCCCATCTCGCTCGAGTTTTTCCAAAATTTCCTTGTTAGTCAAATAATATGACCACATCACTGTCATCTGGGTGCGCAAATGATTTGTATTATCTAAAAAGAAAGTGTCGGTTTCTTTACGTGAAGGATGATCTTTGGGAGAATTTAAGATATCAAACTCTCTTTCCACTGTTGTTATTTTGGGAATTTCAACGATATCAAAATTGGAAAATCTCGGAATATCCAAGATCTGATCAACTAAAATTTTTATGGGCGAGTTATCTTTTTTTGTCAGATCAGGCAAGGCTACAAATCTTTTTATACGCTCAGCCTTAATATCGCTTCTTTTATTTACTTCTTCAATCAGAGCCTTTTCATTTGGATCCTCAATAACAATCTTTCGCATATTTTTATTTACTTCACTGAGTTATTTATTTAAATTGATATATTTTGCAAATTTCATTCCAACTTCGGCGTTTTTATCCAGAATAAAAATTCCGGAATGATCATCCCCCAAACCTAACTCGTCCTTGGCGCACAACATCCCGAAAGATTTTTCTCCGCGAATCTGGGCTTCTCTTATCTCTAATCCATTTGGAAGTTTTGCGCCAACCAACGCAACCGGAACCTTTTGTCCAACTTCGATATTTTTTGCGCCACACACGATTTGTAAAATTTCTCCGCCGACATCTGTTTTTGTAATTTGCAGCCTATCGGCATTCGGATGTTTTTGGATTTCCAAAATTCTTCCCACCACAACATTTTCAAAACCAATCGCCGACTTTCCGGTTTCTTTTGCGACCAGTTTTTCACCGGACAATATATTTTTAAGCCAATCAAATAAAAACTTCATATGCATTATTCTATTATCCCGAAATCCGCCCATGGCGGATACCCGAAATTCAAAACTAAAATACTTAATCTAAAAAACTATTTTTACAAAATCTTTTTTGCCAACTTTGATTATTTTTCCGGAAAAAGAAATATCTAAAACTTTATTCGGGTCTGTTATTTTTTCTCCATCAATCGAAACTCCGCCTTGTTCGATTTTCCGGCGCGCATCCCCCTTGCTTGTTGCCACATTTGCCAAAACCAAAAAATCAATCAGATTTATATCTCCTCTTGCTTTCACCTCTCGCACTTCCTCCGGAATTTCTTTTTTGGAAAAAGTGTTCACAAAATATTCTTCCGCCTCTTGGGCTTTTTCTTCCCCATGATAAATTTTCACAATCTCATGCGCCAACCGCACCTTCGCATCCCGCGGATTTTCCAATTTCATCAATTCTTTGATTTCATCCAAAACAATTCTGGTGCAACCCAAAAGCAAGGGATGAATCATTCCATCCGGTTGCGACATAATCGCTCCAAACAAATCATTGGAATCCAAATCAAGAAAAATTCCGGTTCCATTGGATTTTGACATCAACATTCCGGTTTTATCATCAGCAATCAATTTAGCAGAAATCACAAATTTATCTTTGTTTTTCAATTTTTGCATCAAGGTTCTTCCGGCCAACGCGTTGAAAATCTGATCAGTTCCACAAAGCTCCACATCCACATCCATTTCCACGCTGTCATATCCCTGCATCAAAGGATACAAAAATTCATGCAGATGAATCGGCTTTCCTTCTTTCATCCTGTTTTCAAACATATCCCGTTCAAGCATTTGCTGGACCGTAAAATTACTGGCGATATCAATCACCTGCTCGAAATTTAATTCAGAAAGCCACTCGGAATTATATTTTACTTTTACCGGATTATCTTTATCATCAAAAGAAAGAATGTTTTTCGTTTGCTCAAGCCAATTCTTGAAATTCTCCTCAACACCTTCTCGTGTCTGCCGCACCCTAGCCGCGCCTTTATCAGTCGGATCCCCAATCATTCCCGTAAAATCTCCGATAAGAAAAATCACTTCGTGTCCCAACTTTCGAAAATCTTCCAATATCATCAAATTTTGCGCATGCCCCAAATGAAGCGCTTTAGCAGTTGGATCGGCGCCGATATAAAATCGAAGATTTTCACCAGAAAGCAACTTCTCTCGAAATTCTTTTTTAGTCGGCAAAAATTCCACCAAAACCCCGCGTTCCAAAATCTCATCCACCTTTTTTTCAAGTTCTTTTTTGTCCATAATAATTAAAGTTTATCCGATTACCGCCTCGCGGTCAAATGCCGACCTTTGAAACTATTTAAAACAACTTGACTTCACATAACCCTTGTTTTCCGCTTCTTGCTCGCTAGAAAAACAAACCTTGTTTTCCTTTTTTATTTGGTCTGCCCAATGACAATTTGTCGCCGGATGATATTTGTCTGAATTCTTGCTTGCCACAAAAAGGCACTTTTCCAAGTTTTCATTTCCCGCGTCTTGCTGATTGTTATTCTCAATCTCCTTCGCGCCATCATTAATTTCCGAATCAGATTGTCCACTCGCCACTGCTACTGCCGGAACTTCGACAATCATCGGACTTTGCTGCCATTTCTGCCCCTGTAAAATACCCATCTCAAAAGCAATTACTGCCACCAAAATCATACCCAAAAAAATCACGATTTTTGATTCATATTTCGAAAAAATTTCTTTTATTCTCTTTTTCCATTTTTTCTCCGAAGTCATTGACATATTTCCCTATTTTGTTATACTAAATTCCGTACCTGATCTTATTATACCAGATACGTAATACTTAATACATAACACCTAAAAATATGGCACATCGTAAAGCTGGTGGATCTACCCAACTGGGACGCGATTCAATTTCCAAACGACTGGGAGTAAAACTTTTCGGAAGTCAAAAAGTGAAAGCTGGCAATATTATTATTCGCCAAAGAGGAACCAAATTTCATCCTGGAGAAAATGTAAAGAGATCAGAAGATGACACCTTGTTCGCCCTCAAAGATGGAATCATAGAATTCACCAAAAAGAAAATGATGAGTTTTACCGGAAAATTGGAAAAAAGACGCTTCGTTCACGTAATAGAAGAAAAAGCAACAAAAAAATAATCTTTTCGAAAGTTTGATAAAAAAATTCCAGCCACTTGGCTGGAATTTTTTTTATCTGAATAGAAAATTCAGCTTTCCGAAAAAATTGCTATTTTTCCATTGCTATTTTTATAAATTCCAAAAATAAAGGATGGGATTTAATCGGGCTTGATTGAAGTTCTGGGTGAAATTGCGTTGCCAAAAAAAATGGGTGTTCGGATTTTGGAAGCTCGACAATCTCCATCAACTTTCCATCCGGAGATTTTCCGGAAAATACCATTCCCCCTTTTTCAATCTGATCAATATATTTCGGATTAACTTCCCAACGGTGCCTGTGCCGCTCAGAAATCTTGCCTTTCCCATATGCTTTTTGCGCAATCGTCCCTTTTTTGAGGATTGCAGGATAACCTCCCAATCGCATCGTCGCTCCATAATTTCTATCCTCCAGATTCTTCTTTTGCTCCGGCATAATATCAATAACCGGATTCTTCGTATCACGATCAATTTCAGTCGTATGCGCATCTTTTATTCCCAGTTTATGGCGAGAAAACTCAACCACCGCCAATTGCATTCCATAACAAAGACCCAAAAATGGAATCTTATTTTCCCGGCAAAATTCAATCGTTTTTATTTTTCCTTCAACTCCTCGCGAACCGAATCCCCCCGGAACAACCACGCCGTCATATTGTCTGAGTTGCTCAATTTTTTCCGGCTCTTTTTCGAATTGTTCGCTGTTGATCCAATCCAATTGCGGTTTCACTTTATTTGCATAACAAGCATGCTTTACCGCTTCAATAACACTAAGATACGCATCGCTAAGCACAAAATCTCCAGTTCCAAAATATTTTCCCACTAATCCGATCCGTATCGGTTTTTTGGATTTTTTAATATTATCCACCAAATCATACCATTGTTTCAAATCGCTCTTGCGAGTTTTGAGTCCCAATTTCTTCAAAATCAACCGACTCAAATCATCCCGCTCAAAATTAATCAAAACTTCATAAATTGAATCAATATCCGGAGCGGAAATGACATAACGCTCAGGGACATTACAAGAAATAGCAATTTTTTCTTTTCGTTTTTTATCCAAAAATGTTTCGCTTCTGGCAACAATCACATCCGGCTGGACGCCATATGAATTGAGGGTGCGTACTGCATATTGAGTAGGCTTAGTTTTCATTTCCCCTACCTTGGACGGGATCGGCAAATAACTCACCAAAACAAACATCACGTCGTCAGGATTCTTGAGGTGCATCATTCTAGCCGCCTCAATAAAGAGAATATTTTGATATTCTCCAACTGTTCCCCCAATTTCAATTAAAGTAATATCAGCGTCCGCTTTGCGCGAAGCTTTTTCAATTCTTCCGATTATTTCCTGCGGGATATGCGGAACCGCCTCCACGCAACTTCCGCCATATTCCAAATTGCGTTCCTTGTTGATTACTGATTGATACACCATTCCGGAAGTCATATAATTTTCCGGGGGAAGAGCATCAATTCCCAAAAATCTTTCGTAATTTCCCATATCCTGATCGCATTCCATTCCACTATCAAGAACAAATGTTTCTCCATGCTCGGTTGGATTCATTGTCCCGGCATCCACATTCAAATACGGATCAATTTTCATAGCTGTCACATTATACCCGCGCGCTTTCAGGATAGCCCCGATCGAAGAAGTGGTAATTCCCTTTCCTACTCCGCTCATCACCCCACCAATCACAAAAATATATTTTCTTTTTTTCATAAAATAAAGAGCCGCACCCCCTGCGACTTAAAAAATTATTAAAATTCCACAAAAATAAAAATGATTATTCCTTGCTTTCAAACGCTTATAACCTCCACTAAAATCTCACGATATACCCCTCCGCCCAGATTAATTTTCACCTTATGCTCTCCGACTTCTTTTATCACCTTGTCCAGTATAACACCTTTTTGATCAATTTCAAATCCTTCATTTTTTAACGCCAAAGCAACCTCTTTACCACTCACAGAACCAAAAAGTTTTTCTCCGCTACCCTTGGACCGAATAATAATCCGTTTGCCTTTCAGCTCGTTGGCAGTTTCTTGAATCTTTTTCTGTTCTGCTTTTTTTCTTTCTTCTTGTTTTAATTTGACCTGACTAATGTTCTGTATCACACCTTCAGTTGCCGCCTCTGCCAATTTTCGCGCAAACAAAAAATTGCGCGCATATCCTTCAGCCACCTCTTTGACTTCCCCAGCGCGTCCCAAATTTTTCACATCCTTTAATAATACAATCTTCATATTTTAAGATATTATAGCCACAAATAAAAACTATTGCAACCCATCATCTTTACTTTCTTTATCTGGACATACATCTTTAAAACAAATTTGATTTTTGACAAAAAACAACATTATTATTCCCAGAACGGACAAAACTGCAATAGAAATAAAAACAGGAGCAAAACCAAATTTATCAGAAATCACCCCGCCAAAAAAAGCGGCGGCGGCACTTCCTAATCCCACAGAAGTATCATATACCCCCCACTCCAATCCTTCGTGCTGGCTGTCGACATTTTTCATAAAAACCGACATCCAAGCCGGAACAGCTATCGCCGCTCCCAACCCATACAAAAACTGAACTAAATATAACTGCAAAGGACTAGACACTATTAAATATGAAAGAGAAACTACGGCATACAACGAAACACCGACAATAATTGCCCAAAAATTGTCCTTATCTCCTTGTATCCTATCAATCAATGAAGCTGCCGGAATCTGAAAAAAACTTCTGGTAAAAAGATATATCGCCTCGGCTATTCCTAAAACTCTCAAATCCGCTCCTTCAATGGATCCGGTTATGTAAATAGCAAAAATAGGAGCAATTAAAGCGAATCCTCCAACAATAAACAAATCAGAAATAATTAAGAATCGAATTATTCTATTTATCTTTACAAATTTAAGATACAAATTTTTCATAAATACTTTCATTAAAAGATTAGTCCACTTCAATTTCATTGTTTTTGCAAATCTTGGCGTATTCCAATGCGCTGGAGCGGATTTTGCGTTCAAGTGTTTTATAATCCATTTCAATAAGTCCAAAGCGGGGCCAAAAACCACGAACTTCTGGAAATTCATAATTATCCAGCAGAGACCAATGCAAATATCCTCTCACATCGACTCCTTCACTAATCGCTTTATATACCTGAACAAGATGATCCTTGATAAACTTTTCTCTTTTTCGATCATTAGCATCAGCAATACCATTCTCAGTTATATAAACAGGAAGATCATATTTTTTCAAACCAATCAAAACCTTATAAATTCCTTCTGGATGAATTTCCCAACCAAGATCATTTCTTTTTTCATCTAATAATTCCCTAAACATGTCAGGAGAAATTAATAAACGCGTATAATAATTGCAACCAATGAAATCTTCATAACCATTTGCCTTCTTAGTAAAATAGTTTGAAAAATATGTTGGGATTGCAGAAATAAATTTATCCAATGGCTTAAATAATTTTGATTCATATACATAATAACTATGAGCAAGACCAACATTTGCAGCTTCATCTATTTGATGAATAAGAGCATAAGATTTTTTATAAACAGACAGAAGATTAAAATATGCCTTTAAAAAAGTTATGAGATTTTTCTTTGCTGGTGGCTGAGCCCCAGTCAAATATCCAAAACCCAAACCCACATTAGGTTCATTAACAACAATCCAAAATTTTACATCGTTTTTTAATTCACTAACAATCTTTTCAACAAATCTTAAAAAATATTTCTGAGATTTTTTATTTATCCATCCTCCTTTTTCGTTGAACCAAACCGGCTCCGTCCAATGCCAAAGTGTCACAAAAGGCTCCATCCCTCGTTCTTTTAGAGCAAGAATGACTTTGCGATAATGCTCAATTTCTTTTTCATCAAATTTCCCCTCTTCGGGTTCAATACGCGACCATTCGATTGAAAATCTGTGCGCATTATGACCAAGTTCTTTGGCAATTTCAAAATCCTCTTCGTAGCGGTTATAATGGTCGCAAGCGCGGCCGGAAATATAATTTTCTTTTTCAAACATTTCCGGAAATTTTTCTTGTTGCCATTTTTTCCATTTTTTCCCAGCTTCTTCCGCCAATCTTTCGGCATTTTCTTTTTCCCACTCAGTCCAATTATTCCTCAAACCACCTTCAACTTGATGTGCCGAAGTAGAAGCCCCCCACAAAAAACCTTTTGGAAATTTGAGTTTTTTAGTTTCCATTTTTATTTTTTACCAATCGATTATATATTCCGTATTTCGAAACCACTTCCCGCAAAATCAAAGTTATCGCAAAAGAAACTGCAATCGCCAGACCCGTATTGATATTTTTCAAAAGATAAAAAGACAACGCGCCCCAAAATGCCGAAAAAACATAATTTGATCCGTGCGTGAGCGAAAGCGGAACACCTCCCATAATCGCATCGCGAATCAAACCCCCGCCAAATCCGGTGAGCATCCCCAAAAAAACCGAAACCAAAAGCGAATTCAAAGAAAAATGATTACCTCCGAACAAAAAAGAATTGGAAATTGAAACTCCAATAATCACAAACGCCGCCAACCCGACCGAATCAATAAAACGAAAAAAGGAATATTTTTTCTCAAAAAATGACGGTGCCGCATAAATCACAACTCCCGCCAAAATCGCCACCAATAGATAATTTGGATCTTTGAAATAAAAAAGCGGAGTCCTGCCGATTGCCACATCACGAAAAGTTCCCCCGCCAACCGCCGTAATAATTCCCAAAAAAATCACACCGAAAATGTGCAATCGCGCACCCTTAGCCTTGTACGCCCCCGTCACCGCAAATGCAAATGTCCCTAATAAATCCAAAAAATACAGCATATGGTTTTTAATTCCTATCTTTTCTCCAAAATTTCCAGAATTCTGCCAATTTTTTCCCTATCCAACTGTTCCAATTTTTTCGAAATGGCGCAGATTTCTCTTTCTGCCTTTTTGTCCGTCGCCAAATCCATTTCCCATTTTTTCCGATCCCGCTCCGCATCCCGATTCTGGCTCATCATAATAATCGGCGCTGCATACGCCGCTTGAAAACTAAGCGCCAAATTCAAAAGAATAAACGGATATGGATCCCAATGATTCATCCAAGCCACTACATTCAAAACAACCCAAATTCCAAAAATAATACTCTGAATTATGATAAACTTCCAGCTTCCAATTACTGCCGTTATTCTGTCCGATGCCTTTTCTCCAAAACCAAGCTTACTATTTGAATGTCTGGGCGCGATATTGTTTTTAACAATCGGATTATTTTTTCCAATCGCACAGCAACACGCCCACTTTTGAATCAATTGAAATAAGAAATAAACAAAATTGGCAGATACAACGAAAATGAAAAATGCCACAGACACCAAAGCTAGTGTAAAAAAGAAAAAATCCTCCGCTCCAAAAAAGGCATAAATAATATTGTGCAAAAGCAAGGAAGATATGAAAACTGCCAATGACCACCAAATTATGCTTATTCTTTTTTTCATTTTTATTTTATTTTATTTTTACTACATTTGCATAATACCACAATAATCTGAATTTTTCAAAATTTAAAATCAAAAAACCGCCTGATTTTTCAGGCGGCTTAAGCAGTGTCTTCTTATTTTTTCTCAATTTTTTCCATATTATTCGGCATCCATTTTCGCAGCGCCTCCGGGATTATGACGCTTCCATCTTGCTGTTGATAATTTTCCAAAATGGCGATTATTATTCTTGGGGAAGGGATGGCAGTATTGTTAATCATATGGACAAAATTCTTTTTCCCTTCGCTGTTTTTGTACCGCACATTCAACCTTCTCGCTTGCCAATCCAAAAAATTCGAAGCTGATCCTGTTTCCCCCCAGCGGTTCATTCCCGGCATCCACGCTTCCAAATCAAACATTTTGTATTTTCCAGCACTCATATCCCCGGTACAAATACTCAAAACGCGATAAGGCAATCCCAAATCCCGATGAAGCTCTTTGGAAATCTCCACCATCTCCAAGTGCATTTTATTTGAATCATCAATATTATTTTTCGTAAGGCAGACCTGTTCCACTTTCATAAATTCATGCACGCGATACAAGCCTTTGGTATCTTTTCCATAACTTCCAATCTCACTGCGATAGCACTGAGAAAACCCGCAAAATTTTACCGGAAGCTGGGACTCATCCAAAATTTCATTAGCATAATACGCCAACAAAGAAGGCTCGGCTGTGCCCACTAGAAATTTATTCTCTTTATTTATTCCGCCTTCTTCATTTTTATCTATATTTTCAATTTTATATATCTCATCAACTTCAGGATCGAAATTCTTTCCGGAAAAATATCCCGTCCCGAAAAGCACGAATTCTTTTACCAGAGTTGGAGGAATAATCGGAGCAAATCCTTTTTGAACCAATTTTTCCAAAGTAAACATCATCAGTGCCATCTGCAAACTTGCTCCTTCATTTTTCATATAATAACCCCGATATCCGGCAACTTTAGCCCCTCGTTCGAAATCAATAATATCCAAATCTTTCGCAATTTCAATATGCGTCTTGGGTTCAAAATCGAATTTTAAAATTTCTCCTGATTTTTCAATTTCAACATTATCCTTTTCATCTCTTCCAACTGGAGTATCTTCTGAAGGAATATTCGGAACTTTCACCATCATGTCATCAAAATTTTTCTGTGTTTTTTCCAATAGCGGTTCCAGCCTTAACAATTTTTCTTTTACTTCTTTTCCTCTTTCGATAACCGATTTTTTATCTTCAGCCCTCTGCATATCTTCATTAATTTTGTTTTTCTGAGCCTGAAGTTCTTCAATTTCTTGCATCATTTTCACGCGTTCTCTATCCATTTCCAAAAGACGATCCAAATCAAGATTGATATTTTTGTTTTCAATAGCCTTTTTCAATTCCTGGCTATTTTCTCTGATAAATTTAATATCCAACATAAAATCATTTTAACTTTTTAACATACTAGCATATTAGCATTTATTCCCTATTTTTGCAATAAAACATTGACACATCCGACGCTTCGTCCTAAACTGAAACAACGTAAAAAATATTCCGCTAATCCTTCAAGAAAAAAAATAATGTCCCAAAAAAAATTTCAGGAAAAATTCAAAGTGAAAAAATCCGGCTCCGGACTCGGTCTTTTTGCCGAAAAAGATTTTAAAAAAAATGACTTCGTAATTGAATATACCGGGGAAATTATTTCTGAAAAAGAAGCCGAGAAACGCCAAGGAAAATATCTTTTTACCATAAATTCAAAGTGGTGCATCGACGGAAAAGAAAGAAAAAACATCAGTCGCTATATCAATCATTCTTGCCGACCAAACTGCGAAGCTCGCTTATCGGGAAAAAAAGTTTTTATTTATGCCAAGAAGAAAATCCTCCCGGGAGATGAGTTGACTTACAATTATGGAAAAGAATACTTTGACGAATTCATCAAGCCTTATAGTTGCAAATGCCAAGCTTGCCAAAAGATACCATTTTAAAAAAAATACTCCCTTGGTCTTTTCAACTGCAATAAGCTTCAGTTTTAAAAAAAATAATAAATTTTTATTTTTACTCTTGTCTTTGTGCGTATAAAAAAAGAACTCCGTACTCAAACCAACCGAAAATTAGAAAAACAAGATAAATATAGCCAAAAGAGGCAATTGGAAAAATAAAAATTTATTATTTTTTTAAAATTTATATTTTTCAAATATCAACCAAGAATAATTTATTTTTCAATTTCGAGGACTTATATATCTCTGATTTGTATGCTTTCAAGCGAAAAATCTCCGTTTTATCCAATTCAAACTCCCTTAATTTTTCTTCCAACTCTTCAATAAAAAATTTCTGGTCATATCCCAAGCAAATCACGTCCGGTTTGTGCTTTTTTATGATTGCATATTTATCTCCCAAACCTCCCAAAACAACTTCGTCCGCCAAGGCGCTTTTCTGAATCATTCTCATTCGTGCTTGTTCCTTGTTTTTTGTATCTTGTTTTTTGAAAACTTTGACTGTTTTATCCCGCGCCACGACCACAATCAAATAATCCCCGAATTTCCTTGCCTGCCGCAAAAAACTCCGGTGCCCCGGATGGAAAATATCAAAAGTCCCGAAAACCATCACTTTCTTTTTTCCGCTCTTATCCATTATTTTTTAACACTGTCCAAATATTTTTTAATTCCCAATCCCCGATGGCTGATTTGCGCTTTTTCATCCTCGGAAAGTTCGGCATAATTTTTTCCAAAATGCAAAGAGTGGAAAATCTTATCATAACCGAAATCCGCTTCGCCACGAAATTCATCCGTAATGTATCCCTCCGCTTTGTTTTCAAATTCAAAAAAATCATCATTTTCAGGGCTATAAATCGCCAAAGCGCCGATATATCGGCAAGTCCTTTCCTTTTCCGGAATATGTTTCAATTTTTCCTGCAATTTCAAGCATCGATCCAAATCAGTTCCATGATGCCATCTTTTCGAATGAAGTCCCGGAGCGCCGGAAAGCGCATCGACAAAAAGACCCGTGTCATCAGACAAAGAAACCAGACCGGACTTTTTTCCAAAATACTCCGCTTTCTTTTTCGCATTTTCCATCAGCGTTTCAGCATCTTCCTCGACATCATCAAAAATACCAACATCAGAAAGTGAAACCAATTCAAAATCAGCCCCATGGATTTTGAAAATTTCTCGAAACTGGTCAAGTTTATTTTTATTGGTTGTCGCAATCAATAATTTCATTTTATTTTGCTCAAATCTCCGTTAATAATAATCGGCTGCACCGCCTCGATTTCATCCAAGTATCCACACTCTTCTTTTTTTGGATACGGATTATACATAAAAATCTTTTTATTATTTACATAAGCAAATCCCAATTCCATCAGTACGTTTCCTCCGATATAATTTTCCTTACCATTTTTTTCTAAATTAACAACCAAAACCGCATCACTAGAAACAATTGCATTGTAATACCATCTAATGTAATCATTTTCAATCTTGGCTTTGGCATGTTCTCCATTTTCTACCAAACTCCAAATTTCCTGCCTCTTTCCTTGAACAAAATCCTCATAATGCGGATGAATCACAGCATCATGCCCCATTTCTATCAACTCTTTTTTAAGAGCAACTTTTTTTTCCTTAAATGCGCTACTCCCTAATATAGTAATCCTCATATGTATGTTTATTTTAAAAAAAAATTATTATTTAATTTCTATTCCCATTTTCTTAAGCATCTCCACGACGCATTCGATTGGAATCCCCCGCGTCAGATTATTATAGCTGCCGGAAATATTTTTCACAAAAGTCGCGCTGTAATGCCCGAGCGGATCAAACCCAAGCGCATAAGTGCTGAATTTATCGTCTTGACTCAGATATTTTTCAATTTCTTTCTCATCAATATCTCGCATATTCACATCGGTTTTCACAACGGATTTCATAGTTCTCCCGTTTTCAGCATCAACTAAAAAAATTCCCGTGTAAAATTGAAACGACTTCCCGGAAAGATTTTTCAGCCTTTTTTCCGCGTCTTTTTTTGATTTTGGTTTTTCCAATATCTTTCCGTCAAACCACCCGACGGAATCAAAACCGACAACAATCCCTTCGTTGACTTTTTCTGCCACCACCTGCGCTTTTTGCCTAGCAAGCTCTTGCACAAGTTCCTCAGGGCTATCAGGCCTTCCCTCAAATTTTTCTTCGATTTCACTATCCATTGCCTCAAAATCAATCCCAATTGAGCGAAATAATTCCTGTCGATAAGGCGAAGTAGTCGCCAAAATTATTTTTTTCATAACAAGTAAAAAAAAATCAGCTTTTATTGAAAAATAAACATAATTCAATTTATCATATTACCATATTTTGAAATGTTGAAATATTGTAATATTTCACAATTTTATAATTTTAACCGTACTATATATCTACTGCTTATTGCCTGCCTGTTTCATATCAATTGAACAAATTTTTTATAAAACGATGATAAGGATATTTATCCAGCAAGCTTTCGGGATTATATGTCATTTTGTTTTTTGTCTTCTTGTTTTTACCTACTTCGTCCACTTTAGTCTTAATCAATTTTTCATAATCGCTCCCCTTGCTGTGCACCCATCTGTCAATTTGTTGAATTGTATTATTCCCAACATTCAATTTTTTCCTGATATTTTCATAATTCTCTCCTTCCAGTATCATTTTGGCGATTTGAATTCTTCTGGCAAGCATTAACGATTCACTGGGCGTAAAAAGTCCCAAGAGAAAATCCACAATTTCCTTTTTGGTTTTCAATTTTGATATGACTTCAAACATACCGTCAATAGCGACATATTTTTCTTTATGATCAATCTGATACGGATTAACTTTTGCCATCTTATTTTGAATTACTTTTTTATATTATCCGAATCTATCCCCACTATATATCCTCACTATATATCATTATTACCATATTTTGAAATGTTGAAATATTGTAATATTTCTTATTATCAACTATTTTTTAATTTCAATGAATATTAAATTCTTTTTAAGGATTCGAAATTTATTTTAGGGTCGTTTTTATCGAAAACATCGATGACTTTGTATTTTCCTTTTGTCCAAATTTCTCCGTTTTCCAAAAAATGGGTCGCTTCCAGGATTTTTATGCTGGCAATCGGACGGGACAATTTTTCATCGCCTCCGGTTTTGCAAAGCGGAATTTGACCGCCACCCCAAAACTCACTATCACTGAGCCAATACAATCTTTGACCTTTTTTGAGAAATTCAAAAACCTCTCCCACCTTGAGGTTCTCCGGTACACATTCTTGGATTTCCCTTTTTCCGGATTTATGCTCAGAAATATCCCTCAGCGCCAAATCCGGATTAAACTCAACAACAATTCCCATAGTATTTTAAATTAATTAGCACTATATTTTCCTTTAGTGAATCCATTATTAAAATATTCTAAATCATCACTTTCTAATAATTTTTCAATATTATAGCCCTCATTTATTTTATTTTCTTTAAAAATCTCTTTTTTAGGTGCCACTTCATGGTGTGTCAAAAGACCCATTTCTGGCCAATACATTTTTCTCTCCCAATTCCCATCTCCATTAATATGAGAATGTACAGGTTCTCTGTCTTTTAAAATAAATATTCTCTCAAAAGCTCTTTTTCTAGCTGAACCGCCAAATTTTTGCTCCCTTGCAATCGCTGTCATAAAACGCATCAACGTTAATTTCTCCAGCATTACATTTCCACCATTTTTATACAAAAACAATTCTCCGTATTTTTTATAAAACTCTCCATAATTAACAGGAAACATTTTATATTTTCTCGCCCATTTTAAATTAACAATAAAAAAATCAACTGCCATACCAACATCTTTTATATCATTTTTTTCAGCCACTCCCCAAGCGCAAGTAGTCAAAAGAAGCCCTTCCTTATCCATTTTATTTATAATATCCTTTAAATAATTTGGATTAATAAGCCATGTATCAGCAGCTAAGATAATTACATAATCAACATCATTTTTAAATTTTTTTATACCAACATCAATCAAATCTGATGCGCCTTGAAAATGCCAAGTATTTTTTGTTGTTATTAGATAATCTTCTAGATATCTTTCGGGATACCACTCTTTTTTTCCGTTAAAAGAATGGATAATTTTTACGTTATCAAAAAAAACATCCTTTTGCCAAACATTTCTGATAATTTCCATGTTTATCCTGGCATCATCCACTCTATTGTAGGTATAAATCAAAACTCCAATATTCTTGTTTTTCATAATAATTTATGCCTTACTCCTCACTGGTGGAAAGATTACTGTTTCTCGGACTGATTTGTTCATTAGGAAGGCGAAAAGGCGTTCGGAGAAGCCGAAGCCGAAGGCGGGGGGCATTCCATATTCCATCGCCTCGATAAAATCCTCATCCAGCATTTGCGCCTCCTTGTCTCCCGCTTCGCGAAGCTTTACCTGATCCTCAAATCTTTTTCTTTGTTCAATTGGATCATTAAGTTCGGAAAAAGCATTGCAAAGTTCAGATTTTCCCGCCACCAATTGCATACGCAAAACCTTTTTCGGATTATTTGGATCGCTTTTTGCCAAAGGAGAAACTTCGATCGGATGCCCGACCAAAAAACACGGCTGGATCATTTTTTGACGAACAGTTTTTTTGTAAATCGTATCAATCATTCTTCCTTTTCCATATTCTTTTTCATACTTAATTCCCAATTCATCCGCCTTCGCTTTTAAAGCTTCGGCGGACAAGTCCGCTTCATTTAAATCCAACCCTGTCTCTTTTTTGAAAGCGTCAAAATAATCAACTCTCGGAAAAGGTTTGTTCCAATCTATTTTATTGCCCTCGAACTCTGTTTCATACCCCCCGATAACATTAATAACAATAGTCTTGAAAAGCCTTTCGGAAAATTCCATTCCTTTTTCTAAATCCGAATAAGCCCAATAAAATTCCATATGATCAAATTCCTGGAGATGCTCACGATCCATTCCTTCATTGCGAAAAACCCTTCCAATTTCAAAAACCTTTTCATATCCACCCACTAAAAGCCTCTTGAGTGGAAGCTCCAGAGAAATGCGCAAATACAAATCTTCATCCAACGCGTTGTAATGCGTGACAAAAGGATCCGCCTCCGCTCCGCCGGGAATATGTTCCAAGACCGGAGTTTGCACCTCCAGAAAATCTTCATTCACCAAAAAATTACGGATAGTTTGCCAAAAGATATTTTTCTTGCGAAAAAGTTTTCGCGTTTCGGAGTTAGAAAGCAAATCCAAATATCTTCTTCGCAAAAGCTCTTCCGTATCTTTGATGCCAAAATGTTCAGTCGGAATTGGACGGATATTCTTACTCAGAACTTTCCAATCATGCACTTCCAAACTTTTTTCTTCCTTTTTTGTTTTGAAAAGTTTTCCACTTACTTGGACAAAATCCCCCAGCTCAATATTTTTTACAAATAACTTATATTTGTCTTCGGGAATATTTTTCTTATTTAAAAATAATTGCATTCTTCCTGTTTCATCTTCGATATGCGCAAATGCCGAACCGCCCATTGGTCGCAATGAACGGACACGTCCAACAAGAAAAATTTCATCTGTTATCGTGTCGAATTCATCCAGAGCCTCTCTATTGCTCATTGAACGCTCGGATTTTTCCGGAAATATTTCCATTCCGGATTCTCTCAAATTATTCAATTTTTCCAATTTAGTTTGCAAAATATCTTCTCTCATATTGATTTTTAGATTTTGATTAAGAAATTTATTAGACATTCCTAATTTACCGCATTTAAAGCAAAAATGCAATAAAACAAAAAAGAACAGACTTTTAAAGTCTGTTCTTTTTTTATTATCCGCAGAGAATGCCTATTTCACTTCTAAAATTCTATATTTCACTTTTCCTCCCGGAGTTTCTACGACAACGTCATCTCCTTTGCACTTTTTCATAAAAGCTCTTCCCATCGGGGATTCATTGGAAATTTTCATTGATGCCGGATCAGTTTCATTGGATCCTACGATTTGAAAATCCATTTCACTTCCATTAAATTTTACTTTTACCAAAGAACCCATCTCGACACAATCAGAATTGAATACCTTCTCAACAACTTCAGAATTTTTAATCATAACTTCAAGTTGAACGATGCGTGTTTCATTTTCCGCTTGTTGACGCTTGGCTTCAGAGTATTCTGCATTCTCGCTCAAATCTCCCTGCTCTTTCGCTTCCTTGATTGCCTGGGCAATTTCCTGGCGAACAACTGTTTTTCTGTTTTCGAATTCATCTTGTAATTTCTTGAATCCTTCCTTTGTGATTAATCGTGCCATGTTTTTTGTTTTTCCTGCTAAATAATCAAATCAAGCAGAATTATAATTAGGTTAAATTACCAATAAAAAAGTACCACCCGAAAGCAGTAATTTGAGTTAAATTTTACAAAAACTTAATGCAATGATATCAGAATATCCATCAAAGTCAAGCTTCTGTATTAGAAGAGTACATCTTCTCTAAAATAAAGCTTTTCTTGAGTTTTATACTTCAAGAATAACACCGCCTTTTTAACCAAAAAATTCAAACTTTTACACCACACTATTCATATCGAAGTGCCTCCATCGGAGAAACCTGCGAAGCTTTGCGAGCAGGATACATTCCAAAAATTATTCCGATAATTATCGAAACCAATGCCGCTACAATCACCGACCAAAATGAAATTAAAAACGGCCAGGTATATCCAAGTGCTTGAACTATTTCCGAAATTACAAAAGAAAACAAAACCCCGATAATAATCCCGATCATTCCGCCTAAAAAGGATATCGTTGCCGATTCAACGAGAAATTGCCAGGCGATATCCAAATTTCTAGCTCCAATAGCCTTGCGGAGTCCCACCTCACGAATCCTTTGATTTACCGCAATCAGCATCACATTCATAATTCCCACCCCTCCGACAATCAAAGAAATAGTTCCGATGGATAAAAGAAAATATCTCAATACATCAGTAACATTGGAAATTGTTTCCACTGCCGCCGCCTGATCTCGCACGGAAAAATCATCATCGGCCGGATCGTCAATATCATGCTGGTCGCGTAAAGTTATCTTCGTATTTTCAATCGCTACGCCAATCAGATCACTGCTCCGCACTTTCAATCTCGCAAATCCAAGATGGTTTATTCCCAAGAGTAAATTTTGTGCAGTTCGAAGCGGAACATATATCGTATCATTCTGACTGGAAGTACCGAAAGCTGCACTGCTCCTGTTTTTCAAAACCCCGATAACCGTGAAATTATTATCATCTATTTTTATTTTCTTATTCAAAGGATTTTCCGTCCCAAAAATTTCTTCAGCCACAGAGTTTCCCAATACTGCCACTCTGGAAAGATTTATTTCTTCTTCTTCATTCAAAAATCTTCCTGTTTCTATTTCCGCATTTTCCACGTTAATATAACTTGCCGTCGTTCCTGTAAAAGAAAAAGAGGGATCTTCTTCCTCATATTTCACCTTGCCCGTTCCCATGACATATCCCGCAACATCCTCAACTTCCGGGATATTTTTCCCATCTTTCATAGCTTGCAAATCATCATAAGTGAGAGTAGTAATAGAAATTCCCAATGCTGCTGCTGGCGGACCATCATCACTGGAAGCGCCCGGAAGAACTCCAATCAGATTCGAACCGATTCCGCGGATTTGATCAAGAATCAATTCTTGAGCAGAAAGACCCACTGCCATAATGATAATCACTGAAGCTACTCCGATAATAATTCCCAAAATAGTTAAAAAAGAACGGAATTTCGCCGCTACCAAATTCTTATATGAAATTTTAATGGGATTCAAAATCTGCATAACAGATTAATTTATAATTTTTATTTAAGCATTTCTCCATCTCGGGCAATTCTTCTTTCTTTGACAATTTCATCACTTGCGATTTTCCCGTCTTTCACATATAAAATCCTCTTGGCATGCTGAGCGGTAAAAGTTTCATGGGTTACCAAAATAATCGTATGCCCTTCATTATTTAGTTTCTGTAAAATTTTCATTATCTGCGTTCCGGATTTCGAATCCAAATTTCCCGTCGGTTCATCGGCAAAAATCAGGGCGGGATTATTTACCAAAGCTCTGGCAATCGCCACTCTTTGCTTTTCCCCTCCAGACAACTGATTGGAAAAATAATTCATCCGATGCTCCATCATAACCGAATTCAAAGCTTCTTTGATTTTTTCCTCATTACTCCGATCGCGCCCGATTATTTTTCGGTCGTATAACAAAGGTAATTCCACATTTTCAAAAACGGTTGTCCGCGGAAGCAAATTGAAAGTCTGAAAAACAAATCCGATTTTTTTGTTGCGCAAATCCGCCGAATAATCATCGGAAAAATCTTTAGTATTATTTCCATCAAAAAGATATTCTCCTTCGGTCGGTCGGTCCAGAAATCCCAAAATTTGCATCAAAGTTGATTTTCCACTTCCGCTCGGTCCCATAATCGCCACAAACTCCCCTTTCTCCACGGAAAAATCAACCCCGGAAACCGCCTGGGTCTTTACGCCTTCATTATCATAAGTCTTATAAAGATTTTTTACTTGTAATAGTGGAACTGTCATAAGAAAAATTATTTCGAAAATGTTACCACTTTGTCGCCTTCATTGATTCCGGAAATTATTTCGATCATCCCGCTATCGCCTTTGAGTCCCGTTTTTACTTCCACTTTTCTGGTTTTATTCTCTGCCAATAAAATTTCCACCATCTTGACTCCATTTTCCGTTTTAACCGCCCGCTCGGGAATCATCAAAACATTTTCCTTTTTTGCCGTCAAAATATCCGCATCCAGACTCATTCCAATTTTTATTCTGTCATCAGATCCAATCAATTTCATTTTTGTTCTGTAATATACCACTCCTTGAATAACAGTCGAGGCAGGATCAATCTCCATCACTTCCGCTTCAAAAATATCCTCGTTGGAAAGCGCATCGAAAGTCGTTTCTGCTTTTTGTCCCGAACTCACTTCGGCAATATCCGACTCGGGAATATTTGATTCTATTTCCATATTTCCTTCACCTGCAACAGAGATAACAGCCATTCCAACTGTTGCCACTTCTCCCTCCTCAATATCAACCGCTGTCACAACACCATTAAAAGGAGCATAAATTTTGGTTTTTTCCATTTGATTTGCTACCGTCCTCACTGCCGCTCGCGCTTTTTCAGAGGTGTCTTTCTGGGCTTGTCTTTCTTCAGGCTTAAGAGAATCCCAGTTTCTTCTGGCCAATTTTTCCGCTTCAACCTGAATGCTCAATGCCAACTTCGATTCTTCAAGTTGCGACTGCAAAACGCTGTCATCAACCTGAGCCAATAACTGCCCCTCAGTGACATTATCTCCAATTGAAACATCCACAAGGCTTGCCCGCCCAGAAAGTTCAAAAGCCAAATCGACTTGATTTTCAGAAACCATCATTCCGGTAACTGACACTGTTCTTTTAATATCACCCCTTTTTACTTCTTCGGTAATATACTCGACGGCTGACTTCTTGGACTTTGAATACCAAAAACCCCCTGCGATAATTATGGCAAACACAATAATCCAAATTATTCTTTTCTTTCCCTTTGACATATATTTTTTAAATTTTTTAAATTCTGCTTTCTGAAATAAAATTTTTATAAAAAATTATAGCAGTCTTACTTGTTTCTCTTTTTCATCCAATGCAAAATTAACCATCTCATCGGCAATTTTGTTTTTTTCTCTCGGCACGTGAAAAAATGAAACTTTTCCAAAATCCAACATCAAATTCCAAATTTCAATAAAATATTTTTGAATTCTCTCTTCTTTTAATTTGTACTTGTGCGTGAGCTGTTTAACTACCAATTCGCTATCCAAAAAACATTCCAATTCTGTTTGTTTAGCCTTGGTTTTTCCCAACAGTACTTTTGTTTTTTGCAAACCCAAAATGAGCGCCTCATATTCCGCTTCATTGTTGGTTTTTTCTCCAATACATTCTCCGAATTTTTTTCCAAGAGTTTCTATCCAAACCCCCACTGCCGCCGGCCCAGGATTCCCCCGCGACCCGCCATCAGTATACATTACAATTTTTTCCATATGCAATAATTTTACCATCCAAACGATTTACGGGCAAATAAAAAATCCCAACCCCTCTTTCGAGTGTCAGGATTTCATTTTACAAACCAAAAGCTAAACGGTTTCTTGGGATACAAACTTGCGCACATTCCAATAAATTATAATTATTAAAATCAACAACTGCAAAAAGCCCAACCAAATCCCAGAAATTATATTACCGTCCAAATAGGAAAAAATGCTACCAACCATAATAATAAACCATGAATCCCATGGCTCCATCCATGGCTGTTTTTCTTCCCTCATTAAATCTCGAATCAACGGAAGCGCAGCTATAGTCATTCCCACTAGCGAACAGATTAGCGCCCAAAATTTATTTTCAGCGAAAATAAATACAATGCCTGCTAAAAACACTACAACTGTCGTCAGTGAGTCCCATAATTTATCCCAACATATGTTTTTCCTCTTAAGAAGGACAAAGCAAATAAATGAGGTTCCAATCGTATAAGCTATCAACTGCAAGTTAAAATATCCTTGTTTAATTGATGCAATAGTTGCAATCACATCCAATAAAAACCACAGCAACCACGTTGTAATTGAGGGGGGGAATTCTCTGATAAGAATTCTTTTTATATATAACCAGTAAACTAATATACTGGAAAGTATAATAAGAATTCCATATCCACTAATCTTAACAGACAACTTATAGCCAAATACATCAATAAATGAATCAATGATACATTGGGATAATAGTTCCATAATTCTCTCCTTCAAAGAATTGTTGGATGATTTATTGTAAAATGACTTCAATTTCCAGGATTTTTCCCAAAAAAATGAGATGTTTGACACATCAATGAACAGTAGCGCATTTACACCAAAAAGTCAATGCGTGCGCAGCTGGATTCAAGTTCCTAATGCAACTTTCTGACCTGTTGTTAATTCATAATATT
>CAZSCV010000007.1:0-56916 GCA_964605525.1 uncultured Bdellovibrionales bacterium
CGTATGTATAAAACATGTGGGCGATCCAGGACTCGAACCTGGGACCTCAGCATTATCAGTGCTGCGCTCTAACCACCTGAGCTAATCGCCCGTTTTTTCAATAACCAAAATCAACTATTTTTACGCTAAGTGAAACTAATTCGTGTTTATACTGAGCGAAGTCGAAGTGTGGACCGGACAGGACTTGAACCCGCTACCTCCTCGGTGCAAACGAGGCGCTCTACCAGGTGAGCTACCGGCCCTAATTTTATTTTTAAGACTTTTTGTAAATGAATTTTGGACGTGGCGCTCGAACTCTATCCGCCTTTGGTGGAAGGTGAGCTACCGGCCCAAAAAATGTTTTTAAATTTACCTTATGTATTATACATTTAAAAAATAATTTGTCCAGTGTTAAGTTTGGCTTGGCATTGATTTTTCAGCTTCTAATATGTGGATTTGACAAAACTTGAAATATGATATAAATTTGGAATATCAATAAAGCCCCTGAGGGGCTTTTAAAAAAGGGAAAAATATGAATAAAATCATAAGTTTTATCAAAGAAGCCAAGGCGGAACTGATGAAGGTTAACTGGCCGACAAAAAAACAAACTATTAATTATACTTTAGTAGTTGTTTTATTGAGTTTGGTAGTGTCTGTTTTTTTGGGAAGTTTGGATTATCTGTTTAGCAGCATTTTGAAAGCATTTATTATATAATATTTTTAATATGGCAAAGCAAACACAACATCATGGAAGGGCTTGGTATGTGCTTCATACTTATTCTGGATATGAAGACAATGTCTGTCGAAATCTCAAGCAAAGAATTGAGTCGATGGATATGCAGGATTTGATTTTCGACGTCATGGTTCCTACTGAAAAAAGAATTAAAATTAAGGCAGGAAAAAGAGCAGTAGTAGAAGAAAAAATTTATCCGGGATATGTTTTGGTGGATATGATAGTAACGGATGCGTCTTGGTATGTGGTTCGAAATACCCCGAATGTTACCGGCTTTATCGGACTCGGAACAACTCCAACCCCGATTGACCCGGCGGAAATCCAGATGCTCAAAAAGAGAATGGGAGTGGCTGAGCCGAAATTTAAAATTGATGTAAAATCCGGAGATTCTGTTAAAATTAACGAAGGACCATTCAAAGATTTTGACGGGAAAATCCAGGAAATTGACGAAGAGAAAGGAAAGGTTAAGGTTTTGGTTTCAATCTTCGGAAGAGAAACCCCGGTTGAATTGGACTTTTTGCAGATTAAAAAAATATAATATTTTTAAAATTATCGTAATATGGCAAAGGAAATAATGACAGTTGTAAAATTGCAAGTTCAGGCAGGAAAAGCCAATCCGGCTCCTCCGATTGGTCCGGCATTGGGACAGCACGGTCTTAATATCCAAGATTTTTGCGTCCGCTTTAACGATGCTACCAAAGAAAGAATGGGAGATGTTATTCCTGTAGAAATCACCGTATATACCGACCGATCTTTTGATTTTATCATGAAAACTTCTCCTGCCGCCGATCTTCTTAAGAAAGCGGCCAAGATTGAAAAAGGTGCCGGCAATCCGCTTAAGGATAAGGTTGGAAGCGTTACCAAGGATCAGGTCCGAGAAATTGCCACAGCGAAAATGGAAGATTTGAATGCTGATGACATTGAGGGAGCGATGAAGATTATTGAAGGAACAGCGCGTTCAATGGGAATAACAATAAAGTAGATTGTATAATTAATTCGTTTCATGCTTCATATTTATTATGTGTTGTGTGAAGATAATATTTGTGGGAGAATTATCAAAAATAATTCGCTTACCACGAGAAACAATATGAAAAGAGGAAAAAAATATCAAGCAAGTGCTGAAAAAATTGATAAAAATAAGGTTTATTCTGTTAGTGAAGCGGTAAAATTGGTAAAAGAAAACAAGGTTGCCAAGTTTGATGAATCAGTGGAGGTTCATGTGCGAATGGAAATTGATCCGAAAAAAGGAGATCAGCAGGTTCGCGGAGCAACAGTCTTGCCGAATGGAACTGGAAAAAGCAAAAAGATTGCAGTGGCTACCTTGACAAAAGCGGATGAAGCCAAGAAATCTGGAGCGGATATCGTTGGAGGTGAAGATTTGATTGAAAAAATAAAAAGCGGAAAAATTGAATTTGATATTTTAGTGGCGACTCCCGAAATGATGCCGAAATTGGCCGTGATTGCGAAAATCCTCGGACCGAAGGGATTGATGCCGAGTCCAAAGACAGAAACTGTGACGGAAAAAATCAAAGAAGCTGTGGAGATGCTCAAGAAGGGAAAAGTGAGTTTTAAAAATGACAACACTGGAAATTTGCATCAGGTGATCGGAAAGGTTTCTTTTGATGAAAAAAAGTTGGAAGAAAATTTTGTTTCTTTTATGGATGCTTTGAGAAAATCCAAGCCAACAGGAGTAAAGGGAAAATTTATTACCGGAATTACGATTTGCTCAACTATGGGACCAGGAGTAAAAGTTAATTTGTAGCTTGTAAATTTTTGGTATAGTAGGAAATAAGGAAGCCTCGTCAAAAGCGAGGCTTTTCTTTATGATGTTTCCATATTCCGTAGTTCTGTTGACATAAAAGGTTTTGTTGCGTAAAATAGTATACGTGCCTGGGAATGTCTTGTGAAAATTCTCAAAAGGCGCTAATTATTTTTTCATTTGAAACAATGACAAAAAAAAGAATTGTAATCGGGCTAGTTGGAGCGACTGGAAGCGGAAAGGATACCGTTGCTAAATATTTGAAAGAGAAGTATGACGTTCAATTGATGCGTTTTGCCGATCCGTTGAAAGAAACTCTTTCGATTTATTTCGATGAATTTTCCAAGGAAGATCAGCAATGGCTGGCGGAAGAATTTATCAATCGCTTTGGACCGGATATCTTGCCACGCGCTCTTCGCAAAAGAATTGATAATGGAGAAGGCGTGATTGTTGTTAATGGAGTGAGGCTCTGGGAAGATTTTCATTTTATCAAATCATATACTAACAGTTTTATTATTTATGTAAAATTGGATCAGAAAATTCGTTTTGAAAGAATTAAGGGTCGAGGAGAAAAGACTGATGACAATACCCTAACCTTTGAGCAATTCCAAAAATCGGAAAATGTTACCACCGAGAAAGACGTTCCGACAATCGGAGAAAAGGCTGATTTCATAATTGATAATAGTAAAGATCTTGAATATCTTCTTTCTGAATCGGACAAGGTGATGGAAAAAATGATGAACGCATAGTTTTCTTGGAGAAAAGTAGATTGGAAATTTTTAGGATAATTTTAGGATGGAATATTTATATCGGATAAAACAATAAAATATTTTCCTTCCAATTGTCCCTTTTGTTCGGTTTTTTCTGATTATTGCCAGTCTTCGTTTGATTAATGTGAGAAGGATTTATCCTGACTGCACAAAGACAGTGTAAGAAAAATATTTTATTGTTTTATCCTTAAGTTTGATTCTTGCATTTTTATGAAAAAAATAATCTTAGGCCTGGCCGGCGAAGCGGCTAGCGGAAAAGGAACAGTTTCCAAATATTTGCAAGAAAAACATGGAGCGAAAGTCCGCCGTTTTTCTGATTTTTTGCGTATTACTTTGGATGCTTGGCATCTGGAGATAAAGCGAGAAAATCTCGCTAAGCTTTCTTTGATAATGCGCCAAGGTTTTGAGGAAGATGTTTTTTCTAAGGCGATAGTCCAGGGTGTTCTTGGCGACAAAGAAAATATTGTAGTTGTTGATGGAATCAGGAGAATTGAGGATATTGAAGATTTGAAAAAGCTGGAAGGATTCAAGTTTATTTATGTGGAAACGAGTTTGGAAAAAAGATATGAAAGAATAATCAAACGGGGAGAAAATTCGGATGACAAGACAAAAACTTTTGAGCAGTTCAAAAAAGACCACGAATTGGAAACTGAAAGAGAGATCACTTCTCTCAAGGAGATTGCGGATGTGGTAATCGAAAATAACAGCACTCCTGAAGAACTGCAAAAACAAATTGACGAATTGATTAAGAAATGATTTTGTCACTCAAGCATAGTGATCTGCCAAGTTAACGCATATGCGATAATTTGGCAGATTTTTTTTATTCTAAATTCTCATAATCTTACTGTCGTGAGGTTATGAAAATTTGAGAAGCGGTTGATTTTTGGGTGGTTTTTTGACTTAATCTCGGTGGTTGATTGGTTTTTTGGAGGGTGGTATAATAAAAAGGTAAAAAAATCTTTAAAAATAAATGAAAAAAAGAATATCAAAAGACCAATATTATATGAATATTACGCGTGAAGTTGCCGGACGCACTCCTTGCTTTCGAGCGCATCACGGGGCGGTAATTGTTTGCGATGATCAAATTGTTTCTACTGGGTATAACGGCGCACCGCGAAAAACAAAGGATTGCTATGAAAGAGGGAATTGCTTGCGAAGCGAGCTGAATATTCCATCAGGACAGCGTTATGAATTGTGTCGTAGTGTTCATAGTGAGCAAAATGCGTTGATTAATGCTGCTCGCGCAGGAGTAAGTATTCTTGGCGGTACGCTGTTTTTATATTCAAAAGTTTTTGATAAGGAAGGTAATGAAAAAATAATCGATGCATATCCTTGTTTTATTTGCAAAAAAATGCTGGTTAATTCGGGAATAAAAAATGTAAAATGCAATCAAGAAGATGGCGCCATTAAGGAATATTTTATTGAAGATTGGATTCGGGATTGGCAAGAAAATGATCTAATTGACGATGTGGAGCAATATGGAGCTAAGCTGATAAAAAAATAATTTACAACTATATATTATATGGAAAAAATAATTCTGGGATTGGCCGGAGAAATTGCCAGCGGTAAAGGAACGGTAGCAAGGTATATTTTGGAAAAATATAAAGGATCTTCTCATAGATTTTCAACCGCTCTTCGAGATGTGGCAAAAAGAATGTATTTAGAAGAAAACCGGGAGAATTTGCAAAAAATATCCACCATTTTTCGCGAAAATTTTCATGATAATATTCTTTCAGAAGTAATTTATCATGATGTTGAAAATGATAATCATAAGGTTATTGCGATTGATGGGGTGCGGAGAATAGCTGATATAGAATTTCTAAAAAAGATTCCGGAGTTTAAATTGGTATATATCAATACGGATATGAAAAAGAGATATGAAAGAATAATTCAAAGAGGGGAGAATATGGATGATAATTCTAAAACCTTTGAGGAATTTAAGAAAGATCACGAAAGAGAAGCAGAACTGCAAATCAAGGGCTTGAAACAACGAGCGGATTTTGTGATTGATAATAATGGTAGTTTTGAAGAATTAAATTCTCAAATTGACAGTATTATTAAAAAATGCAATGATTAATCAGTTTTTTAATAAATTGGTTATAGGATAAATAAGAAGAACTTATCATTTAAGGAGAAAAACCATGATCAGTGTAAAGCTAATTGCTAAGACAGATGTCGATCCGATGGAGCTGTCCAGCCACGCGGCGCTTTCTTGCTATCAGGCGGAAGCACCGGAACTTGGAAAAAAAATTGATGTGGAAAACCGACTTTTTAATGTCGGTCATCATACTACCTTGCAACACAATTTTTTTACTTTTGCGATTGAAGGAATCGCGGTGGGTGACATTACTTTCGGTTTTCACTTGACTCACCCGTTCTATAATTCCGATCAAAGGTCAGGACGGTATTGCGCCAAGATGTTTTTGGAGCCGAATTTTTCGGAAATTGAAGGATATGTGAAAAAGTTTTGGCCGGAAATAAAATCAGTAGAACGAAAAAATGTTATTGCGTATATCAAAAAATCCGTTGGAATTTATCACAAAAACATTGCGCGAGCTTCGGAAATTTCCAAAGATTTCTTGAAAGCGGAAAGACCGTATATTCAAGAAAAATCATTGGAAATGAGTGCGCCAAAAATCGCGCAAGAGCAAATGAGGATGTTTATTCCGGTGATTTTTCCAACTGCTTTCGATTATACGATCAATGACACGGTTTTGGCGGCGATGTACAGAATTGCATGGACGCCGTCTATGCGATTTGTTGTCGATCGGATGGTTACGGAAGTCCTGAAGAAATTTCCGGAAATCGCTTTTATGTTTTCCGAAAACAAAAAAAGCAAAAACAATTGGTCGCTGGAAATTCCCAGTGTTTCGGCGGTGAAAATAAAATACAAACCACGGCACATTCTCTTGGATGTTTCTGGTGATAAGAACTTTATCGCGCCTGACGCGGAAAAGATGCATCCGGTGGATCTTTTGCATTTTGATCCGATGATGATGAATAACTCGATCGGCGAGTTTAAAACTCGAACGGAAATTTCCATAGCGACTATGGGGCAAGATCAGCGACATCGAACTATCCGAAGAGGAATACCAAAATTTACCGGTTCATTTTATTTTCCTCCAATTCTTCGCAAGATGAAATTGGAAAATGAGGCGGAAAATCTTATGCGGGAATGGATAAAAATTTCAAAAACCATTCCTGGAACTTTAGCGATGATTTTGGCTCCTTATGGCACTATGGTGGCTTATGAAAAGGCAGGATCTTTCAACGCGGTAGCACACGAGCAAGCGAAAAGACTCTGTTGGTGTGCGCAAGAAGAAATCTATCACGCCGGGCGAGCGCTTCGGTTTGGAATCGAAAAAAAGAAAGGAAAGAATTCAAAACTTCTCCAAATGTTTGAGCCACCTTGTTATCGAGGTGGGAAATGTGCGGAGGGCGCGCGTTATTGCGGGCGGGATTTGAAACTGCGAAAAACGGGAGATTTCTTTCCGAAAAGAAAAGTATGAATAGTATAATGCTGCCTCGGGTGATTGGGGCAGCTTTTTGTTATTTTTTAAATATGTTAGAATGAAATTATGAGTAAAAATAAGCGAGGAAAATTTATTGTGCTGGATGGAACCGACGGCAGTGGAAAAGCTACGCAGACAAATATTTTAGTGAAAAAATTAAAGAAAGAGGGAAAAAAAGTGAAAACCATAGATTTTCCTCAATATAAGGATAATTTTTTTGGAAAAATGATCGGAGAATGTTTAGTTGGGGATTATGGAGATTTTATTGCAGTTGATCCTCATATCGCTTCAGCACTGTATGCTGCGGATAGATGGGAATCGAGTGAAATGATAAATAAATGGATAAGTAACGGATATATTGTAATAGCTGACAGATACACCAGTTCAAATCAGATTCATCAAGGAGGGAAAATAAAAGATTCAAAAAAGAGAAGAGAATTTCTAAAATGGTTGGAAAAAATGGAATTTGAAGTTCTTAGGATTCCAAAACCGGATGCGATTGTCTATTTAGATGTTCCCTATGAAATTACAAAAAAATTATTGCAAGAAAAAAATGCTATAAATAAAAAAAAATATTCTATTGGAAAAAAAGATTTGGCTGAAAATAACAAAAAACATCTCAGTGATTCAAGGAAAAGTGCAATAAAATTAGTCGGGGAATGTAATAATTGGATTAAAATAGATTGTGTTAAAAAAGGAGAAATGATGAGTATTGAAGAAATAAACGAGATTATTTGGAGTAAAGTTAGACAAATTATAAAATGAAAATTCAAGTAAAGAAAATAGAAAACAGCGCAATAGTTCCACGACAAATGCAAGAAGGCGATGCCGGTATGGATATTTTTTCCAACGAAGATGTTATTTTGCATCCAGGAGAGAGAATTTCTTGTAGATCTGGAATTGCTATAAAAATTCCAGCAGGATACGTTGGACTTATTTGGGACAAAAGCAGTGTTTCTCAAAAAAGCGGAATAAAAACATTGGGCGGTGTTATAGATAGTAATTATACAGGAGAATGGTTTATTGGACTTGTGAATTTAAGCCAGGAAGATTATGCTATTAAAAAAGGTCAGAAAATTGCCCAGGTGATTTTTCAAAAAATTGATGTTCCGGAGATTGAATTAGTTGATGAATTGCCGGAAACAAATCGTGGCGATGGAGCATTTGGAAGTACGGATAAAAAATAATAAATCGAGATATTTTTATGACAAAATACAAATCGACAATTGGGATGGAGATTCATGTTGAGCTTAAGACGGCTTCTAAGATGTTTTGTGGGTGCAAAAATGGACTAGGGCTGGAAAAAAAGCCGAATGTGCACATTTGCCCGGTTTGCACGGCGCAGCCCGGGACGCTTCCTGTACCTAATCAAAAAGCGATTGAATTTGTGCAGTTGGCCGGTTTGGCTTTGAATTGCAAATTGCGAGAACAATCCAAATTTGACCGCAAAAACTATTTTTATCCCGATATCCCGAAAGGATACCAGATTTCCCAATACGATCAGCCACTTTGTGAAAACGGAAAATTGGAAATCGAAGGGACGGAAGACAAAGGAAAAGGAATGAAGAAGGTGATTGGAATCACTCGGATTCACATTGAGGAGGACACAGGAAAGCTCACGCATCCCAAAGGAGCGGATTATACCTTGGTGGATTTCAATCGCGCAGGAGTGCCCCTCATGGAGCTGGTGACTGAACCGGATTTTGACGGCGGAGATGAAGCGAGAATTTTTTGTCAAAAACTTCAACAAGTTTGCCGATATTTGAATATTTCCGATGCGGATATGGAAAAAGGAAATATGCGTTGTGAAGCAAATATTTCACTGTATAAAGAGGGAGAAGACAAATTGTCGGGAACAAAAGTAGAAGTAAAAAACATCAACTCTTTCAAATTCGTGGAAAAGGCGATTAATTTTGAAATCAAAAGGCAGACGGAAGAACTGGAGGCAGGAAGAAAAATTATACAGGAAACGCGAGGATGGGATGCTAACCGAAATGCGACAATTTCCCAACGCAAGAAAGAATCCGCTCATGATTATCGATATTTTCCCGAGCCGGATATTCCTCCAATGGAATTTACCGAGCAAAATTTTTCCGAATTGAAATTACGACTTCCAGAAATGCCGGCGGAAAAATCCAAAAGATTCTCCGAGCAATTTGAGCTTGCATCTGATGCTGTTGAACTTTTAACTAGTGATCGTGATTTGGCGGATTATTTTGAAAAAACTGCCAGCGAACTTGAGGAAAAAATTTGCTCCAAAGAAATTTCCCGTGAAAAGAAAAAAGCGTTGAAATTGGCGGCAAATTATATCAACACGGAACTGCGCAAACATTTGACCGAAGGAGGACATTCAATTCGCGATATTCAAATTACCCCGGAAAATTATTCCGAGTTTATTGGAATTGTGGCGGAAGGAAAAATCAATTCCAGCGCGGCACAGACAGTTTTGAAAGAGATGTATCGAACCGGAGGAGATCCTTCTCAAATTATCGAAGAAAAAAACTTGATGCAGATGGAGGATGACACTGAGTTGGAAACAGTCATCCAGGATATTTTGGCAAAAAATCAGCAATCCGTGGATGATTTCAAAGCCGGAAAAGACCGAGCTTTGCAATTTTTGGTTGGACAAGTTATGAAAGAAACAAAGGGTAAGGCTAATCCGGCTAAGGCAATGGAGTTGATCAAAAAATCAATTCAGTAAAATCGCCATAGGGGCGATTTTTTTACGGTTCTTTTTATGATCAAAAAAAAGGGGGGTTAATATGAATTTTTCTGGAAGATGTTGCCTGTGCGAAAAGAAATGTCTAAGAGTGAGTAAAAAAAATAATACTGCTTGGATTTCAGGTGTTTTTTTTGAGACTCTGGCTGAAAGTCAAAAGCCGAAAGATTCTATCAGTGAGGGCGTGTCGTATCTTCCCTTAGTGCAGCATTTTTCTTGCGCTTATCTCGTGGGGTGACGGATAGCGGAAGAAAATTAAAAGGGCTGGGAAAAAAATCCCGCCCTTGATTTATTTTCTGAGAAATTCAGAGGCTTCTTTTTCAATATTTTTGTATTTGTTTTTTTCTTTTTTTCCGATTGGAATCCAGATGATTCTTTTGTCCTTTTGAAACCAAGTGCGCTGGCGTTTAGCATAATTTTTTTCTGCTAGGTATATTTTTTCTTGCAGTTCCTCTTTGGTTTTTATGTTTCCTTTGAGAAATTCAGGAATCAGATTATAGCTCAATCCGAAGCTTTGGATTTTTTTCCAGCTCAATTTGTATTTTTTGTGCAGATTTTCAACTTCCTCGATCATTCCCATTGAAAATCTTTTCCCGACATTTTTCCGTATCCGTTCGTTTAATTCTTCCTTGTTTCGCAAAATTCCAATTTGGAGGAATTCAATTTCTCCCTCACCCCCAACCCCTCTCCCGGAGGGCGAGGGGGAAATGGAAGGGACTTTGCCGATTGATTTGCAGATTTCAATGGCGCGGATGAGGCGGACTTTGTTTTTGGCGTCGATGTTTTTCGCTCTTTCCGGATCCAGTTTTTTTAATTTATTAAAAAGTGTTTCTGCGCTTAATTCTTGCAGTTTGATTCGTAATTCTTTGTCAGGTTTCACTTCCGGAAAATCCACGTTATCGACGATAGCTTTTATCCAAAATCCGGTGCCACCGCAAATGATCGGAACTTTGCCGCGCTTCAAAATATCCTTGATTATTTTCTCGGTTTTCTTTTTGAATTTGGCGGCGTTGTATTCCGTTTTTGGCGAGGCGATATCAAGCATATGGTGCGGAGCCATTTTTTGTTCCGCTTCGGTTATTTTTCCTGATCCAATGTCCATTCCGCGGTAAATCTGTCGCGAGTCAGCGGAAATAATTTCACCATCAAATTTTTGCGCAAGCCGAATCGCCACATCCGATTTTCCGGAAGCAGTAGGACCGAGGATGACGATTATTTTATTGTTTATTGACATATGTTTTGCAGTTTGATAGTATTTTTTCAAGCTGGTTTTCGCAGGAGAGATTGAATCCGCGAAAGGATTATCTCTGAAAACTTAACCCCTACGCCTAGAAGCAGCCAGTTAAGGCTCTGACTCAGGAAACGCCTTTGTAGGGGCGATTACAGCCAAGGTAGGAGCTAGGCAGGTTATTATGCAACAGTCATGATAACCTGCTTTTTATTTTATTGTAATCCCTTCTAAATTCCAAATATTAGCTTTGGCGATTTTTACTTTGATTATTTTTCCGATGAGGTTTTTTGACTCCGACGTTTTGTCGGAGTGAAAATTGGGTACAATTTTCACATTTTTCATTGTGCGGGTTTTGCCGAAATAGTTTCTGTCTTTTTTGTTTTCAATCAGGACTTCCAAAGTTTTTCCGACATATTTTTTGTTATTTTCAAAACACGTTTTTTTGAGAATTTCATTGAGATAATTCGCTCTTCTTTCTTTTTCCATTTTACTGACGTTGTCTTTCATTTTCCAGGCAGCTGTTTCTGGGCGGGGGGAGAATTTTCCGAAAAATACCATATCGAATTTCGCCTTGCGCATCACTTCGGCGCTATCTTCAAATTGTTTTTTGGTTTCTCCCGGAAAGCCAACAATGATGTCGGAAGTAATTGAAAATGGAACAGCGGGCTTATGTTTTTTAAATGCTGATTTTATTTTCCGCATAATTTTCAGATATTCTTTGGCGGTGTATTTGCGATTCATATTGCGGAGAACTGCATCATTTCCGGCTTGAATCGGAAGATGGAAATTTTCGCAAACCTTTTTGCACTTGGCGACGGTTTCAATCATTTCATCTGTCACATCTTTGGGATGGTTGCTCACAAAACTGATCCAAAATTTTCCGGGAATCGCATTAATTTTTTTCAGGAGTTGGGAGAAATTAGCTCCCTCACCCCTAACCCCTCTCCCGGAGGGCGAGGGGGATTTGTAACTGTTCACGTTTTGTCCTAATAGGATAATGTGTTTCGTCCCATTTTCGATCAGTCTTTTCACTTCAGAAATTATATCTTCTGTCGGGCGGGAAACTTCGCGTCCGCGGGCATTCGGCACGACGCAATAGGCGCAAAAGTTGTTGCACCCGGTCATAATGGGGACGCCGGCTTGAAATTTATTCTTATACTGAGGTGTGATTGAAAAGTATGAAGCGTTATTTCTGGGGATTATTAATTTGGGATATGCTTTTAATTTTTTCTGCCTAAGGCGGACCAGCCTTGGGCTGGCAATAATAAACTTTTCAAACTTTTCGAATTCATTGATTGGAAAAAATAAATCAACCTTGCCCTTGAGTCTTCTTTGCACATCCGGTCTATTTGCCAAACATCCTGTCAGTATGATTTTAATTCTTGATTCCTGATTCTTGATTCCCAATTCTTGACTCTTAATTCTCAGATTGTGTATCTGTCCGTAAATCCGGTCTTCTGCCATTTGGCGAACTCCGCAGGTATTGAAAATTACCAAATCCGCTTCGTTGATGTTTTCGGTTTCTCTAAATTTTTGAGACGACAAAAATCCAGCGATTCTTTCACTATCGCTATGATTCATTTGACACCCAAATGTTTTGATGTAATACTTTGACATTGAAGTTGTTTGAAAATTGAATAAACAGTTTTTCTAACATATCAAAAATTAACCCTAAAATCAAGGAGGGGGAAGTATGGTGGAACTGTCAACTGAAGATCTCGTTGCGTTAGAGGCTCGCTTGCGCGAAGAGCAGGCGAGAATTGATAAAAAAATTGCGGAAATTATGTGGACGAATTTTCGCAATTTGGAGGATGGAGGTGTTCGAAAGTACCTCCTCGTTTCTAAATACGGGAACGATGTTATTGTCGTTCTTATCAAATATGGTTATCTGCATGAGGAGAATGGCGATCTCCTCCTAACAGAAAAAGGGGAGGAGTATGTTATTGATATGCATCTGAAAAATAATAAGTAGCTTTCTATTTTTAGATGTAAAAAACCGAAGTCTTGCAGCGACAAGCTTCGGTTTTTTTTATTTTTTCTCTTCAATTTCTTTTTTAATTTTCTCTGCAAATTCTTCAAGAGACAGGACTTCCTGTTTTTTATCTGCGCGTTTTCGGATGGCGACGGTTTTGGCTTCTTTTTCTTTTTCTCCGACGACAAGCATATAGGGAATTTTTTGTTTTTCCGCTTCGGCGATTCTTTTTCCGAGAGATTCTGATTCAAAACTCATTTCTACGCGGATATTGTTTTCTAAAAGTTTTTGCTCGACTTCCTTAGCGTAATCTTCGAATTTTTCACTGATTGGAATAATCTTGACCTGAACGGGGGAGAGCCAAAGTGGAAAAGCGCCGGCAAAATGTTCGATTAGTAACACTAAAAATCTTTCATACGATCCCAAGATTGCGCGATGAACCATTACCGGAGGAATTTTTTCACCTTTTTCGTTTGTATATTCCAGATTGAATCTTTTTGGAGTGGCAAAATCAATTTGAACGGTTGGGATTTGAATTTCTTTTCCAAGTGCATCTTTGAACATAAAGTCCAATTTTGGTCCATAAAGTGCCGCCTCACCTTCACAGCGTTTGGCTCCAAGTTTCATTTCATCGGAAATTTCTTCAAGTATTTTTTCACATTGATTCCAATCTTTTTCATCCCCGATATATTTTTCCGGATGAGCGTAATCTCTGACGGAAAGTGAAACCCAATGGTTTCCCCAAAGACCGAGAGCTCCGTAGAAATCTTTAATAATGTTAATCATATTCTTGATTTCATCTTTCACTTGACTGGCTGTGCAAAAAGAATGTCCGTCTTCGACTGTTATCGCATAAACTCTGGACAATCCGCCAACCTCTCCTGTTTTTTCGGCGCGGTATTGTTTGTCTGATTCCATATATCTTATCGGTAAATCTCTGTATGATCTTGTTTTTGAAGCGTAGATCTGTGTGTGATGCGGACATTGAACCGGTTTTAAGACGAAATCATGTTCTTTTTTTGATGTTACGTGAAACAATTCATCGCCAAACTTTTTGGCGTGTCCGGATATTTCAAATAATTCGACTTTCGCCAGTGATGGAGCGGATACTTTTTGAAATCCATATTTGCGACAAACTTCTTCAATGTGTTTTTGCAGCGCATCTTTGATGATTGTTCCTTTTGGAGTGAAAAGCGGAAGTCCCGGTCCGATCAAATCAGAAAAACAAAACAAATCCAGCTCTTTTCCCAATTTTCGATGATCTCTTTCCTTGGCTTTTTCTTGATTTTCCAAATATTCTTCTAATTCTTTTTTGTTTTCAAGAACCACGCCGTACACTCTTTGCATTTGTTTGTTTTTTTCATTGGCTCGCCAATAGGCTCCGGAGATTTTGGTAAGTTTGAAAGATTGCGAGTTTATTTCTCCGGTTGAATCGATGTGGGGTCCGGAGCAAAGATCGACAAAGTTTCCGGTTTTGTATATTGTGACATTTTTGTTTCCTTCGTTTTGCAAATCCTTGATGATTTCCAATTTGTACGGCTGATTGGCTTTTTGAAAATGTTCGGCGGCGTTTTCGGCAGAAATTTCCTGTTTTTCAAAAGGATGGTTGGCTTTGATAATTGCGCGCATTTTTTCTTCTAAGAGCGGAAGGTCTTCGGGAATAAGAGTTCGTGGAAGGTCGAAGTCATAATAAAACCCGTCTTCAGTAGTCGGTCCCGTTCCGAATTTGGCTTCCGGAAACATCTCCAGAACTGCTGCCGCCAAAATATGGGCAGTACTGTGTCGCAAAATTTCTTTATTTTTCATAGTGTTGTAAAAATATTTATATTGTAATTGTAAGAAATATTGAGTAAAAGCGCAAATTTTTTTACATTAACTCGATTTTTGCGCCGGTGGTTTTTTCTATTTTTTCGATCAAATCTTTTCCTATGGCGACGCTGTACGAGGTTTCCATTTTCGATCCATTAAGCGAAAGATAAATTCTGGTTTTTCCGAATTTGCAGACGCCGAGAGTGTCGGAAATATTTTTGAGGGTCATTTGGCTGGATCCGGGAGGTAAAATAATAGTAAGTTTTTCATTTTCAATCGGTGCATCCTTTTTTTCAAAATGCCCGTTGCTTTTTTGCGTGTGCAAAACTCTTTTGAAACTTTCCAATTCTTGTTGGTTTATTTCCTTGGCGTCTTCAGCTAGGATTTTGAAAACCCCGTCTTTGTTTGAAAGTTTTCCTTCGACCAGAACAATGCGGTCTTCTTGCCAAATTGAGCCAATCCGTTCCAGCGTTTTGGGAAAAATTAGAAGTTCTATTTTTCCTTTCAAATCTTCAATCGTGGCAAACATCATTTCTTGATGGCGCTTGGTGACGATTTTTTTGACCGCACTGATAACTCCTCCGACTTTCACCATTTGTCCGACCATATTTTGATTTAATGCGTTGATGGGAATTGCCATTTGGTTGAAATATTCCTGATAATCGGAAACTGGATGACCGCTTACATATAGCCCCAGCAGTTCTTTTTCCCATTGCAATTTTTCCTTCTTTTCTGCCGGAGCGGCCACTTCGAGTTGAATTTGCGCTTTGGAAAGAATTTCTTCGCCAAAGAGGCTGGTTTGGCTGGAATTTTTATTTTTCTGGATATTCTTGGAAAAAGCCAAAATAGTTTCTATATTTTCCAAAATTTGATTCCGTTCCGCCATCTGATCAAGCGCGCCCACTTTTGCCAGCGCTTCAATTGATTTTTTATTCAAATCCCGAATAGTGATTCTTTCGAGCATATCTCCGAGACCTGCATATTTTCCATTCCTTTTTCTTTCAGCGACAATTTCATGAGCGACCGGCTTGCCCACATTTTTGATGGCATTGAGTCCAAAGCGAATTTTTTCCTTGTCGTCAGCTCCTTTGACAACCGCAAATTCTTCAAAACTTTCATTGACATCCGGAGGCAAAACCTCGATTTCCATATGTTTTGATTCATCTACTTCAATGGCAATTCGATCAATGTTGTCCTGGTCGGAAGTCATCAGTGCCGCCATAAACTCTGCCGGATAATGCGCTTTGAGATATGCTGTTTGATAACCGATGAGTCCATAGCAGGCGGCGTGCGACCGATTGAATCCATATCCGGCGAACGGTTCGATAAAAGCGAAAACATTCTCGGCAGTTTTTTTGTCGATTCCATTTTTTACGCATCCTTCGACGAATTTTATTTTCTGCTCCTGAATTAAATCCAAAATCTTTTTTCCTACCGCTTTGCGAAGGACGTCAGCTTCTCCTAAGGTAAAACCGGCAAGCTGTTGCGCCATTTGCATAACTTGTTCTTGATAAACCGCCACGCCATAAGTTTTTTTCAAAATCGGTTCCAGTTTTGGATGCAAATAAGTTATCTTTTTCAAACCATGTTTGCGCGCGATAAAGTCCGGAATCCAATCCATCGGTCCGGGGCGGTAAAGCGCTACCATAGCAATCACATCCTCAAGATTATTCGGCATTAATTGTTTGAGATATCTTTTCATTCCACTGCTTTCCAATTGGAATACTCCCGTGGTATTGGCGTGTTGCAAAAGTTCGTAGGTTTTTTTGTCATCCAGTGGAATATTTTCAATGTCGATTTCCAACCCCTTTGTTTTGCGGACAATATTGAGAGTATTTTGGATGATGGTAAGATTTTTCAGTCCCAGAAAGTCCATTTTGAGAAGTCCGATTTTTTCCACATAGCTGGACTTGGTGGAAGATGAATATTGCGTGACTAATCCGTCCCCTCCTTTGGCGAGAGTTTGCAATGGAGAGTAGGTGGTAACAGGCTCTTTGGTAATTACTACTCCGCACGCATGCATTGAAGCGTGGCGGGCAACTCCTTCCAATTTTTTGGCGCTGTCAATCAGTTTTTTTCCATTAGGATCGCTTTCATAAAGTTGCTTGAATTCTTTTGCATCTTCAAGCGCTTCTGTGATATTGGAAAACATTGGAATCATTTTGGCGGTCCGATCGCAAAAGCTGTACTCCAATCCAAGCGCACGACCGGCATCGCGAATAGCGGCGCGGGCAGCCATCGTTCCAAAAGTAATAATCTGTGCTACGTGATCGTGGCCATATTTTTTTCGCACATAATCCAAAACTTCATCGCGGCGGTTGTCGGCAAAATCCATATCGACATCGGGCATGGATATTCTTTCCGGATTGAGAAATCTTTCAAAAAGCAAATCATATTTTATCGGGTCGACATTGGTTATTCCGATAAGATATGAAACAAAACTTCCGGCGGCGCTTCCGCGTCCCGGTCCGACGACGATTCCTTGCTGTTTTGCCCAATTGACGAAATCTTGAACGATAAGGAAGTATGATGGAAATCCGGTTTTTTCAATAATTCCCAGTTCGTATTCCATGCGATCGCGGTGTTCTTGCGTGATATTTCCTTGATATTTTTTTTCGAGTCCTTTTTCAGTAAGATGGCGGAGATAAGTGACGTCTGTATATCCATCCGGAACATCAAAATGGGGGAGTTGCGTTTCTCCAAGCTTGATATGAAAATCGCATTTATTGACAATTTCCTGGGTGTTGGCGATAGCCTCGGGAGTATTTTTGAACGCGCGTTGCATTTCCTCCGGAGATTTCATCGAGAGATCGAAATCCATCAAACTCATGCGATTTTTTTCTTGGACTTTGCGGTTGGTTTGGATACAAAGAAGAATGTCTTGAATTTCAGCATCTTCTTTGTTGACATAATGAATATCTCCGGTGGCGACAACGGGAATTCCGGTTTTTTTGGAAATTTCCAGCATCCCTTGATTGGCGGTTTTCTGCTGGATATTTCCCGGATGGTGTTGAAGTTCCATAAAGAAATTTCCCTTGCCGAGTATTTGTTCATATTCCAGCGCAATTTTTTCCGCGTTTTCCATGTGATCGTTGGTAATTTCACTGGGAATTTCTCCGGCTAGGCATCCGCTCATCGCAATCAGTCCGGTGGAATATTTTCTCAAAGTTTTTTTGTCAATTCTGGGCTTGTAATAGAATCCTTCCAAGTGGGCGATGGAAACCAGATGCATCAGATTTTTGTAGCCATCTTCATTTTTGACCAAAAGAGTGAGGTGGTGCATTTTTCGATCAAGAGCTGTATTATTCTTACTGGTTAAATCATGGGAAACATACATTTCGCATCCGATAATCGGTTTGATTCCCCGTTCTTTGGCTTTGATGGAAAATTCTACCGCGCCATACATCACGCCGTGGTCGGTGAGCGCCAGCGAGTCCATTCCCATTTCTTTGGCGCGATCAAGAAGCTCATCGATTTTTGCCAAACCGTCCAGGAGTGAATAATGGCTGTGGACATGCAAGTGTGTGAATTTTTTATTTGAATTTTCTGACATATATTTTGTTTGAAATTTTCAATTTTCAATTTTCAATTTTGAAACAATTTTCAATGGTTCAATCTTAAAATTTTAAAATTAAGACATTGTTTGAAAATTGTAAATTAAAAATTGATAATTAAAAAGCCTCGCTATGAAATAGCAGGCGTGGCAAAACGTAAAAACATAAATTTAAACACAGTATTTTATTCATATATTTATTCTCCTCATAGCCCAGGTTTCCCAACGGGTTTTGCAGGAAAAGTTTTTATCTTATTTGAAAGTATAGCATATTTTTGAAAAATAAAAAATCGCGCCGATGGATGGATTTCCAGGGCGTGAAAGATGGTGTATTATTAAGATATGGAAATAGCAACATTTGATTTGGAAAAAGAACTTTTAGGGAAGGGGTATGGTTTTGTTGTTGGGGTGGATGAGGCGGGGAGGGGACCATTAGCCGGACCTGTTGTGGCTGCGGCAACCATTGTCCGGAATGACAAATTTCAAATTTCAAATTTCAAATCAAATTCAAATGAACAAAATTCAAATAACAAAAACTGGAATCTGATTCGGGATTCGAAGAAACTTTCCGCCAAGCAGCGCGAGAAAGCTTTTGATTTTGTTTTGGAAAATTTTCACGTGGGAATCGGAATTTGCGACCACGAAACAATCGACCGAATTAATATTTTGGAAGCCAGTTTTTTAGCGATGAAGAAAGCGCTGACAAACTTGATAAAATCAAGTAATTTCCAATTTCCAATTTTCAATTTCCAATCAATTTCTAATAATCAAATTTCCAGTGATTTAAAAAATGAAAAACAGTTGCTGAAATATATTATTCTTGTTGATGGGAACAAGAAAATTCCCAATTTTTCCGGGGAGCAGTTGGCGGTAGTTGGCGGGGACAAGATTGTTAAATCGATTTCGGCGGCGTCGATTGTCGCTAAAGTGACCAGGGACCGAATGATGATGGAAGCGCACGAGAAATACCCTCAGTATCATTTCGACAAACATAAGGGCTATGGCACTAAAATCCACATGGAATCGCTCAAACAATACGGACCTTGTGAAATTCATCGGAAATCCTTTGCTCCGGTTAAAAAAACGTTAAAATAAAGAATTTTTGCATTAAAACTTATCTCACTCATTTTTATGCAATCGCATAAAAGTGAGTGAGTGGCAGAGAGTCTTATTGAGCGACTCTTGTCAAATTGGAAGTTCAATGGTAGACTTTTTCAGTAGTTAGATTTTCAAAAAATAAATAATTTAACTGTATAACAATTTAGCAATTTAATATTATGCCAGTACCAAAACAACGACACAACAAAGCCAGACAAGGAAGAAGGAGAGCCGGACAGCTTCAAGCTGTCGGAATTAAAAAAACTCAGAAATGCCTGAAATGCGGAGCAACGGTAATGCCTCACAGGGCTTGCGCCAAGTGCGGATATTACAAGGGAAATGAAATTGTAAATACTTTAAAAAAGAAGAAAAAGCAATAGTTTTTTAAACTTCTCGCTTTACACTTCTAGTTTTTTATATATGGCCAATCGACATTTGCAAAGATCGATAGCAATGCAATCTCTCTTTGAGTGGGATTTTGGAGGATGTGGAGATAATACATCCAAAGAGATTATAGAACGCAATGTGGGTGAATTTGCTGCCGGACTCAAGGAGGCGAATCTTGTTGGATCGCTCGTGGATGGTGTTATCAGCCATAAAAAGCAAATCAATGAATTGATTGAAAAATGCGCTCCGGAATGGCCATTGGATCAAATTACTATCGTTGATAGAAATATTTTACGCTTGGGAATTTATGAGTTGATACATGGAAATTATCAAGAAGTTCCTCCAAAAGTGGCGATCAATGAGGCGATTGAACTGGCGAAAACTTTCGGCGGGACCAATTCCGCAAAATTTGTTAACGGAGTTTTGGGGACAATTTATCGAGAAATGGGAGAGCCAATGAAAGATGATTGCAGTGAAAAACACAAAAAACCCAAGAATGATAATGAAGAAATTATAAATAAGTAAAATTACAGATAAAATTAAATAAGTTCTAATTTTTTGTAATAGTAGGCAGCATAGGTCATTAGCAGTTTTTGGAAAACAGCCACTGACATTTGTTTCTTACGATTAAGCAAATGTCTATTGAAAAATTTGCAGAGAATCTCGGAATTGAATTTAAAAATCTTGATTTTTTCAGGGAGGCTCTTACTCATCGTTCTTATTTAAATGAAAATCGTTCATATAAATTAAACCACAACGAGCGAATGGAATTCTTGGGTGATGCTGTTTTGGAATTGGTGGTTACTGAATTTTTGTATCATAACTATCCCAATCCGGAAGGAGAGCTTACGAGCTGGAGAGCGGCGTTGGTAAACGGAGAGATGCTGGCGAGTATTGCGGGGGAATTAGGAGTGGAGGATTATTTATTGATGAGCAGAGGAGAAGCTAAGGATACCGGGCGCGCCCGCCAATATCTTTTGGCAAATGCAATGGAAGCGATTATTGGAGCGATTTATTTGGATCAAGGATATGACAGCGCCAAAAAATTCATTATGGATAATGTGGCAATCAAAATTGAGGATATCTTGAAAAACAAATCATATATGGATCCGAAGAGCTATTTTCAAGAAAAAGCCCAGGAGCATGAAAGAATCACGCCGGCATACCGGGTTATCAAGGAATGGGGTCCGGATCATGACAAGCGTTTCGTTGTGGGGGTTTTCATCGGAGATGAATTGATTGCTGAAGGAGAAGGAATATCCAAACAAGATGCCCAAAGAAACGCCGCCGCCGCCGGATTGGAAAAGAAAGGATGGGAGTAGATAAAAAAATGTGGAACGTATTTCTTAAATCGATCGAAATTCAGGCGGTCGATTTTTTTTATTTCCTAAAATTCAAAAATGTAGTAAGATAAAATGGTGAAGTGAAAAATAATAAATCGTTAGTTTGGATTGCTAATTTTTAGTGATGATTTTGCATGTTCTTAAAGAGTCTTGAAATACAGGGGTTTAAATCGTTTGCCAATCGAACCGTGCTGGAATTTGATCCAGAGCGGGGTTTTGGCGATGCCGAGAAAAATGCTCAAGGGATTACGGCAATCGTCGGACCCAATGGAAGCGGAAAATCCAATGTCGCCGATGCGATTCGCTGGGTAATGGGGGAGCAGTCGATGAAAAATTTGCGCGGAAAAAAATCCGAAGATATTATTTTTGCCGGATCAGGGAAAAAAGCCAGGCTCGGAAGCGCTTGGGTAAAATTGAGTTTTGATAATTCACAAAAAAGAATTCCCTTGGATTTTTCGGAAGTTTCAGTGACGCGAAAAATATATCGAAGCGGAGAATCGGAATATCTGATTAACGGCAGTCGGGTGCGCCTCGTTGATGTGGTGGATCTTTTGGCAAAAGCGGGAATTGGAAAAGAAAGCTATTGCGTGATTAATCAGGGGATGTCCGATGCCGTGCTCAATGCTAGTCAAATAGACAGACGGATGATTCTTGAAGATGCTGCCGGAGTGAAACAATTTCAAATTCAAAAAGAAAGAGCTTTGAAAAAACTCTTAAATACTAGAATAAATCTGGAAAGAGTATATGAACTTGCCAAAGAAATCGAACCGCATTTGCGGATGCTCAAACGGCAAGCGGAAAAATCAGCCCAAAGAAAGGAAGTAGAAGAAAAACTCAAAGAAGAGCAAGTGAAGCTCTATTCATTTTTGTGGCATAATTTTCAAAGAGAACGCAGTGGGTCATTTGAAGAAAAAGAGGAATTGGGGCGCCGAATGATGAATATTCAACGCGAAGCGGATAAAATAAATGATGATCTAAAGAGTGAATCGGGAGAGGTAAAGGATTCTAGTGGGCAGGAAAAATTTGAGCAAGAAAGAGGATTGGCATATCAAAAACTGAATGAATTGGAAAAACAGCGGGCGATTATTGACGGTCGGATTGAAATTCTCGAAGAAAGAAAAGACCAGCAAAAAGTAATTCAAAGCATTCCCGTTGATCGAAAATATGTCAAAGGGCATTTGAGTGAAATTAAAAAAAATCATGAAAAATTGATTCAGAGATTGGAAAATGCGGAATCGATGGATCAATTGCAGGATATTTCCGAATTTGCGCGTGTCATCAGTCAATCTATTTTTGAATTACTGGCGGATGTGGACAAGGGTGAAGCCAAGATAGAACAAATCCCGGGAAAATCAAAGGAGGAACTTGAAATTGTGGAAAAAATTGAAATTTATCGAAAGCAAAAAAGCAAAATTATAGAAGATATCGCTGATTTTAAGAAAAAAATTGAGCAAGCAGATTTGAAAATCAAGCAAGAAATCGAAAAAGATAAAAAAGCCCGAGAAAAATTTTTCCAATTAGAAGGTCAATTGCAATCGAAGCAGGCAGAATTGAACAGATTGCGGGATAGTTTTAACGAAGCTAAGATTCGTTTGGCGCGTGTTGAAGTTCGAGAGGAAGATTTGATTGAAGAGGTTAAGAATGAATTGCAGGCAGAGGCGAAAAAACTTGAATATGACGGGAGTTTGGTTGATAAGGATAGGGCGGAAAGGGAAATAAGAAGATTGAAATTTCAAATGGAACAAATTGGAGGAATTGATCCGATGGTGATTCAAGAATACCAAGAAACAAAAGATCGTTTTGAATTTTTGACTCAGGAATCGAAAGATTTGGAAAACGCCATTGAATCGCTCAAAAAAATTGCCAAAGAAATGGACCAGAAGATTGAAAAAGTTTTTGCCAGCGCTTTCGACCAAATAAATAGCGAATTTTCCAAATACTTCAAAATTATTTTTGGTGGAGGAAAAGCCGAGTTGATTAAAACAAGAAAACCCCGCAGAATCCCGTTGCGGGATCGCGGGGCAGGCATAAAAACAGAAGAACAAGAGAGTGATGAAGAAGATATTCCTGAGAATGATGATGGCGATGAAAAAGCTGAGATTGGAATTGATATTTCCGCCTGTCCTCCCGGCAAGAAAATTGCCAATTTGTCGATGCTTTCCGGAGGAGAAAGATCGCTTACCTCGATAGCACTGTTGTTTGCTATTATTTCTTATAATCCGCCGCCGTTTACGGTTCTGGATGAAATTGAAGCGGCACTGGATGAGGCGAATGCAAGGAGATTCAGTCGAATTTTACAGGAACTTTCCGGCGGAACACAGTTCATTGCTATCACGCATAACCGAGAAACCATGCGCCAGGCTTCTTTTCTGTACGGCGTAACTATGGGAGAAGACGGAATCTCAAAAATTTTGTCAGTAAAATTGGAACAAATAGGAAAGGGCGGAAAAATACAAGAATAGAATGTTTTTGCAAAAAATAATATTCGATGTATAATTAAGAAAAATGAATTTCCAATATTGCTTGTTAAAAATAAATAAAAATAAATAATTAAATAATAATAAAAAACGTTATGAAAAAGTATTATTCCTTGATTCTTTTTGCAGTATTCGTTTTACTGGCAGGTGCGATTTTGTTGGCCAAAAGCGGGAAGAATGATTTTGTTGAAAATAATCAAATTCCATCCTTTGTGAATGACGCTTCAAATAGCGGTACTTCCAATAATAATCCTATTGATATTCAAGATGATATGAATAGTACTGATGCTAGTATTGAAAGCGTAGATTTGGAAAATATTGAAGTTGATTTCGAACAAGATGCTAATGAAACTGAAGATCTTTTGGATGATTATTCTGATTTTGATCAGGATATTGACGCTGATTCCATTGATGAAGGTTTGTTATAAATCTTAAATAATTATTAATTTTTTCAAAAATAAATGAAAACTATTCTTAAAAGAAATAAAAAAATATCAATTTTATTGGGAAGTGTTTTTTTGTTTGCAACTGGATCGGCGAGTGCCGCGATTAACGTTGTTGAACCGAGTGTTGGAAGCAAAAAAGATCAGATGCAACAAATAAAAGAAGACCGAAAAGCGGATATGCAGGATCGTATTTGTGATCGAATGGAAGAGTTGGGCGGAAAAATCCAAGAAAGATTAAGAACGCGAAATGAAAATCAACAACAAAATCGTGATAAAAATGAGGTTCGCATTCAAACCAGAATGCAGGAACAATTGGAAAATATTGAACAAAGGCGCCAGCTTAGGGATCAAAAAAGGGAGGAATTTTATTTGAGCTTGCAAGAAAGAGCGCAGACTGAGGAGCAAAATGCGGCTGTGTCAGAATTTAAAAATTCCATTGAAGATGCGGTTGAAATAAGAAGAGCGGCGGTTGACAAAGCTGTTGATGATTTTCATGATGGAGTTCAGCAAGCGATTGATGACAGGAACTCTTCTGTCGACAATTTGGTTTCTGACTATCAGAAAAGCCGGGAACGGGTAGCAGCTGAAGTTAAGAATGTTTGCGATATTAGTAGTGATGCTGTCGGCGTCAGGCAATCATTGCAGACTAAATTGCAAAAAGCAAAAGATGATTTCAAGTTAAGTAAGCAGGATATTCCGAATGTCGGTGAGAAAGTCAAGGAATTGGCGCAGATAAGAAAAGAAGCCGTTCGGAAGGCATCGGAAGATTTTGTGGCGGCTGTAAAATCTGCCCAGGAAAAGATGAGATCTGAATTTCAAACTGAGGTCAAAAACACAGATTTGGAGGTTGAATAATTTCCGCAAAATCCTCTTGGTTATTTGACATATTGCGGAGAATAGTATAGGATGGATTAGTAAAAATTAAGCATTAAAAACAAGCAATCTGAAATTATGTTTGTTTGCGGTTTATAATATTTATGTTGGTAATAAGATTTTCAAGAGTAGGAAAAAAGAATAAGGCTCAATATCGAATCGTTGTCCAGGAGCACACTGCAAATCCGAGAGGAAAACATGCTGATATCGTTGGAAGTTATGATCCGCATTCCAAAAAAAGCGTTCTCAAAAAGGATAAAATAGCACAATGGATAAAAAACGGCGTTCAGCTTTCTGACTCTGTTCATAATCTTTTTGTGGCGGAAAAAATTATCGAAGGACCAAAACGAGCGGTAAAAATGCCTAAAAAAGAAGTCGAGGTTGCAGTTGAGCAGGCGGCAGGAGAGGTTGTAAAAGCAGAAGAAAAAACTGAAGCAGGGAAGTAGTCTCCAATATTGACAGGCTGATGATTCAAATATATACTGAAAAAATAAAATTGAAGTTTTCCGCAGACAGCAGGCATTGTATTGTGAAAATGGTGCGATACAAATAGGTCCTGCCGAGGAAAAGATTTTTAGCGAAAGTTAATTTTCTTTATGCCTTACTGCGGGTTATCCGCAGTTTTTGTTTTCTCTGTAAAGTGTGTGAATTTTTTAAATTTAAATAATCCTATGTTAACAAGAAAAAACAAAGAGCAAATCGTAAAAGATTTGACTGAAGAAATAAAATCCGCAAAATCTGTTGTTTTTGCTGATTTTAAGGGAGTTAAAGTTAATGAGTCGATAAAGCTGAAAAAAGAGTTAAAAAAAGAAGGTTCAAATCTCCGGGTGTATAAAAAGAATTTGATTGATATTGCTTTGAAAAATGCGAACGTTGATTTGAAGACGAAAGGAATGGAAGGGCAAGTAGCTGTTTCTATTGCCACTCAAGATGAAGTAAGTTCAGCGAGAATTATTGAGAAGTTTTCCAAAACCAATGAAAGTTTGAAAATATTGGGAGGAATTTTGGGGATTAAGGCTATGAGTGCGCAGGAAGTTATTGCTTTGGCGAAATTGCCAAGCAAGGAAGAATTGCTGTCGAGATTGGTCGGAAGCTTGAGTTCTCCTATCCGAGGATTGATGAATGTCTTCCAGGGAAACCAGCGTTCATTGGTTCAAGTTTTAAAAGCTATTAGTGAAAGTAAGCAATAATTTAAATAATAATTAATAGGTCGTATAAGACAAATAAGACTTATAAGACGTATATAAAAGTATGACTGAAGAAAAAAAAGTTGAAGCCACAGAGGCTAAAGAAGAGAAGAAGGAAGTAGAGGTTCCGGAAAAATTCAAAAAGCTTGTTTCCGAAATTGAAAAAATGAGTGTTTTGGATCTTTCAGAATTGGTGAAAGTTTTGGAAGAAAAATTCGGAGTTAGTGCTGCTGCTCCAATGATGATGGGTCCTGCCGTGGCAGGCGCTGCAGGAGAGGCTGTTGAAGAAAAAACTGATTTCGATGTTGAATTAGTTGCTGCTGGAGAGCAAAAAATCAATGTGATTAAAGCTGTTCGTGAAATTACCGGATTGGGACTTAAGGAAGCCAAAGATATGGTTGATGCTGCTCCAAAAGTAATCAAGGAAAAAGCTGCGAAAGCAGAAGCGGAAGAAATCAAAAAGAAATTGGAAGACGCCGGAGCTACTGTTAACTTGAAATAATTTAAGAATTATTTTTCTAGACAAGCGACAGATATAACTAAAAATCCCCGATGTGATGTCGGGGATTTTTTGTATACAACAAGAAAGATGTCCAGTTTTCCAAAGATATGTAAGCGAATCTTCTGCTGTTGTATCTTTGGAAAACCGGTTGTTTTTTGCAAAAATAATCCCGCTAGCACCTCGTCAATATGACTTTATCATACTAATTCCGCGCTCGCGGTTTCTTTTTTGCCCTCTTTTCCCTAATCCTAGAAAAGAAGATTCATTTCTCCGTTTTTAGCGAAGAGGATTAGATTTGGTAGCACTTACTATTACCGTTTTTGATAGTAATATATTTCATTGCAAATAAAAAATCCCGCAGCGGCAAGTAGTAATATTGCCGTGCGGGGTTTTTGCTTTTTGAGAGGAAAAGGTTTAGTCATCCTTTTTGTATCTGTAGGTATAAGGATCATCTCCCATAAATACAGGAATCCATGTTTTATGAGAGAAGAATAGAATAATTTCCTCTACATAACAATATTCGTCTTGGATATTGTTATATCCGAGGTAGATTCTTGTGGGAGATTTTTCTGATTCCTCTATTTTGACGGAGAATATATATTCCCCGTCAGCTTCTTTGAATATGGCGATGTTTTCTCTGATGAAAAAATCTTGATTTTTTTCGTCTTTTTTGCGAAAGAAACCGATCGGTTTCTTCGTTTTGTCGCTAAATTTCACGAGGAAATTTATGACATTCGGGTCACCATTTTCCTCTGATTGAATCTGAGTGATTGTCCATTCACTTTCCTCGGTTTCAAGTGTCGGGTCGAACGTTAACCTGCCATCATCCAACGAAGCTTCGTTGACGTATGCGTACACAGAGTTTGTAGAAAAAAAAGATGCAATTAAGAAAAAAAATAAAATGATCAAGGAGTGCTTTTTCATCAGAGTGCCTCTTTAAGTTAAAGTACTTTTTAAAAATGCCGGCCAATCCAGCAATAGACGCTATACTATCAGTGTTTTTATAATAAATCAATAGCCCATGGTAATGTTCATATATATATGGATGGTCTTATTTGCAAACAAAAACCACCCGAAAGGTAGTTTTTGTTTGGATGTTGGAGTGGTAGGATTCCTGCCTCTCCAGTGGGTCGCCGATGAGATCGACCTGCCTCCTCGGCGGGTCTATGATTCTTTTCAATGTTGGGGCGGTAGGATTCGAACCTACGCGTGGGGGCTTCAAAGGCCCCTGCCTTACCGCTTGGCTACGCCCCAAATATGTTTTAAATTTATTGCTCTTCCACAATCGTCCCTCCAAACATTTGAGCGGCGTCTTGAAGTAGGGAGGCGGTTTCACTGGGCTTTGACTCCTGAGATGCTCCCAGGTGATTATTTTTCTTGGCAATCTTCACTCCTGCCTCTTCTTCAGTGGCAATATCAATCCGGCAATCAGCCTCTAGGATTTTATCGAAAACTTGCTTGATTGTCAATCTATTCTGCGGTTCATTGAATTTTTCTTTGTAAAAAGGAAAAGCAGTGGCAATTACAATTGTATTGCCGTCAATCCTAACCGGTTCGCAATTGGAAAGAAAAGCCGAAAGAGAATGGTTGAACTTTTTCATTTCCAGAAGAAACTGACCCCAGGCGGTTTTCACTTGAGCTAAGCTTATGGGGTTGCAATTTGAATTTGCAGTCTGATTGGATTTTTCCTCGATTTGAGTTGGAGAAGATTGCGATTGCGCGTCGATTTTTGAAGGAGCAGGCTGTTTTTCTTCAGTGTAAGCGGACGGAGAAGTTCTTGTTGTTTTTGCGGATTGGATTTTTTTTTCCGGCAAAATAGGGGGATTTGCAACTTCTTCTTTTTGTGTATCTTCAATCTTTGGAGCGGAAAGGGAAGAGCTTCCGGTGTTTTTGGAGATTTTTATAAAGGCAATTTCCAGCGGAAGTTGAGGAAGGAAGGATGTGCGTATTTTGTTTTTCGCCTCGGAAAGAATTTCAACTGCCGAAACAATTCTTTCAAGTTCCGTTTTTTGGGCGAGGGAGGTTATTATTTCCGATTGTTCTTTTGTGAAGTTTTTGAGAATTTCCGGCATTTTGCAGTCAATAGAAAGAATCATCATTTGGCGAAGATAGTTGATAAGAGATTTTCCGAAAAATTCCAAGTCAAGCCCATTTTTTGCTAGTTCGTTTAAGAGTAGCAGGGCTTCGGCTGTTTGGCGTTCAAAGAGTAATTCACTTATTTTTGCCACTTCCTTATGTGAAGTTGTTCCAAGAATTTCCTCAACCTCTTTAGTAGTGATATTTTTGTCTTCCAATGAGATAATTTGAGCCAAAAGAGATTCGGCGTCGCGCATTCCTCCTTCGGCGGAAATTGCAATCATTTCCAGTGCCTCTTTTTCGATTTTCACTTTTTCATTTTTTGCGATAAAGGAAAGTTTGGAAATGATATCTTCCAACGAAAGTCGGGAAAAATCAAAACGCTGGCAACGGGAAAGAATAGTTTCCGGAACCTTGTGAATTTCAGTTGTTGCCAATATGAAAACGGCGTGAGCGGGCGGTTCTTCCAATGTTTTCAGTAGGGCATTGAATGCGCCGGACGAAAGCATGTGAACCTCGTCGATTATATAAACCTTATATTTTCCGATGGATGGAGGAAGTTTGACGGTTTCTCGCAGTTCTCTGATATTTTCCACTCCGGTATTGGAAGCGGCATCGATTTCAATGATATCCATTGCGGTGCCTTCTGAAATGAGCTGACAAGATTGGCATTTTTCACAAGGTTCAAAATCCTTTCGATCAGCACAACTGATGGCTTTGGCGAAAATTCTAGCCAGAGTCGTTTTTCCGGTTCCGCGCGGTCCGGTGAAAAGATAAGCATGACCAATATGCTCATTGGCAATAGCTCCGGAGAGAGTTTTGACGATATGTTGTTGTCCGATAATATCGGAAAATTTCTGTGGCCGGTATTTTCGGTATAATGTTTTTGAAATCATAATTCTTTATATGTCTTATATGTCCCATAGGGCTTATAGTATCTTAGCATTTTTCCGGTAAAATAAAAACCCCGCTTTATAGGGCGGGGAATTATTTATTATAAGGCTGTTTATTTTTTGAAAACCCAGAATTTGTAGCCGACAAAATTCCAAAACAAACCGACAGCAGTTCCGGCAAGTCCCCCGAGGCTCACCCATATTTGGTCAGTTAAGAAACTGAAATTAAGCAGATCGTTGATAGGAGCTTTGAGATAAGTTACGGTTATGGTCGCGACGGAAACATTGATAATCATTCCAATTACGCTAATGGATAGAAATTGAGAGAATTTCTTCCCCTCATCTTTCTTGGAAGCGTCTTTGAATGCCCAATGTTTGTTGAGAAAATAACTGAAGGTTACGGCTACCAAGAATGATAATCCTTTCTGGATTCCATATCCAGCGCCTTCTTTTATTCCGGTAGAAATAGTTTCAATGTTTAAAATAACCAAATCCACTCCGGTATTCATAACGCCAATTGCAGCAAAGCGCAAAAATTGTCCGAATGATTTCTTAACAGCTTGGTTGTCCATTTTTTTATGATTTTATGTTTATAATTTTACGGAATTTGTTAAATCCTTTCGGTTTCAACTTTTTCTTTTTCAATTTCTTTTTTTATTTCTTCAATATCCAGCGCCCATTCATCCATAGACGAATCTTTGCTTGACTCGACATTCTGGTCGCTTTCTTTTTCCTCTGCGATTTCTTCCAATGATTCGACTTGTTTTGTTTCTTCTTTTTCTATTTCCTCAGCATTATTGATAGGTTTGTGAAAAATCGGTTCCCCAGCAGATCCTTTTTGGAGAACGTTTTCGATTGCCGCCCATTCGCTATTGATGCTTCTTGGCACGACAATTACAACCTCGTCTCCTGGTTCGATTTTGAAATAGGTAATAGAAGCCAGAAGAATCCGGTAAGGCTTTCCTTCGGCGATGACGAAATAATTTTCATTTTCATCTTGTCCGATAACACCGATGATATTTTTTCTTTCAGCCGGACCGATTTGCTTGTATATGAAAGAGCCGTCAGAAGAGATTGTGAGCTTGAGCATATCTCCTTCAACGAGTTTTGATTTTGACGCATAATTTGCCGGAACGGGATATTGTTTTCCATCCGTTCCTACCATTATTTGACCATCAAACGTTCCCTGGATTATGTTTGATTCCGCATATTCTTCGTCAACTTTTCTTCTTCGTCCTGCTTTCTTTTTTCCTTCCAAATTCAAAAGCATGGCTTTGGCGCTCTGGATGGTTTTTTCGGCACTATTGATTGTGTCGCGCAATGCTTCAATTTGACGAATTTTGTCGTCCTCGGTCAAATCAGCCGCGGTTTTCATTTTTTTATTTTCATTTTTCATTTTTATTTTTAAACTAGTAGAATCCAAAAAAGGAAATTAACCCCCCTGAATTTACCGTTTTTGTCTTTAATAAAATTATATAATATTTTGCAAAATCAGGCAAACATTATTCTGATTTTCGTGCTATAATTAACCCGATATGTTTTATATACGCTATTTTTGACCGGACAATTTCATTATTGTTTGAACGTATAAGTTTCCAAAATAATAAACAGAAAAATAAATTATGAATTTCAAATTGAAGAAAAGATATTTTGACGGAAATATAAAGAGCGGATTTGTCGCGCTGTACAGCAGTAAATCGATAATCAGAATTGCCGGAGGATTATTCGGAATTTTTTTGCCGATTTTTTTGTATGGAATTTTTGAAAATAATTTTTCCAAAGTGGCTTGGTACTACATTGCCAGTGATTTTTTTTACATTATTCTTATTCCGCTCGGGGCGATTTTTCTCAATCGGTTGGGGTTTCGCCGGGCGCTCAGGATCAGTGTTTTTTTTGGAGCCTTTTTTTATGGGACATTTTATTTTGCCAGTGTGAAAAATGCTTTGTTAATTTCCGTTATCTCTCTGACGTTTCTTGTTTTATGGAGAATTACCCATTGGATTCCGTACCATGTTGATTTTGCTAAGTTTACCGACAAAAAAAATCGGGGAAGAGAGGTTGGGTTGTTGGAGGCAACTACTGATGTTATTGGAGTAATAACTCCTTTTGCGGCGGGATTGATAATTTCTCGGGCTGGCTTCGGTACGCTTTTTTTAATTGCCGTTGCAATATATTTGGCTTCTTATATTCCTCTTTTAACAATTCCAAAAACCAGAGAAAAATTCAGCTGGAAATATTTCCAAACTTGGAAAGAATTTTTTTCTCGCCAGCGAAGGGCGAATATTTTGGCGTATATGGCAGATGGAGCGGAAAATACTGTGGGAGCAGTTGTGTGGCCGATTTTTATTTTTGAACTTTTGAAAGGAAATTATGCGGAGGTTGGTTTTATTTCGGCTTTAATAACGGGAACTACGATAATACTGCAGATTTTAATGGGAAAATATGTCGATGAAAAATTTTCCAAAAAGAAATTTATTCATTTTGGAAGCACCTTATATGCGCTTGGGTGGATTTTCAAAATTTTTGTTATCACATCATTTCAAATTTTTGTTATTGATGCTTACCATAAGTTGATGAAAATTTTTCTTCGTGTTCCGTTTGATGCACTTACATATGAAATTGCCGCTGATGAGGGTCACTTCGTTGATGAATATACAGTGATCCATGAAATGGCACTCAGCTTTGGAAAAGTTGCGGCTATGCTTTTGATTATTCCAATTTCACTTTCAACGAATTTGAGTTCAACTTTTTTGATAGCCGCACTGGCTTCAATAGTTCTCAATTTTTTGCGCGCCAAAAAAGTAGCGGAGGCGAGTTAGTTTTTTGGAAATAGCCGGAGAATTATGGAAAGCGTTAATTTTTTTAATTTTTTATTTTAGGTTGTGGATAAGTTTTTAAAACCGCTTGTTATGGCGGTTTTTTTGTTTGGTAAAAAAGTGTTGACGCTTGGATAGCAGTGGAGTAAAATAGAGATAAGTGTTGCCGGGTGGAACAAAGTGGGTAATTCCTAATTTCTAGAATATGTTTATTGGAGAATACCAACATTCAATAGATCCGAAGAAAAGGCTGGCAGTGCCTTCTAAATTTCGCGGTGAGTTGGGAAACAAAGTTGTGGTAACTCGCGGGTTGGATAAATGTCTGTTTGTGTATCCGATGAAAGTTTGGGAAGATATTGCCGGAAAACTGGGAAATCTTCCAATGGGAGAATCCGGAACGCGAAGTTTTGTCCGTTTGATGCTTGCCGGAGCGATTGATGTGGAAATTGACAAACAAGGAAGAGTTTTGATTCCTGATTATTTGAAAGATTATGCCGGACTGGGAAAAAATGTGGTTATTGCTGGGCTTTTCAATCGTTTGGAGGTATGGGCGGAAAAAAATTGGAGCCAGTACAAGACCAAAGCGGAAAAAAATACGGATGAAATAGCGGAGCAGCTTGGGAAGCTGGGAATCTATTAGGATTAATTATCAATTTTAAATTTTCAAACAATTTTCAATAACTCAATGAGTTAATTTTAAAATTAAAAAATTGGATATTGTTTGAAAATTTAAAATTTGAAATTAGAAATTTAATGCAAAGTATTCACAAAACGGTATTACTGAAGGAAGCGGTAGAAAGCCTGAATTTGAAAAACGGAGATATTGTTATTGACGCGACTTTGGGCGGGGGCGGACATTCTCGCAAAATTATAGATAAAATTGGAGAAGCAGGAATTTTTGTAGGTTTTGATAGGGATATTAGTGCTTTGGAAAAATTTGCGGAATTTCCAATTTCCAATTTCCAATTTCCAAATGATTTGCAAATACCGATTTTCAAGAAAGATAATATTTATTTGGTTGGTTGCAATTTTTCAGAAATAAAGAAAGTTTTAGAAATTTTAGAGATAAAAAAAGTAGATGCGATTTTGGCGGATTTCGGACTTTCATCCGATCAACTGGATGATGCTAAAAGGGGGTTTAGTTTTCAATCCGGCGGTCCGCTGGATATGCGGATGGGAAAATCGCCGAGAATGTTGAGCGACGAGGAGCTTACGGCGGAATATGTAGTCAATGATTACCCCGAGGCAAGTTTGGAAAGAATATTTCGCGTTTTCGGAGAAGAGCATTTTGCAAAAAGAATAGCAAGAAAAATTGTCGAAAAAAGGAGTGAAGGAAGAATAAAAACAACAACGGAATTAGTCGGCATTATTTCCAGTGCTGTGCCGGAAAAATTCAAACATCGGAAAGTTCATTTCGCCACCAGGACATTTCAAGCATTGCGAATAGAAGTGAACAAAGAATTGGAAAGTATTGAAAAATTTTTGGCGAATTCAATAGATATTTTAAAAAAAGAGGGAAGATTGGCAGTAATTTCGTTTCATTCAGGCGAAGACCGGATCGCGAAAAATATCTTTCGGGAAAATGCAAGGGGATGCATTTGCCCAAAGGAATTTCCGGTTTGCCGTTGCGATAACGAGCCGCGGGTGAAAATAATCACTCGAAAGCCAGTTGCTCCATCGGAAGAAGAAGTAAGCGTTAATGCGCGTTCCCGCAGCGCTAGAATGCGGGTAGTGGAAAAAATATAAAATATTCTTTGGGGGGACACAAGGAATATGGAAAATAAAAATAAAAAAATCATCAATCGAGACGGACGTTGCTACCGCAGACAGCCGGTGTTTTCACGTACAGAAAACTCTTTCTCGGAAAAAAAAGTAAGCGTTAGTTTTGGGTTTATTAATATTAAAGTCATTTTAATTTTTTTGCTGGCGGCGACCGGATGCGTTTATCTTTCTTTTGTTAATGGAAGTGCGGTAAAGGGTTATCAGATAAAATCTATTGAAAAAGAGATTAGTGATTTGCAAAAAGAAAACGAAAGATTGAAAATTAACGAGGCTGAACTGAATTCTTTGCAACATATTGAAGAGGAAAGTAAAAATCTTATTAATATGTCGGAATCAAGCCAGCAATTAGTATATATCGAAGAATCAGGACCGGTAGCTTTGAAATAGCTTGCTTGCTTCTATTGATAAAAATTTGAAGAAGAATCAGAAATAGAAATATGAATTTATGAATGGACGGACGGTAAAAAACCCGGCAAGTAAATCGCACTCTTCAGAAATGTGGAGGATTTATATTTTGACTGTTGTGATATTCTTGGTTTCCGGAATTATCATCGCTCGTCTTTATTGTTTGCAGGTTTTAGCTTATGAAAATTATTCTGAAATTGCCCAGGGTCAGCATCAAATATTCAAAGAGTTGATTCCTGATAGGGGAGAAATTTTTCTCAAGGATAAAAATGAAAAAAGATATCCACTGGCGATCAATCGAGATTATCCAATGGTGTATGCTGTTCCGCGGGAAATAAGCGACCGTGAAAAAGTCGCTTATGCGCTTTCATCTATTCTTAATATGGACGCGGATATGTTGCGGCAAAAGATTTCAGATCCAAATGATGTTTTTGAAATTATAAAACACCGGCTTTCGGATGATGAGGCTTCGAAAGTAAGAGAGTTTAATGCTGATGGAATAAAACTTATCGATGAAAGTTTTCGCTATTATTTGGGAGGAGAGTTGGCTTCCCAAGTCATTGGTTTCGTTGGAAATGATGGAGAAACATATAGGGGGAGATATGGCGTAGAAGCATCATGGGAAAACGAATTAAAGGGTATGCCCGGCTCGCTTAATCAAGAAAGAGATGCTGCCGGAAGATGGATTTCAATTGCGGATCGCGATTTGAAACCGGCTAATCATGGAGTTGATTTGGTTTTGACGATTGATTATACCGTACAATATGAAGTGGAAAAGATTTTGCGCCAAGTAATGGAGAAGCATGGAGCGGATGATGGAGCAATATTGGTGATGGAGCCAAAAACAGGAAAGATTTTGGCTATGGCAGGTTGGCCGACTTTCAATCCGAATGAATATTCGGGCGTGGAGGATATGTCAAGATTTATCAATTCTTCTATAAGCACTTCTTATGAGCCGGGATCTATTTTCAAACCGATAACTATGGCAATCGGCATTGATGACGGAAAGATTGAGCCAGAGACGGAATATGTGGACACGGGGTTTGTCAAAGAGGCGGGATATGTGATTAAAAATTCCGAAGAAAAAGTTTATGGAAAAAGTACGATGAATAATGTTCTGGAAAATTCAATCAATACCGGAGTTATTTTTGTGGAAAAATTAGTGGGAAATAAAAATTTCTCCCAATATGTGAGCCGTTTCGGATTTGGAGAATTGAGCGGAATAGAATTGCCGGGTGAATCTGCGGGAAATTTGGCAAATCTCAAAGCTGTTAACAGGGATATTCAATTTTTCACTGCATCATTCGGGCAAGGAATTACCACTACGCCACTGCAAATGGTGAATGCCTTTTCTGTTATCGCCAATGGCGGGGTTTTGATGAAACCTCAAATAGTGGATAAAGTAATTTATGCGGATGGAAAGGAAGAAGATGTAAGACCGCAAGAAATCCGAAGAGTAATCGGAGAAGATACGGCAAAAAAAGTTTCCGATATGTTGCGAAGCGTAGTAGTAAATGGTCATGGAAAAAGGGCTGACGTTCCTGGATATTTAGTAGGAGGAAAAACCGGAACAGCTCAGGTGGCGAAAAAGGGTTCGCAGGGATATGAAGATTCGATTACGATTGGGTCTTTTGCCGGGTTTGCTCCCATAGACAATCCGATGTTTACGGTTTTGGTGAAAATATCCAATCCAAAAGATGTGCAATGGGCCGAATCCAGTGCGGCTCCGGCATTTGGCGAAATAATGAAATTTCTGCTAGAGTATTATGATGTTAAGCCGACAGAGATTATTGACGATAAACAGACATTGCCTCCGTCGGAATTATGATGGAATATGAAATTAAGAATAGAAATTTCATTAGCGGGCATTTATTAGGATTTACGCATTTAAATAATTTTTGTATGGTTTTCCGAAAAAATATTTTTTTCTCCGGTCCTTTCGAGGGACACGGACAGCTACGAAAAAAACATTTTTTCGGAAAACCGGGAGCCTGGTTATTCAATCGCGTGAATCCTGATTTATAAAAAAATATGAAAGTTAAATCAAAATCGAAAAAAATTCAAATATTGGAAAAAATTCTGCGTTTTTTAGCGCGAGCGGTTATTAATAAATATAACCCGAAAATTATCGGAATTACCGGTTCGGTTGGTAAAAGTTCTGCTAAAGAAGCAATTGCCTTGGTTTTGACTTCGAAATTTCGGGTGCGTAAAAGTGAGAAAAATTATAATAATGAAATTGGCATTCCACTGACTATTTTGGGTAGTGAAAGCGGAGAAAGTTCTTTTCTGGGATGGAGCAGAGTTTTTGCGAAAGGAATTTTCTTGCTTATTTTTCCTTGGGAATATCCGGAGATATTGGTTTTGGAAATGGCGGTAGACCAGCCGGGAGATATGGATTATCTACTTTCTTTTGTTTCGCCGGATGTTGGCGTGATTACGAATATTTCAGCTAGTCATATGGAGTTTTTTGGCAGTGTGGAAAATATTGCCAAAGAAAAAGGGAAATTAATTAAGGGAATAAGAAACGGAGGAATGGCAATTATCAATGGAGATGATAGCGAAATTGTAAAAATTAAAAGGGACGCCCCTGTAAAATATATCGAATTTGGCTTTCAGGATAAATTGAAAGTGCAAGCAACAGATGCCAATTTTAATTATATAGATGGAAAAATTTCCGGAATCAGTTTCAAACTTAATTATCAAGGAAAAATTGTACCTTTCCGTTTGCCTCATATCCTTGCTTTTCATCAGATATATTCAATTTTGGCAGCAGTTTCCATTGGAATGCAGTTTAAGATTAATTTGGTGGATATGGCGCAATCGCTGGAAAATTATTTTCCTCCCTGCGGAAGGATGAATTTGATTTCTGGCAAAAATGGAAGTAATATAATCGATGATACATACAACTCTTCGCCAGCTTCAGCGATAGCGGCGCTCAAGACTGTAGCGGGAACTTCGGCCAGCAGAAGGATTGCTGTTTTGGGGGATATGTTGGAACTGGGAAGCGAATCTGAATCCGGTCATTCTCGAGTGGCAGCAGAAGTTTTTTCTTCCGGAGTCGATTTGTTTTTTGCGGTGGGAAAAAGAATGGAAACAGCAGTTTCTGATTATTTGAAATCGGAAAAGAAAATTGAGGGCGATGAAAAAAAAGTTTTTTATTTTGACAATCCTTCTGTGACTGCGATTGAATTGGAAAAAATAATCAAAAATGATGATTTGATTTTAGTGAAAGGCTCTCAATCGATGAGGATGGAAAAAGTTGTTGAGAATATTATGGAAAAACAATTTGATGCGCGCGAATTACTTTGCCGCCAATCAAAAGAATGGAGAAAAAAGCCATTCATTGAGCCATAATCAGCCTGTGGATAACTTTTTAATAATGTTGTTGACAGAAAGTCAATTCAGGTGTGAAATATAAGTAATAAGAAAAAAAGAGAGTAGGAGGCGGAGAAAACAAAAAATAAATTTGAATAGTCCAATAAGCAAAGACGATGTACTTTGTAAACAAAAGACAGTTCCTGAGGGGGTTGTCTTTTGTTCGTTTCCAACTAGTTTTTTTTGAGGAGGTCGCTTTCAATGAAAGTGATCAAACGAGAAAAATGAAAACGAGGGAAAAAAATGATTACGAAAAAAAGAGCAATTCAAATTCTAATGTTGAGCCCGATTTATTTTCGCCTGTCGGTATCTCAACGACAGGAACTTGTAGTGGATTTTATCGCTACATGGAAAAAACCGTCTGTAATCAAGTAGAGGAGAAAAAATGAAGATTACCGAATCTTCACTGCCCCGGAAATTTCTTTTTGTAAGTTTGAACTCAAGCTTACTTGTATAACAATACAACAAAAAAAGAAATTTCTCCGGGGCTTTTTATTTTTTTTTCAATCCGACATAATTCTACGGTCGTGGAATTATGTTAACTTTTTTTCATGCAAATGTTGGCGTTGATTCAAATTTTCCGGTAAATTACCGGCTTGATTTATTTTATTTTTATTGCTAATATAACTTTTAGTGAAATATCTCGGCGCTATCGTCTAGCGGCTAGGACGCCAGGTTCTCATCCTGGTAACCGGGGTTCGATTCCCCGTAGCGCTACAAAAAAATATGCATCAAGGGTTTCTTGCCTTAGCGGGCGACCATCAGTCAGGGTGGGATTCCCCGTAGCTACCGTCATTACAAAAAAACCAACCTTTTTGAGATTGGTTTTTTTGTGTTATAAATGTTGCAATATGAATTTTTTGATAAATATGTTAACCTAAGTAGGAAATTAAATTTACCACCATTATGCGTAAGCAAATTAATTTTTTTTTCGTATAACTAAATGGAGGGGCTGATATCCTACAGTGCAATGGACGACAACGAGCTGGTTGAAGCTTCAAAAAGTAATCCAGAAATTTTTGGCGAATTAATATTAAGATATCAAGAGCGTCTGTTTCGCTTTATCAGAAGAATTTCATATTTTTGCATTGAGGACATTGATGATATTGTTCAAGAAACATTCATTAAGGCATACCGAAGTTTGAACATATTTGATACTGATTTGAAGTTTTCAACATGGATTTATCAAATTGCCAGAAATGCCACAATAGATGCTATACGAAAAAAACAGACTCGGCCACAGACAGTATGCCTAGAACAAGAGGATGTAATAAATTTTTTGCGGTCAGACGGTGGTGATATGCAGATTAATTTGGAAACAAAGGATCAGTTGAGGATCATTCAACGGATTATAAGCACATTGCCCCATAAATATCGTGAGGTGATGATTCTGCGTTTCTTGGAAGAAAAAAATTATGAGGAAATAATGGAGATTATTCAGAAGCCAAAAGGTACCGTGGCAGCATTAATAAATCGCGGAAGAAAAATTCTTTTTGATGAAATAAAAAAAATAAAATAACATAATATCTATGAAAGATTTTTCAAAAATTATAGTTGAAAAAATTAAAGAGGCTCACATAATCCCTGAGTCAAGATTGAAGTTGCAGTGGAAGAGTTATCTTTTTTGGATTATTATGGCATGCTTTATTATTTTTGGGGCATTATCATTATCTATGGCGATTTTTAATATTATTGACATAGATCCAAGATTTTTGAAATATTTAGGATTACAAAGACTTATAATGATACTTTTTATCACTGCCCCATATTTATGGATAGCATTATCATTATCAGCGCTTATTTTTGGAATTTTAGCTTTTAGAAAAACCGCTAAAGGATATCGTCGCAGCACCCTTTTCATAACTAGTCTTGTAGTGCTAATAATTTCAATTTTGGGCATACTTAGTCATATTCTAAAAATAAATAACCGCATGGACGGAGTGCTTTCAAAAAAGGCGCCAAATTTTAGGGATTTTACTGACCCAAGAGGCGCGCGATGGCAAAGACCTGGAGACGGACTAATTGGAGGAGAGATTACCAATATTAGCACGGACAGCTTTGATTTAAAAAGTTTTGATAATCAAGATTGGAAAATATATTACGATCAAAAAACTGAAAGAGTTGATGATGTTCAAATTGCTAATGGTGAAAAAGTTGGTGTCATAGGAGAAAAAACCGGCGAATTTTTAATGCATGCGTTCTCGATAAGACAATTTCCTCCTGATTGGAATGGTCAACCTCTTCGTGGTCCAATGCCTCCGGGTCAAGACGGGCAATTTCCAAATGGCTTTCCGCCACCCCCGCCTTTTTAGTTGGTATATTAGGAGTCATTATTTTTTATAAAGATCTTGCTATTTTGTGCAGGGTCTTTTTAGCATGACAATGCAAACCTTTTTTTAATTGTTCGTATTACTTTGTATAGGCATTCAAGGAGGGAGGGTGCTTATTTTATAAAATAATAACTCATATACCATCTTATTGTTATTGAAAGATGGGCATGGTCTAAAGTTATGCAATTAAAACAAAGAAATAGTATCGCAATTTCGCTGGTTGCATTGGTGTCTTTTATTACTCCATCAGTTTCTTTGGCTGCGACTGGCATGGGAACACCAACTGTTGAGGATTGCGTTTCTAGGACTGGTCAAACTAAAGCACAATGTACAGAAATGATTAATAAATTTAAAAACATGTCTCCGAGTGATGCGGAAAATATGAAATTACCTTCGGGCGCAACAGAAAAACAAATGCCTAGCGAGGGAACAACTGGACAAATGCCTGCTTCAAAAAAGGGTGATGCATCATCAGTAAAGCCAAATAATGCTATTGATTCTAATCAGGTCGTAAGTGATATCGATGCAAAGATCGAAAGAGCTACTAGAATACGAGTTGAGAAAGAGCAGCAGTTTATTCAAGTAGAGAACAGAGTTGAAAAAATTATTGAATTTTTAAAGTCGAAAAATATAGGCACTACTGAAATAGAGAGCAATCTTGATATTTTCAAAACTAAAGCTATATCCGTATTGGGTGCATTTGATGAATATGTCCAAGCCTTAAGTAGCAGTAAAACTGACATATCGGAAACTGCTCCTGCGGCAGTCCAAAGTACTCAAGCGCAAATTAAAATGACAATAACTGATTTGATTAATTCTTATGGTACGCTTCGAAATAGTTTGAGCGCTTCCATTGAAAAAATAACGCAATAAAATGCAAATAAACATAAGTGAAAGAAACAAAAATAGACTATATCTAATATTTTTCATTATTTTTGTCATTATAATCATAGGTATTATTGCCTGGATTGATCGACAAGAGGTGGATAAGAAAATTAATGAACAAGCAACGCTGATGTGCGCACAAAAAAACGCGATAAAGCAAGTTGATACGAATGATTCATTTGGCAATCAGCCAACTGATGCCAATGCCCCGATTAAAACCAAGAGCGAAGCAAATAACTCCCTTAAAAATGTTGATGACCTGATAAGTTCAGTCCAAGATGATGACCTATTTGCACAATAATTTTTTTTATTAAACTTAATGAAAACGAAGAAAAAGTATATTTTGATTGTTACAGTCCTTCTGATAATTGGCGGGGGTTATTATTGGTATAGTAAAAGTCAGTCAGGTAGCATGCAAATTCGGTATATAACCGCAACTGTTGAAAAAGGAAATTTAATGTCTTCAATTTCCGCCAGTGGAAATATCACTGTTGATAATCAAGCAACTGTTGACCCGACGATTACGGGAACTGTAGCAGATTTAGCGGTGCAGGTTGGAGACTCGGTTATAAAAGACCAGTATCTTTTCAGCATCATCAATGATGATTTAAGCGTGAGCGTGGCCAAAGCGTCAGCTTCTTATGAATCCGCCAAGAATTCCTTGGAATCGGCAAAAATTGATGAAGATAACGCCGAAGCGACATATGATAAAGCTAAAGACGCTGATGATGAAGATAATGATGCTTATACCAAAAAAGAACTTTCTGTTCTTAAGGATAAGATTGATTTAGCCGAAGCTAAGATTGTCCAATCTCAGAAGAGTTTGGACGCAAGTTTGGCGGATTATCGGAACACGCAATCTGAAGCTTTAAAAAGGAAGGTGACCGCTCCGATTGCGGGTACGATAAATGAGATAAATATCAAAAACGGAGATGATTTGAGTCGTACGTCTTCAAATAGCACGACCAACGCTCCAATCATTATCGGTGATTTAGAAACACTGAAGGCCTTAGTGGAAGTCAATGAGGTGGATATTTCCAAAATATCCATCGGACAGGAAGTAGCATTGAAATTTGACGCCCTGGATTCTTTGACAGTATCCGGAAAAGTGGAAAAAATTGACGCTCTGGGAGCAGTTGCGCAGGGGGTAGTTACATACAACGTGACCGTTGGATTGGATGTTTTAGACGAAAGAATAAAACCGCAAATGAGCGTCACCGCTTCCATAATTTCAAACAGCAAGGAGGATGTTCTAATCATACCCACTAGCGCCATAACAACAGAAGGTGACAATTATTTTGTTGAAATTCTAAATAATGGGATGATTCCGCAAAAAATACAGGTTCAGATTGGAATGTCTAATGATACGCAGACGGAAATAACTAGTGGCTTGAATGTTGGCGACAAAGTAGTTACGCAAAAAATAGAATCATCTTCCTCCAGTTTGTCATCTGGCTCCTCTAATCAAAACAATAGTAGCGGTTTCGGTAGCATAATGGGCGGACCGCCAAGTGGCGGACCTTCTTCAAAATAAAAGATACGACTATGATTAAATGTGATAATCTCACAAAAATTTACAGAAATGGTGATGTTGAAACTGTTGCCCTTGATAATGTTTCCTTCGAAATAAAAGAAGGCGAGTTTGTTTCGATAATCGGCCCGTCTGGCAGCGGAAAATCGACTCTCATGCATATTTTAGGAGCGCTGGATAGTCCAACTTCCGGCAGATATTTTTTAGATGGTCAAGAAATATCTAAATTAGACGATGATGAGCTGGCCGATCTGCGACGCAATAAAATCGGATTTATTTTTCAGTCTTTCAATCTTCTACCGAGAGCAACAGTAATTCGCAACGTTATGCTCCCATTGAATTATTCAGATGTTCCGTTAAAAAAACGCGAACAATTAGCCAGGGAAAAGTTAAGTCAGGCCGGAATGGAAGAAAGTAAATTTATGAATTTTTCTAATCAGCTATCCGGTGGACAAATGCAGAGGGTGGCTATTGCCAGGGCACTGGTTAATAATCCGGCGATAATTTTGGCAGACGAACCAACTGGAAATCTTGATACTAAAACCAGCCAGGTTGTCATGGAGGCCTTTCAAAAACTCAACCTGAAGGGGCATACTATAATTTTAATAACTCATGAAATGGATGTAGCTGATTATGCTAACAGGACAATTCACATTCGTGACGGCAAGATTGAAAAGGATGTGACTAATAAGCCCAATGATAAGCACTTACCATAAAAATTTGATAAATTAACAAAATATGATAGTAGCTGATTTATTCAGAGAAACAATTTGGTCGGTTTTGGGAAACAGGGTCCGCAGCAGCCTAACTATTTTGGGCATCGTCATTGGCATTGCTTCGGTTATAACGATGGTAGCTATTGGACAAGGATCAAAGAAGACAATTGAAGCCAGTATCGAATCAATTGGCTCTAACCTGATCAATGTTTCTCCAGGCGCGCAAAGAGGCATGTCCGTAAGTCAGGGAAGGGGCAGTGCACAAACACTGACTTTAGATGATGCTGATGCTATTAAAACCCAAGTTGAAAATATAAAAGCGCTGGCCCCGCAAATAGGCGCGAGTTTTCAAATAGTCGCTAAGGGTAATAATACTAATGTGCAAATTACTGGAACTACTCCGGAATATGCGGAAGTTAGAAATATAAAAATTGAAAATGGAAGTTTTTTTAATGAACTGCAAAATAAAACGATGGCCAAAGTGGCGGTCTTGGGTCCGGACACACGGGACGATTTGTTTGGTGAAAATGCTGACGCAGTGGGGCAGACTATTCGTATCAATGGAATGGAATTTTATGTGATTGGAATCACTGAGTCAAAAGGCGGATCTGGTTTCAATAACTCAGATGATGCCGCGTATGTTCCTTTTAATACTGTTAGGCACTATCTTTCCGGAAATGATTACATAAGTGGTATAAGCATTACTTCTGAAAGTCAGGATGTGATGACTTCTGTTCAAGACCAAATAGAGAGCTTGTTACTGACACGGCATGGAATTTCCAATTCAGGAGAAGCAGATTTTAATGTCATGAATCAGAATGATATTATGCAAACGGCCAGCGATATTACCGGCACACTCACGCTTTTACTAGGCTCCATTGCCGGCATTTCGCTGTTGGTAGGTGGTATCGGGATTATGAATATGATGCTCACGACCGTAACGGAACGCACACGCGAAATCGGTTTACGCAAGGCAGTGGGTACGAGAAAATTTAACATCTATATGCAATTTTTAGCTGAGGCGATAGTTCTAACTTTTTCCGGTGGCCTTATTGGGGTTCTTCTTGGATGGATGGCATCATTTTTGATATCGAAATTTGCTTCTACTGCAACTCAAGTATCCACCTGGTCTATTCTTCTGGCTTTTGGTGTTTCGGCGCTAGTTGGGGTAGTTTTTGGATTTTATCCGGCTCGTCGGGCAGCTAATTTAAGTCCCATCGAGGCATTGAGATATGAATAAAAGTTTAATTTATCTATATATAACTGATTAATTATTAACAATAAAAAAAATGAAGAAAAAAATTGCGATTATGGTGACATCCCTCTTAGTAGTTTTGGTTCTTGCTGGATGTAGTAATGAAAATTTTGGCAAAAACGATCAAAAAAATATTCCTGGAGCGGAACAAAGGCAGGATCCTCCAGCCGAATTATCATCTGCATGCCAAGGGAAAAACGAGGGTGATGGTTGCGAGGTAAGCATGCCACAAAGGGATAATAGCGGAAGCAGTAATAAGATTTCCGGAACATGCAAAAAGGCTCCGTCAGGAGATCAGCTATCTTGCATGCCTCAAGGCGGACAAGGAGCACCTGGTGGTTCCGGAAGGCAAGGCAGTTTCGGTAAATCTGATGATCAGGCGTCGAACATAAATACAGAAAATTAGTTTTACTTACTAGAATCTCTGTCAAATATCTAAATGGGAATTAGAATAACTTAAGCGTGCGCGGTTGGGTAGGGTGGGACAAATACGTTTACTTTATTATAAAATTTAGCATAGTTCCGTTTTTCGCCGTTTTGAATTTTCGAGCGGAAAGCGGAGTGAAAAACCTTTTCAAGAATTTTTTCCAAGAAAAGTTTTCCTGGAAAAAAGTTCAAGTTTCGGAGTATAAAGATATCATTACAAAAAAACCAACCTTTTTGAGGTTGGTTTTTTTGTTGGGAATTTTCCTTGACAAATAACGTTTTTTTTGCTAGTCTGTCAAATCAATTCATAATAGTTTAAATTTTGTTTTTTCGAGTGTTTTTTGGGTAAAAAACGCCGGAAAATAAGCCAAAAAAATGAATATTGTATTAATTAGAAAAAGAGAAGCCTTTGCCAGCTTGATTTTGTTGGCAGTTTTGGTTTTACCGTTTTTCTCTTTTGCGGGAACGTCAAAAATTTATGTAGATGATAGCGCGTCCGGAACGCAGAATGGAAGCGTCCATCATCCGTACAAAACTATTACCAAGGCACTTGAAAAAGCCAATGATGATGATGAAATTCACATTGCTTCAGGGACATACAAAGAAAATATTAAAATTTCCAACAGAGTGAAAGTTTTCGGAAGCGGAATGGATAAGGTGACAATTATTGCCAGAGATGATTCGAAAGAAGTGGTGGATATGCATGGAAAAAGTGAAATTAACGGAGTGACTATCCGCGGAGGAAAATATGGTATTGAAGTTGACAAGGATAGTAAGGCTTCAATTATTGAGTGTCGTATTTTGGATAATGACAAAGACGGAATTTCAATTGAAAGTGGAAAGGTTAATGATAAATATAAAGTTTCCATTGTAGAAAGTAAAATTGAAAAAAACGGGCGAGCGGGAATTTTTTCTCAAAAAAGAAGATTGGTGATTATTGATAACGAAATTCGTGAAAACGAAAGTGATGGAATTGACATTGAGAAAGGATCCAGCGTGTGGATTGCGGACAATGAAGTAAAAGATAACGAGGGAAGCGGTCTTCGAGTGGTTTTGGACGGAAGCGAGATTTGGACAAAGAAAAATACTTTTTACAACAATCATCGAGAAGGAATTGAAATCAATGCTTACGGACAAGCAGGAAGAGTTGATATCAATAAATCAAAATTGTACAAAAATGACCGAAACGGAATTGCGAAAATTCAAAGAGGGGATTTTCCTGTTTCTATTTGGGATGGAGCGACAGTTCAAAGCAATAATCTTTTTTGGGAAAACAAGCTTACTAACGTTACGGATGCAATCCGGGTTAAATAACGCGAAAAACCCAAGCGTGCGAGCAGTATAAAACTTTCAAATAACAATAATGAAAATAGCATTTATCGGACAAAAAGGAATTCCTGCTAAGTTTGGAGGAGTTGAAACGCATGCCCAGGAACTAGCCAGTAGGTTGGCCGGTTTTGGCAATGAAGTTGTTATTTATGTGCGTAATAATTATACTGACAAAAAAATAAAAAAATACAAAGGAGTGAAATTGATTCATCTTCCAAGTATTCCAACGAAAAACTTGGATGCCATTTCGCATACTTTTCTGGCAACAATGCACGCTATTTTTTGCGATTATGACGTTGTTCATTATCACGCAATTGGTCCTAGCTCTCTTTCTTGGATGATAAAAATTTTCAAACCGCGGACGGTTCTGGTTGCAACTTTTCATTGCCAAGACTATCTCCACAAAAAATGGAGCGCTTTTGCCAGGGCATATTTGCATTTTGGAGAGCGTATGGCAAACACAGTTCCGAATAAAACTATTGTTGTTAGCAAATCGCTGAAAAAATACGCTGAAAAAAAATATCACAACGCGCCGGTTTTTATTCCAAATGGAGCTGATATTAAAAATAACGAAAATATTTCCGAATTGGCCGGGTGGGATATTCGAAAAAAAGGATATATTCTTTCTATGGGGAGATTGGTCAAACACAAGGGAGTGCATTATTTGATTGAGGCATTCAAGCAATTGGAAGATACGAACAGGCTTCCGAATAATTTCAAATTGGTGATTGTTGGAGCTGGATCTTTTACTGATGATTATGTCCGTTATTTGAAAACAATAAGCCAGAGCAGAAGCAGTATAATTTTTACCGGAAATCAAACCGGAGATGCTTTATCTCAATTGCTTTCCAATGCATATCTTTTTGTCCAGCCTTCTGAATCGGAAGGGCTTTCGATTGCGCTTTTGGAAGCGATGGGAAGTGGAATTGCTCCCTTGGCGAGTGATATCGCTGAAAATATTGAAGCAATTGGAGATGCCGGATTTTCTTTTTCGAATAAAAGCGTTGAAAGTTTGAGGGATAAGCTTGCCTATCTTATGAATAAACCAGACGAAGTCAAAAGTATGGGAGAAAAATCCCAAGAAAGAATTTCCAAAGAGTTCAGCTGGAAATCTATCGCGGAAAAAACCAACCAGTTGTATTTGGAGCTGAGAAAGAAAAAAGAAAAAAATATGTAATTTTTTTAAATAATCAAATAGAAGACTGTCTTTGAATGTATGAAAATCGGATTTTTAGAAAAAATTAAAGGAGCGGTAAAAATTGACGGATATTTTATTTTTCTGTGGATTGTTTTCGCTTTTACTGCCAGCTTTATTTTGATCGTACAATGCGTTTCTTATCAAAGTGAAATGGTGATTTTGGTTATTCCAAAAAATGAAAAAATAGCAGCATCTTCTAGCGAGGTGACTGGAAACTTGGCCGAGGTATCTGAAACTTTGTTTTTTTATGAAAAATTGTTGCGAAATAACCCGGATTTGAATGATGAATGGGAATTTCTTTCAAAGGATGAGCGGAAAAAAATGTGGAATAATAAAATTGAAACGGTTCATGAACCTGAGAGTACGACACTGATACTGCGAATTTCCGATCGAAGCCAGGTAAAGTCAAACCTTTTCGCCAAGAAAGCGACGGACACCTTGTTTGATCTTGCCAGCCGATATTATAACATAAAGAGTGATATTGATTTGCGTATTGTCGAAGGTCCGATAACTGAAGTGGTTTTGAATGGATGGTATTGGATTATTTTTTTAAGTTTGCTGATTGGAGCGTTTTTGTCTTGGCTGGTACAGTTATTTTTTGTATTTATTGAAAAAATGCTTTCAACCAAGCCAAGCTTGAAATTTCCAGCGATAAAAATTCCGGAAATTAAAAAAAGCGGTAAAAACCAAAAAAAGGAATTGGAAAAATTAATTGAAGGTTATGCCGAAAAAGAAACTAATTTTTTTATTGCTAAAGAGGGATTGAGATTTCGAAAAAATAATCCTCCGGAGAATCTTCCGGTAGCTTTTTCCGCCGAGATGGAAAATGGCGGTGAATTTTCTGCAGAAAATAATCAGGAGGAGGCAATTGCCGAGATGCAATTTGGCGCAAATAATGACGCATCGGAAAACAAAAAAGAAGAAGATGAAGATGAGAATGATGCGGATGCAATTCCTGAACCGACCGCTGAAGATTTCAAAAAAAGACTCAATCAGCTTCTGAAAGGAGATTTGTAATATTTGGAAATTGGTTTTTAAGTTAACAGTTCGAGTATTGCATAAATTATGAAGAAATATTCACGAAAATTTTGGGTGATTTTTTGGCTGGCAGCTGCGATTTTTTTGGCGGCGTGGTATGCTTTTTGGCAAACGCGATATAGCGATAATACCGATCAATCGCAATTTTCCGGAAAAAATAAAAATGAATTTGGCGCTTTGTATGAAGTGGCGAATTATTTTCTGAAAAATGACAATCAGGAAAAAACCTTTTTGATTTTGTTTCAAAATAACTTGGAACTTCGTCCCGGGGGAGGATTCATTGGTTCATTTGGAGTATTTAAATTTAAGAATGGAAAGCTGACGCTTTCGCAGATTCACGATACGGGAAATTTCGATGGAAGAATTCCGGACACTGTCGAGCCTCCATATCCGATGAAGCAAGCACTGCGCATCAATTCATGGAAATTGCGTGACTCAAATTATTCTCCTGATTTTGAAACTAACGCCAAAAAAGCGGAAGAATTTTATTATATGGGAAAGGGAGAGGAACAATTTGACGGCGTTATCGGTATTACTTCCAACGTCCTTCTGTCTTTTCTCAAAGTGACTGGTCCGATTCAAATCGAGGGTTATCCGGGAACTTATGACAGCCAAAATGCAGTGATTGCCTTGGAGCAACAAGTGGAAAAGGGATATGTTGACCAGGGCATTTCTGCCGGAGAAAGAAAAAATATTATGAATGAATTCGGGATAGAAATCTTGAAAAGAGTTTCTGATTTGAAGGGTTCTAGAGAGTTGGAACTTTTTGGAATTATTGCAGACGATCTGAGGAGTAAGGATATTCAACTATATTTTAAGGATGATAATTTGCAGGTATTGGCAAGGGAGAATGGCTGGTCGGGAAATGTGGACAAGCAGTGGGAGGGAGATTATTTGCTGGCACTAGATGCCAATCTCGGAGCTTACAAAAGCGATTATTATATTAAGCGCAGTATGGATTATTCTGTTGATTTTTCCAAGCAAAGACCGGAGGCGACTTTGAAAATAACCTACAAACACACAGCATTACAAAAAGATTGGATGACGAAAGATTATCTGAGTTATTTGCGCATTTATGTTCCCGGAGGATCTGAGTTTATTTCGACGGAAAATACGGACAAAAATATTCAAAAGGGAGAAGAGTTTGGGAAACAATATTTTGGAGCAATTGTGAATGTTCCGCTTAATTCGGAAAAAACCGTAATATGGAAATATTATTTACCGGAAAATATTACCGCTGAAGATTATGCCCTGGAAATTCAAAAGCAATCAGGCGTAAATGATGTTCCGGTAAAAACGGAAATCGTTCAAAAAGACGGAACAAAGAAAAATTTCGAACTAAAGCTACAGGAAGGAACAATTGTCCAATAAAAGGCGATCGTTTTTTATTTCTAAAAAAGCCTCAATTCAGAAAGATTTTAGATATTCTAATAGTGTCAATAAGTGGAATGTCGTGAATTTGAAAGGTAACGAAAGGGGTTTTTGGTTTAGATTTTCTTGTTAGGCATTGGGTTTTGGTAATGAATTAAAGATGTTGTATAATTAAAAATGGTTAGAGTTGTAATTGCTAGATATTAATTTTTTTTATAAATATTATGAAAAAAGTTTTAATAATTGGGTCAAAAGGAATGCTTGGACAAGAATTGGTTAGAACGTTTTCTGAAGATGTAGATTATGATATTGTGGCGTGGAATAGAAAGGATATTGATATAACAGATAAGGAACAAATTAGGATGAAGGTAAAAAAAGTAAAACCTGATGTGATTATTAATGCGGCGGCATACAATGCAGTGGATAAATGCGAGGAAGATGAAAAGGAATATGAAACGGCGAAAAATATTAATGGAAAAGCGCCAGGATATTTGGCGCAGATTGCCAAAGAAATGGGAGCCATTTTTGTGCATTATTCAACCGATTATGTTTTCGGAAAAGAAATGCCTCCGATTCCAGAGCCGACAGGTTGCACGGGCAGTTGTGCGTCTTGCGGATTGCATAATGACTATATTCCGGAAATCGGATTTGATGAAAATGCCAAACCGGCGCCAGTGAACAAATATGGCAAGACAAAACTGATGGGAGAAAAATCGGTGCAAAAAAAAGGAGAAAAATATTATATTATTCGCCTAGCTGCTCTTTTTGGCAGACCGGCAATTTCTAAAGAGGCAAAAAAAGGATTTTTCGAAGGAATTATTGAGGGAGGGAAAAAGGGAGAAGTAAAAAAAATTGTAGACGAAGAAACTACCTGCTTTACATATGCTCCTGATTTGGCAAAAAAGACAAAAGAAGTAATTGAGTCGAAAAAGCCTTTTGGGATATATCATATTACTAATAGTGATTATGGTACATGGTATGAAGCGGCAGCAGAGTTATATGAATTAGCAAAAATAGATTCAGAGCTTATTCCTGTTTCCAGATCAGAATTTCCGCGAATCGCTAAAACGCCGTTTTTTTCTGTCCTGATTAATACCAAACTCAATCCACTGCGAAGTTACAAGGAGGCGTTGGGGGAATACTTGAAAGATAGACGTAAGTCATAAGACGTAAGACGTAAAAAAACACAATTTAAAACAAGGCTTTTCCGTCGTGGCGGAAAAGCCTGTTTGTTTTGTTTAATCCCGGCTGATTATTGGATTATTGATATGAAGAATTCGATTGGAGCAAATTTGCATAGTGTTCCAAGAGATATTCCCTGGGGATTATGAATGGTAGTTGCAGGTGATTCTAGGTTGGCAAGAATTTCCTCAGTAGAACTCTTGTTTAGAATCTTTATCACACCTGATTTGCAACGCAAGAAATCCTTGCCGTTGCTCAATATCATGTCTCTTGCACAATCAATCAGATAGACTGATGTTAATGGTCCGGAAATGGTCATAACAATTCTCCTGTTGTCATTGTGTTAATCTTAAGGTGCTTTTTTTTGTTGGTTTTTTATAATAATATAATATCAACCGAAAGTCAACAATTGCTGATTTTTGGCATTAATAGTATTATTAGAGTAGTTAACAATAAAACAATTTAACAATGAAACTATGAAAAATCTCAAAAAACAAGATCCGAAAGTGTATAAAGCAATTCAAGGAGAAATCAAACGGCAACAGGAAGGAATGGAGCTGATTGCCAGTGAGAATTATGTTTCTGAAGCGGTGTTGGAGGCGCTGGGAACAGTTTTTACTAACAAATATAGCGAAGGTTATCCCAAAAAAAGATATTACGGCGGACAGGAATATACCGATGTTGTTGAACAGCTGGCGATTGACCGGGCGAAAAAACTTTTCGGCGCTGAGCATATCAATGTGCAACCGCTTTCCGGCGCGCCGGCTAATATGATCGCATATAGTGCGGTTCTTGAACCCGGAGATAAAATTCTGGGAATGGATCTTTCTCACGGAGGACATTTGACGCACGGTCATCCTGTTACTCTTTCCGCGAAGGTGTATAATTTTGTCGGATATAAAACCGGAGCGGATGGAAAGATTGATTATGACGCGTTGGAAAAAATGGCGATGGCGGAAAAGCCAAAAATGATTTTGGCGGGATTTTCTGCTTATACTCGACAACTTAATTACCGAAAATTTCAACAGATTGCCAAAAAAGTTGGGGCGATTACGATGATTGATATTGCTCATATTGCAGGACTAATTGCCGGAGGAGCGATTCCCAATCCGGTTCAATATTTTGACATTGTTACAACTACGACGCACAAAACGCTTCGCGGTCCGCGCGGAGGAATGATTATGTGCAAAGAAAAATTTGCCAAAGCAATTGACAAAGCAACTTTTCCTGGATTTCAGGGCGGTCCACATATGAATAATATTGCCGCCAAGGCGGTGGCATTCGGCGAAGCGCTCAAGCCGTCATTTGCAAAATATGCCGCCCAGGTAATTAAAAATGCCAAGGTTTTGGAAAAAGAACTGAAAAAATATGGCTTCAAATTGATGTTTGGGGGAACGGATAACCATATGGTTTTGGTGGATGTTTTCGGATCGAAGGGCGTGAGTGGAAAAGAAGCGGAAGTAGCATTGGACAAAATCGGAATTACGCTTAATAAAAATATGATTCCGGATGATCCGCGCAGCCCGATGGATCCAAGCGGAGTGAGAATCGGTGTTCCGGCCGTAACAAGCCGCGGAATGAAAGAAAGAGAAATTGAAAAAATTGCCAAATGGATCAATGACGCAATCGAAAATCACAAAGATGAAAAGAAATTAAAAGAAATTCACAAAGAAGTGATTGCTCTTTGTAAAAAATTTCCGATTTATAAGAATATGAAATAGTAAATCTAGGCTTTTATTAGCTGAAAAACGCTACGTAATACATCATTTAAAAACCTAAGGATGGACGATTCGATTTATCATTTAAAAATCTAAGGATACTAACCCTTAAAACTATCATTTTTTAACAATTAGATTTTTGATATTTTTTCATCTAAACTTCTCTTAATTTCTGCTGGATTTAGTCTTTCATACATCATTCTAAGTTTGTCTTTTGAGATTTCTAAAAATTCTTTGTTTTCCATTAATCTTTGATAGGGTGTTCTAGCTCGGTCATATTTTTTAACAATTTTAGTATTAACTCGTTTTTTCTCAATCAGTTTTTTGTTTGAGAGAAAAAAGTTTTTGTAAAAATCTTGTTCATTCCAATACAAATCATTCATTTTTTGGAGTTGGCATTCTTTGTCCATTCTACCATAGCCCATTAGCTTTCTCACATGAGTGTAATTTTTCTGTTCAATGTGAGCATTATCATTTTTAGCATACGGTCTACCTCGAGTAAATTCGATATTATTCGCCAAACAATGATTGTAGAGTTGCCAATTGATAAATTCCGATCCATTGTCCGGATCAATTCCTTTTAAAGGGAAGGGTAAACGCTTGGCAATATTCTCTAACGCCAACTTGATGCCTTTTTGACCTTTACCCATCACCGCCTCTGAGATTGTCCACTGACTGGCAATATCCGTGTAGGTAAGCGTAAAAATGAACTCTCCAGACGCACTAGCTCCACAGTGGGCAATTGTGTCCAACTCTCCATATTCCAGTCTTGTTTCATCCCAGCTAGAAGTTTTAATGGGAATTTGTTTTTTTAAAAGACTGCCTGGCTTAGTGGTAGAAAAAACTTTACTATGTCTAAAGGTTCTAAACTTTTCCAATCTTCTATCAATGGTGGCTGATTTAATTTTACATAACCTTTCCTTAATTGATGTGGGGATAATTAATTCTTTAAACTTTTCCAAGACTTCAATATATTCCGGGAGCATTGGTTAAAATCTTTGCCCACAAGGATAGTCAAATATTCTCCAGATTTTTGTGAGGTAAAAAATATCAGTGACATCATATTTTTCATGTCTTTTGCGATTGATTGGATTTTTACAGGTCAGATCAATTTTAGCAGAAAGTATTTGCGTTAAATAATTTCTACTTAGCCCAGTGTTTTTACTAAGCTCATCTAAGATTACAACTTTTTGTGACTTATCCACTTTCAGATATCGACCCTTTGCCTTCCTTACTAATTCTTTTCTTGATTTTAAGCTCATTTTCATAGGAATAGCTTTAATTGTTAGCTATTCCTAAGATTAGGTTTTAAATGATAATTCGACTAGGGACAAACTTAGGTTTTGCATGATTTACTGCGAGTATTTTCAAATTTGAAATTGAGGTGGTATAATAAAATTTATGAGTAATTATAAATATGCACATTGTTGGGATATTCATGAAACTCCAGAGGAAACTGAGAGGGTGGTTTTGGAATTGGAAAAAGCGGTTCAGAAAAATAACACAAAGAGTGTGAAAAAAATCTTGAAAGATCCAAGTGTTCTTCGTAGTATTACTATTCGAAGAGGGCAAAATGGGAAAAATCATAAAATATTTTTGAAGTCATTTGATTTTTTGCTTGAAGATGAATTTGGCGAAAATGAAAATGCCGCAAGTTTTTCAGTTGAAAAAATATTAGATTTTCTTCATAGGGAGGATATTCCAGAGCAAGTATTGAATTCATTGGCAATTGTTGCATTTCACGCGCAAAACAAAGAATTATTTTTCAATGTAATAGATGGAATTATTGGAAATTTTGAAAATTTCTTAGATAGAGAGGTGGTAATTGAAGCGCAACACGATTTGGCTTCTTGGAAAAGTTTTTATGAAAAAAACAAAAAAGAAGCAATTAATATTAATAGATGGATAATTGGAGAATGTGACAAAATTGGAGCTGGCGTGTTGAGAAAAAAAACAACTTTTGGATTGGCTTATGATAAAGAGATAAAACACAAGAGCAAAGCTGAGAGTTTCAAGAAAACAGGAGAAGAACTCAAGGAAAAGTTTAACAATAAATATAATGCTTTGCGAATGGAGATGGCATATGGCGAAAGCTTGTTATTGTACGCCAAATTAAAAAGCGGATTGCATCGAGAGAAGATATTAAGAGAGGCAAAGGATGTCACGCTCGAGGCCTTGAAATCTTCAATTAAATCAGGATATATGAAAGCAGAAATGAAGATCAGTAAACTGCTTGGTGAAATTTATCTGGAAATTGGAGATGAAAGAAAGGCGAAAAGCTATCGTAAAAGATTTGAAAAAATAGAGGATGGATATTATTGAGAACTATTGACAGGGGTCAGTAGCAAGTAGTAGTATTGAAATACATTAAAAATCGAAGTAGGTTCAGCGGTAAAAAAAGTGGCGCAAGTTCGTCATGTTGCTGAATGCAGTCAACCTTTCAACAATTGGGTTTTGCCAATGAGAATAGGTTTTTATTGTGTAAAAAAATACAAATTTAGATATTTTAAATCAAGAGTTAATCTATTAATTTAATTAAGTGAGAAAAAATTATGGAAAAAGATTATAATGCGGATAAGTTGTTTTCAGAAGAAGGAGAATCCGATGAAACAATGACAAATAAGAAGCAGAAAATTTTGATTACAGGAGGGGCTGGATTTATCGGGCATCATTTTGTGGAGCATTTCCTCAAGAATACCAATTGGGATATTTATGTGGTTGACAATCTAACTTATGCGTCAGGAGGATTGAGCAGAATAAAAGATATCGAAGCATATAATGTTGATAGAGTAAAAATTTTTACAGCGGATTTTACCAAACCTCTTGATCAGCAGGGTTTGATTGATGAAATTGGGCAATTGGATTATATCGTTCATATGGGAGCAGAAACTCATGTTGATAATTCAATTAAGGATCCGAGAAAATTTGTGTATGCAAATGTTGTGGGAACATTAGAAGTTTTGGAGTTTGCTCGATTATATCAACCAAATTTGAAGCGTTTCATTTACTTTTCTACTGATGAAGTGTTTGGACCGGCCCCAGAAGGAGTGTCGTACAAGGAATGGGATAGATATAATTCAGGAAATCCTTATTCTGCTGCTAAAGCGGGAGGAGAAGAGTTGTGTGTCGCATATTACAATACATATAAAATGCCGATCATTATTACTCATACGATGAATGTTTTCGGCGAAAGACAGCATCCGGAAAAATTTATTCAAAAAGTCATCAGAAAAGTATTGGCTGGAGAAGAAGTTACTATTCATGGTAATTCAGACAAGACTAAGTCCGGAACTAGATTTTGGATTCATGCTAGAAATGTTGTCCAAGCGATGATGTTTATTATAAGCCACAAAGACACCGAAAATGGCGACAAGTTTAATATTGTTGGAGAAAGGGAGGTTTCTAATCTCGAAATAGCCCAAATGATTGCAAAAATTCTTGGGAAAGAATTGAAGTATAAAATTACAGATTTTCATGATGAGAGGCCGGGACATGATTTTCGCTATGCTCTTGATGGAGGAAAAATGGAAAAAATGGGATGGAAACCTCCAGTTGGATTTGATGAATCATTTAAAAAGACTATCAAATGGATGGCAGCGGATAATCACAAAAAATGGCTTTACGATATGGGAGAATTTGATACAATAAAAGAAGTAGCGTAATAATTAAAAATAAAAATTATGATGGAATTAAAATTCAAGGAATTGCAAATTCCAAAATTTCAAGGACAGGGAGAATATCTAATTAGTCCAGTTGAGCTTAAAGATTATATTGATTGGGAAGTCAAAAGAATTTACTATATAACCGGGGTGTCTAGTGGAGTAAAAACCGGATCTCATTGCCACAAAGAAGAAAAGGAATTATTTGTGATGCTTTCCGGGACTTGCATGGCGGTAATTGACAGAGGAAATGGTTTGGAAGAATTTGAAATGAAGGGACCGCAAAGTGCGATGTATATTGGAAATTATGTTTGGCATAATTTCAAGGATTTTTCTGAGGGTGCTGTGCTTTTGGCTATTACTTCGACAAACTATGTTCCTGATCGTAGTGACTATATCGAAGATTACGAGGAATATAAAAAAGAAGTAGTCTTGCTGAAATAGAAGAAATAAAACGAAAAAATCAGGGGATTGGAATTCCTTTTCTTTGGCTTTTTTGCTTAGAACTGATAAAATAAAAATAGAATTAAATAGTTTTTCCCAGAAGGTAATCCACCAGTTCTACTGGTGAGACTTGAATA
>CAZSCV010000008.1:0-69 GCA_964605525.1 uncultured Bdellovibrionales bacterium
CCCGCCGCGGCGGGTAATGCTGAGGTCCCAGGTTCGAGTCCTGGATCGCCCACATGTTTTATACATACG
>CAZSCV010000008.1:169-55864 GCA_964605525.1 uncultured Bdellovibrionales bacterium
CCCGCCGCGGCGGGTAATGCTGAGGTCCCAGGTTCGAGTCCTGGATCGCCCACATCTTACTGTAAAAAACACTCCATTTAATTCCAAAATAATGAGTGTTTTTTATTTTCTTCTTATTCCTTTTAATATTTTAAGCGCCCAATTATGCAAGAAATTCGGCCTCGGACTTTTTATGTAGAAAAATCCGCCGATACCGATTAGTGAAGCGCCGACAACATCCATCATCAGATCTGTCATGGTATCCGCCAGTCCGCTTTTTTGCATATTAAAACCAAAAAGTTGATCCATTGTAAATTCAAAAATTTCCCAAATAACTCCGATAAAAACAGCAAAGAAGATAGAAAATGTCGCCACTAAAATCGGCTTGGCTTTGATTTTACTCGTTATGAGAAGAATGTATACAAAAGTCATACCAATAAATCCCAAAATAATACTGTTTCCCGTATGAAGAAAAATATCCCACCAAGAAAATCTTACGTAAAATCCATTATATTCTCCTAATGCGTAATGCAAATAGAGAACCAGAGCAAGGACAAAATCAATTTCAATCGGCAAATTTATCCTGAAGCTTTTTCCGATTATTGCCGGAAAAAAAGTGAGAAACAAGACAAAAAACGACATAACGGAAAGAAAAAGATTCATCCTTGACGCACTCAAAACAATCAATGCTCCGATGAGGCAACGAAGTATGATAATTGCTATATACTGCATTTTTTCCGCTTTGCTTCCCATATTTTTTGTTACTTTTGCGCTATCGCTTTTTTTCCAGCCCTAGAAAAAAGATAAGAAAAAACAGCTATTCCAAGTAGTCCAAGTAAAATCGCTATCTGGGTGAACCTGAAATAATGCTTAAAAATTAAAACTGAAACAGAAAAAACATAACCCATCCCACCGACAACTCCAATCCAAATCAAGGTAGCAATAAAATCCCGTTTGAAATATTTTACGAAATCAACTTTTGTGGCTCCCGCTCTCATTATGGTCAAATGATGCAATCCGTAGGTAAATTTGGAAATCAGAATCATTCGAAACAAATTGATTTTAAGCTGATGGTCGATTAAGCCTGAAAACTTTTTTGCATGTTTTTCGATGAAATTTATCTTCTCCAGATACCTTCCAAATCGATACCAAAGCGCATTTCCAATCAGCGCACCCGCGGCAGAAGCGAGAATAACCCCGCATAATTCAAGCCTTCCATAATGGGCAAGAAAAAAAGAACTGAACAAAATAATATCTCCTTCGATTATCATCGCCAAAAAAATCACCAGATACACCAGTAATTCATAATTATCCAAAAAATGTATCAGCAATCTTTCCACGGTTGAAGGCCTTATTGAAAACCTTTTTATTATTTAAGTATTATATAACATTTAAGCATTTTTCACAAAACAAAACCTGGTTTTTTTATTAATAACCGTATCCATTACCAGGAAATAATCTGGAAAAAATCCCTATTCATACCGAAGCGCTTCAATCGGACTCATAGCCGCCGCTTTACGCGCCGGATAAAAACCAAAGATTATTCCGACCGAGGCTGAAACGCCAAAAGCAAGTAAAACGGCAGACAAAGAAATTTCCGTTGATAAACTGCTCACAAAATATGAAACGGCATGTGAAGCAAACCATCCCAAAATAACCCCGAATGCTCCGCCCAAAAAAGTCAACGCCACAGCTTCCGCTAAAAATTGCAAGTTAATATAAATCCTCTTAACTCCGACAGCCTTTCGCAATCCAATTTCTCTCGTTCTTTCGGTAACGGTTGTGAGCATCATATTCATAATTCCAATCCCCCCGACCAAAAGAGAGATTCCGGCAATAGACGACAAAAGAATCGTAAAAGTGCCTGTTACACTCGTAGCGGCAGAAATAATGTCACTCTGATTCATGATATTGAAATCAGCCAAACCGGGATCAGATATTTTATGGCGCGCCAAAAGAAGCTGAGTGATTTGATCTTGAACATCCGCCATTGAACCCTGGTCAGTTGCAGCAACACTGATATCGCTCACGTAGTCATCTCCTGATAAAAAATGCATGGCACTGGTAATCGGAACATAAACCGAGTCATCCGGATTGGAAAAACCAGACCCACCTTTCGCTTTTGTCACTCCCACAACTTTAAAGTCAATTTTATTTATTCTAATCACCTGACCGATAGGATTTGCTCCACTGCCAAACAAATCATCCCGAGCAGTCGAACCGAGCACGGCAACTTTAGCCGAACTTTTTATTTGCATATCGGAAAAAAAACTTCCATTATCCATAGCAATATTCCGTGCAATTAAATAGTCGCCCACTGTTCCGATAATTTGAGTATTGGTGTTATTTCCCTTGGCTGTTATTTGATAACGCTTGGAAACCTCCGGCGCTACCGCTTTAATATTTTTAATGGATTTTTTAATGGCATCCGCGTCTTCAATTGTAAGCGTTTGCGCGCTTCCACGCCCTTGATTCACATTACTGCTACGACTAGAGCCAGGCATTACAATAATCAAATTCGAACCAATTGATTCGATATTGCTTTCGATGGAATTTTTCGCCCCCTGTCCAATGGAAACCATAGTAATGACAGAAGCAATACCAATTACAATTCCCAAAATCGTCAACCCGGAACGAACCTTGTTCCCGGAAAGCGACCAGAAAGTTTCTTTCAATAAATCTTCTATCATAATTATATATTTCCTATTATTGGTTATTTTTTGTTTATTATATCCTTTTCAATCACGCCATCGCGAATGGAAATTATCCGGTTGGCATAATTCGCAATCTCATCTTCATGCGTAATTAAAATAATAGTATGCCCTTTTGCATTAAGCTCCTGGAAAGTTTCCATTACGACCTGACTGGTCTTGGTATCCAAATTTCCTGTCGGTTCATCTGCCAAAATTATAGCCGGATTATTAATCAGCGATCTGGCAATTGCCACTCTTTGCATTTGACCGCCTGACAATTGATTGGAAAGATTTAAAAACTTATCTTCTTCCATACCGGCATATTTCAAAGCCTTTCGAGCCTTAACTTCCCTTTCTTTTGCCGGTATTCCGGAATACAAAAGAGGCAACATCACATTTCGTAATACTGTTGTTCTTGGAAGTAAATTAAATGATTGGAAAACAAATCCAATTTTGTTTTTTCTCAACTGCGACAATTCATCGTCATTCATTTTTGAAACCTTCTTTCCATCCAAAATATATTCCCCTTCGCTTGGAACATCCAGTGCCCCCAGGATATGCATCAATGTCGACTTTCCGGATCCTGACGGTCCAATAATCGCCACGAATTCACCTTCTTCGATATGAAAAGAAATACCCTTAAGAGCCATCGTTTCCACATCTCCGTTTTTATATATTTTTTTTATACCCTTGCATTCAATCATAAAAAATAGTATGCCCGTTAATACTCAAAAATTATCTTCCGAATCCTCCTAATCCCGGTATTCTGGTTGAGGTTGTGTTGGTTTTCGCGGCAGAAGTTGCATTACTTGAATTGATAGTCTGCGTAACAACTTCATCGCCAGAGGAAAGTCCGCTTACGATTTCCATTTCGGTATCATTCGACATACCTACTTCCACCTTTTTTCTTTGCGGGACTCCTCCAGAAAGAATTTCCACATAATATCCGCTACTATCATCATTTTTCACTGCACCTGCCGGAATTAAAAGAGTATCTTGCTTGACCTGCGTAATAACAGAAGCGGAAATACTCATCCCTGGCTTCAAAAGTTCGTTTTGAGAATCAAAAGCTATCTCCGCTCCATAAGAAACAACTCCCTGGCTTGATTGCCCGATTGTATCAATTTTACTCACTTCCCCTGCGATGGAAACATTTGGAAGCGCATCGAAAGCAAGCATTGCCTTATCCCCAACTTTCACCCGAACTGCATCAACTTCATTCAATGAAATGAGAGCTTGTGATTCAGTTGTGATTACTGAAGCTAAAATATCCGTCCGCGAAATAGAATCACCAGCACTCACGCTTAATCCGGTTACCACTCCGGCAAAAGGAGCACGAATATAATAATCGTTTAATTTTTCTTTCGCATCAGCAAGCGCATTTTTCTTTTGTTCAACGGCAATTTTTTGCGACTCTTTGTCATATTTTGTCGCAATATCATGGTCATAATCCTTTTTCACTTGGTCGTATTTGTTCTGAGCGCTCTCCAAATCAAGTTCCGCATTGCGTACTGATTTTTGCGCGTCCTCGCTATCCAGAAGAGCAATCAGTTCTCCTTTTGAAACTTCTTGATTATTTTTCACATACACGGAAATAACATCAATGGCATCCCCTGCAATAACTGGCTTTAAATCAACCTGGCTAACCGCTTCCACTTGCCCTGTTCCGCTCACAGAAACAGAAATCATTCCTTTTTTTGCAGATGAAGTTTGATATTGAACCTGATTTGTCGATTCGCCATGACTGTTTCGATACCAGAAATAACCTCCTGCAATTAAAACTATCGCGACAACCGCAACATACTTCTTCTTCATAATTTACAGTTTTTACTTTAATTAATTTATAGATTACAAACAAATACCAAACCAACTTACGAAAAAGCAATCCACTGTCATACTACATCCGTTCTTATAAAAATATTTCAGATACGCCCTCTTTTATAAATAAAATAACACAAAAACACCCGGATACGGGTGCCTTTGCGTTATTTTGTATTTTTTTCTATGAAACGAGGTTATTAAACCATCCAAAGAAACTGAATCCGGATTGGGATTGATCAAGAATAGTTTCAATTTCTTGATTGGATTGTTCGAGTATCTTGATTTGTTCGCTTAACATCTGTTGCGCTCCTTGATTGGAAAGCTGAGTTCTGATTTGATTCAATTGTTGAATTTGCAATTTGTTTTGCTCCAAAGTTTTTTTGGCATCTTTGATTTCTCCGTAATTGGGACCAATAAGCATTTTAGCAAAACTGCTCCGACTTTGGATGTTTTCAATGTTTTTTTGAATCTTTTCTTGATTTTGATTTTGGTTTTGAGCGATAATTTTTATTTGTTGCCCAACATTACTATCGCCTTCGGAAATACTAAGCATTGTTTGAACGGCGCTGGATACTTGGTTTTTTACTTGCTTGGCAGAAGAAGTTTGAGTTTTGTTTTGCGTTTTATCTTGAGTCTTGTCTTGTGTTCTATTTTGAGTTTTATCCTGCTGTTGCGTCTGATCTTGAATTTGAGTTTTGATCTGATCTTGGTCGCTAACAACAACTCCAGTCTGGCTTCCTAATTGTTTCTGTCCGGCGCTATCATCATCCGCAACGTCCACCACTTCATCTTCTTCAGCTATTCCATATACTTCATTTTGCTCTTGAGTTTGAATTTGGGAGTTTTCTCCCTGATTCATTACCTGATTTTGTTCTTGAGTTTGAACGGCGCTTCCCGATGAAACTCCTTGCGCCATGGCTGAATCTGGATTGACACTAACCGCTTGTGCTTGTGTTTGAAAAACGAATCCAAGCATCGTAAGCAGTGCAATAGTTGTTGTTTTTTTCATTTTTTTATTTTTATGAGTTAATAATATTATTATACAACGATACTCTTATCTTAACAAGAAAAAAGGTCGCACCCAATTTTCTTCAATTCCAATTATTATTAAAAGTTCTGCGAGCGCATAAAGAAAAAAATATTAGCGACAACCGCCAAAAAAGTTTCTATTTCAAATATTTTCCGTATTTTTTTGAATCATAATAACACCAGGGATTTGAATATTCATCCGGATCAAGGCAACATTCCAAATCCAAGTGTTTCTTTTTATTTTTATTACTTTTGGCTGGTTTGTCGTTTTTAGTAGCACAAACTCGCTTTCCATCCACTATCTTATATGAAACCGGCATCCTGGCAGTGATTTTCGGCGTTAGAGGTTTTGATTCGATTTTTGGTTTTGGTCTTACGATTTCAATTGGAATAAACGTGGATGCCACAGAGAAAAACTCCGGAAAATTTTCCGCAATTTCGATTCGAGGATCTTCTTGCGGTGAAATTCCATCCCGCAAAACCGGGACAAGATTATATGAATAATTGCCCGAAGTAAAACTAAAAAATAATGCGGGATTATAGCAATCATCAGAAGGGGAAATATATATTTCTTCCGCTGGATAATCTCCAGTTTCAATAATATGTCCGTCAATGGTTTCACACATCCCGGATTTCTTTAATTCGGGATTTTTCGCTTGAGGAAATTCTTCCGTTTCCGAAAGTTCCCTAACTTTATTCATATCATATACCAATACATCAAATCCGATATATGGATCGCTGCCACCTGTATCCATATCAATTCCACTCTTGCGGAATTGAAAACGATATTCCCATTTTGAAGAAAGTGAAGATGTCTGGCTTACCGGATTATCCCACACATCTGCCGGGTACTTTATTTCGAATCCATACCAACGGCTTTGATAATTTTTCCATCCACTTATGTCAATACCATCTTGGACATTTTTCACTTCTTGATAAATTTCTTCTTCTGAAATTATGTCGTTTCCGGGAATATACTCAGTTGTTTTTTCTTGCGGAATCTTTTTCTCCAGACTCAACACGAAAGAATAATTAACACTAACGATGAAAACAATAGCAAATAAAACCGCTATAAATATTATTAAAATATCCCTCTTGATATTGGTTTTACACAAAAATACACCACAAAAGGCGTTATTTGTTTTCTTCCAAAAATTCACAATTCTTCTTTTCATAAGCGCATTTATTACTTTTATCAATATTGCTTATAATCGGAAAATATCACAAAACTGCAGAAAAGGTCAATAACACTGCACTTTCTATGCTAATGCCTAGTTCTTTCGCAAACTCACTGGGTTAAATCCTTGTTTTACTAAATTTTGCAACGGGATGAACAGCGGCGATGGAAGACTGTCCCAAACAAACCAATCCCATCGCTCATTTTTTTCCGGTTCCATTATTCGGACTTCGCCTGAATCATAATCTGCCAGCATAATGATAATCACATAGTGTTTTCCCTCTTTGAGAAAAATATCATTTGTAATCGGTCCCAGGCGCAGATTTTTAATTTCAATGCCCGCCTCTTCCCTTGTTTCCCTTTTGGCACATTCCTCCCAAGTTTCACCGAATTCCAAACGTCCACCTGGAAAACACCAGCTTCCTTCTCCATGAACATTTTTTCTTTTACCAAGCAAAACTTTCCCGTCTTTGATAATCGCAACCCCCAATCCTACTTCTGGTCTGTCTGACATATGTTTATTTTAAATTAAAATATTTTAATTCTTTAGCCATTTTATTCGCCATCCATTCGTGACCTCGTTCATTGGGATGCAAACCGTCCGAAATCATCTCTTTGTAATTATTCTTCTTAAAGTCGCTAAAAATATCAATAAACTTCAACTTTTCACTTTCGTAAATTTGCCAAATAACATCATTGTATTTCGCTATTTCCTTATTAGCGTAATACATCTCTATTTCCCAAGAAACAATTTTCATAATGTTCATAGGCTTTTAATTACCCTTTTAATCTCTGCGAGATATTCATCCTGCTGAATTCTGTGCTTAGCCTTGGGAATGATAATCATCTGACTATTTTTAATCTTTTTGTTGGCATCTTTAACCCTGCGGTCAACTTCTTTGCCCTCCTTGTCGCCAGCTATAATTATCGTTTTGATAGAAATCTTTTTTGATAACTCATTGAATGATGTCTTATGAAAATCAGCCAATCTCGCCTGCCCAATATATCTTTTCCACCATTCTCGAATAAATGGAAAATCCTCTTTAAAATACGGAGATAATGAACACAAAATTTGGACTTTTGGTTTTAATTTCACAGATGAAATAAATGCAATCATGGCGCCAAACGAAAATCCTAAAAAATATATTTCGGATCCTTTTTTACTTTCATTATAAATTTTATTAAACTGCTCCACGTATTCTGACATTGTCTTATATTTCCAGTCAATATCAACAACAACAGGCTTAATGCCTTTATCTTTGAAATACCCTGCGATCTTGTTGTAGGCTGGGTTGTTCTTTTTTGATTCTGACCAGCCTGGAATTATAAATGCTATCTTGTCCATAAATTATATCCTGACCATTTTGCCATCTTCCACGAAAATAGCTTGGTCGTCGGTTAAATCAATTACTGGCTCGCCTTTTCTTTTTTCTTTGAAAGCCTCAACATCGGTTTTTTCTTGTTCTGTGTAATGCGGAGTTATTAAATACGGCACCAATCCAAAACCAGTCAAATCTTGCATATTTATGTCATTAGTGTCGCCAACTTCTCCCCAGCCTGAAATTTCAATGTCGGGCCCTGGGATAATACTGCCAGCACTGACACCGAGATAGAATTTTCCGTTTTTGACCGCCTCAATCAAAATCTTATCAATACCAGTTTTTCGCATTCGGTCTAGGATATAGAAAGTATTGCCACCGCAGACATAATAAATATCAAACTCTGGTAAATTTGGAAAATTGTCATTTTTGGCGATATTTACTTCTGCCGCTTTTATTCCCAAATCTAATAATTCTTTGAGAGATTCGACAATATAAACCTGTTCTTCTTTGGTTCTACCAGAAGTTATAACGCAAGCTGTTTTGTTATCCAGCCTGTCAAATTGAGAAACAAAAAATTTCTTTATATTCTCGTTGATTAGTCCCGTTGAAGTTAGTAATAATTTCATATTTTCAGTATAACCCAATTTTCCCTCTTAATAAAGCATAATTTCTGAAAAAGACACTGATTATGGCGTCTTGGCATACTACTCTGGAAAGTTAAAAATCTTTATGCCCGAATTTGCTAAAATCTTTTTTCGCCTTCTTGAGAAATTTTCCGAAACTTCGATTTTTATTTTTCTTCTCGAATTGGCTCATTTCAAGGTATTCAGCTTCTTTCTTCAAGCTTATATAATTGGAATATTTAGCTTCATCCAATGTTCCGTCTTTTAATGCCTTCAATACCTCGCAGCCCGGTTCGTGAATATGCGTACAATCGACATATTTACAATTTTTGGCAAGAATTGCTATGTCATCAAATACGCTATTTTTTTCCGCATTGGCATCCGCCACGCCAACCTCCCTGATTCCCGGATTGTCTATCACAATTCCGCCTGACTCCCCACCTGCGCCCAAGCTTCGGCGGGCAGGCAAAAAATACATCTCCCTGTTCGTAGTAACGTGTTTCCCTCTGTCCGAATACGAACTGACATCCCCGGTCTTGATATCATCCTTTCCCAGCAGTTTATTGATGAGCGATGATTTTCCCACACCGGAGGAACCGAGAAAACAGCAGGTTTTACCTTTTTGGATATAAGCTTTCAATTTATCCAAGCCTTCATTATTTACAGCACTGGTAAAAATCACATCAATGTCTTCCACCCTGTTTTTTATTTCCGCTAATTTGGAATCCGACTCTTCATCCAAAATCAAGTCCGTTTTATTGATCACTATGACAGGTTTTATGCTTGCGTCTTTGGCAATAGCCAAATATCTTTCAAGACGGTTTACATTATAATCCCTGCCGACAGACTCCACGATAAAAGCAACGTCAACATTCGTGGCGATAACTTGGACATCATTTTTTTCGCCACTTTTATTTTTGTCGCCAAATCTCCTTTTGATTGTTGATTTTCTTGGTAAAACCGCCTGGATTACAGCCTGTTCATTATCAAGCTCAGACATGGCAACCCAGTCGCCAACGGCAGGATAATCTTCCCTGGATTCTGCCTTAAACATTTGCTTACCGGTAATTTTTGCCAAAAATTCACCGTTTTCATTTTTGACCTTATACGCCCCCTTATATTCAGCAATAACTCTGGCAACAGAAAAATCACCCAATCCCATTTCGGCTCTTTTGGATTCAAAAAAATCATCCCATCCCAAGTCTTCATTTTTTATAATTCCCATACTCATATACTTTAATTCACTTCTTTATCGCTTCTATTTTCAAACTTTCCAGCGGTATTCCTTGATATTGTCTTTTGCTGATGTCCTTATCTTCTGACAAAATTTTCACTTCAAATCCAGCCTTTTTAATAATTTCCAGATATTCATCTCGGAGCAATGCCCCTCCAACGCAACCAGCTAATAGTTCTTCATCGCTTTTTAGCTCATCGGCAATATTATCCAAAAGAACAATGTCTGAGAGATAAATTTTTCCATCTTTTTTCAAAACTCGGTAAATTTCTCTAAACGCTTTTTCCTTGTCGGGAACAAGATTAATTACGCAATTACTGATAGCCACATCTATGGAACTATCATCGATCGGCAGGTTTTCAATTTCTCCCAGTCTAAACTCAACGTTTTTATAGTCATTTTTTTCCGCAATGGCTTTTGCCTTTTTAATCATCTCCTCTGTCATATCAACACCGATTACTTTTCCAGTTTTACCGACTCTTTTTGAAGCCAAGAAACAATCAAAGCCAGCTCCGGAACCTAAATCCAAAACGATATTCCCTTCTTTTATTTTCCCCATTGCCACAGGATTGCCGCAACCTAGTCCCAGATTGGCTTCAGAAGCAACATCTATTTCTTGGTCTGAATAACCGATGCTTTTGGCAATCTGCCCATTATCAGAATATGTTCCACAATTACAGCTGCAGCCGCAACCTGAATTGTTAGCAATTTTAGCGTATGATTTTTTGACCACTTCTTTGATTTTTTCGTCTTGCATATTTATTTGATTATTTGATTAAATAATGATTTATAATTTTTAATGGCTTTTAGATTCAGAGAATAATAGATGAAATTGCCTTGGCGCTGGTCTTTTATGAGTTCCGCCTTCTTGAGTTGCTTGAGATGATGCGAGGCTAGTTTATCGGATATCCCTATCACTGGCACGATTTCACAGACACATTTTGAACCTTTCTGAAGGAAACAAAGAATTTTTAATCTATTGGGATCGGCAATGGCTCGCAGAAAAGCATATGTCTGACTGACATCTTTTTGTTCCTTAGAATTTTTAGCACAACATCTGAATTCCATAACAAAACTATTCTAATTTATATTAGAATACTACACCCGATCGATATTATGGTCAAGCAAAGCGAAAGATAGTTAAATCTTTCCGCTCAAAAAACAGGGTCTCCCCTGCCTTGATTTTTTGCATAAAAAAGAGGGATCAGTTGCAGTTGTTGCAACCAGCTCCCTCGATGTGTTATTTCTCAACCAGACTGTGAAAGACTGGCATCAATCCTCCCAGAAAATGCCCATGTATTTTTTACCCCATTCCTCTAGGAGATCTCGTGCTGTTGCGGCATTATTTGCTGCCGCCCTCAATTCCTCGAGTCTCTCGGGATCATCAAGGCACTGCTTGACGAATGTTCCTGAAAGACTGCACTCATCTCTCAATGATAAGCTTATGTTTTCCTTTCCATTTTCCAGATCATCATGGATATGTTGATCATCAGGAAAAAGTACCAAGACGCGTTTTTTAAAATCCTCATCATAACAGCCAGGTTCGCTAAATTTCTTTATTCCAGCCATTTGGCACCTCCTATTTTTAATGGGTTTTACGACCTTATTTTTCTCACAACCATCCGAGCTCGTCGGCGACTGCAAGCGCTTTTTCAATAACCATGTGGTCATCAGGATATTTTCCCTTATTCAACCCCCGGATCTATATGATGATATATCCCAATGGAAATCATAATCCCTTCGCTTTTAAAAATTTCACGGATCTTTTCCTCCATTCTTTCTGCACGCTTACAAATACCAAGATCAAAGAAATTATCCTCCTCGATGCTGGAAGACCAGGATATTTCCTGGATGACAAATCCTATTCCGACCGACTCTCCATGCATATATATCTCTTCGAATTTAAGATCCTTCTTTTGCACGCCCCCAAAGGCACGTGCTTTTCCCAGTAATTCTAAAATCGGTTCATATCCCAGATATTGTTCCTTTCTGATTCCAGCCCAGATTACATATTGAGCATAAGTCGCTATACTCCCTCCCTTGATTTATTATTCATGCCGGTCAAAATTTTCCCTAAAATCCTAGCTTTTTGTAAAAATACTGTCCAATACTGACATTGCATCATAAATCAAACTTGGATTAAAGTCAACACAAAAATAGGGTTTCCCCTGCCTTATCTTTTCTTCGTATATATCAGCAAATCAATCCGCCAGAGGGGCGGATTGCGATTCCCTCCTTCGCCAAAGGCTGCGGACGGGCAAGAGTCCTGTTCGAGCCTAGCTTTTGCATTCCGAAGAATGCAAACGACCACTAGATGATTGCAGCTCCGAAGAGCCACTGTTCACCACTACTCCCTAGAAAGGAGAGGTGTTTCCGGTCAGTTAAATAACGATCTAATCCGTAATAACTTAATACACGCAACTGCAATTAGTGTTCAAGTATTAGATTGATTGCCTAGTGTTTCTGTCGTATAGCGAGAAAAAATGCAAGTTCCATTATTTAACAATTCCAAGTATCAAAATTCCTGCAATGGCCAATATAGCTGCGAATATTTTTCTAGCAGTCCCTTTGGTGTTTTTAAGAATAAAGAATTCAAACAAAATAATCAAGAATATTTGCGAATTATTTATCGCATCAATTCTCCCAACCTCTCCGCCATATGTGTAAGCTGTAAAGGTTAGAAAATTAAACAACAAATATCCAATCCCCGAAACAGCTATTGGCTTATAATGAATCAGTCTCTTTCCTTTCATTGATTTCATCACACTTTTTCTCCCAAGAATGAATCCCCAAATAGAAATCAGTAGAAATGTCCAAAATATGTAAATCAACGGGTGCACATCAAGCACAATAGCCTTGTCGAAAACATAATTTATTCCAAAAATTGCTCCGGCTAGCAAGCCATACCAATGATTCTTTTCTAAGATAACATTTTTATAATTAGCTAAAACAATTGCCACTAAAATAAGTGTGATTCCGAAAAATTTTAGATAACTTACTGATTCTGCAAAAATCATTATGCCCAATACTGTCGAAACTACTGCGGAAAAAGAAATGAATATCGTTGAAATGCTGATGTTTTTTACTCTAAAACTTTTTAAATAAAAAACCATAGCAATTGATGAAATAAAAGAAACCAACAAGACTTTCGGAAAAATAGCTGGATTGAAAACAGAAAAGAACTGATCGGAAACTCCAAAAACAAAAAGAAAAGGAATGGTTATAATTGATTGAAAGAGAAAAGTCAAAACAGCACTTGCTCTTGCGCTGAAAGCGTTTTTTAAGTTAAGTAGATACTGTTGTGTCAATTCTGCTGTTGCTAAAGCAAAAACAGAAAATAAGCTGAATATGAACCAAGTCATTTTAGTTTTATATTATCTTTTTTAATTTATTAACGAACCTGTGCATATTAGGGTCAAATTCCTCAATTGGCATTAAAAGAATCTCATCAAAACCCAGCCAATGAAAGCCATCAAATTCCTTCCTAAATTCTTCGCTTTCGTCATTAATTTTCAACTTAGAGTCTCCTTCAAAAACAAACCACAAACTAACGTCTATGTGCCCAGGTGTCAGACCAACTGTTTTCGTTACCGTAACAAATACTGGAATATCTGAATTGTTAAGAGTGGGCTTAGGCTCAATCCCCAATTCCTCCGCTAATTCTCGCTTGGCAGTTTCAAACGGCATTTCGTCTTTATCTATATGTCCTCCACTTGGAAGTTTTTTCAAAGCCTTCTTGTGGTCTAATAGTAAAACTTTCCTTTCTTTGGAATCAACCAAAACCGAATAACTGACGAGATGCTTTAATGGCACGGCTGGTTTTTCAATGCGAAAAATCTCTACTCCACTCGCAATCCAGTCCAAAGCATCTTGAATATGTTCCTGCTCTTCCGAATCAAAGGGATTAACTTTCTTTATAAGTTCTGCGATTTTAGCTCTTACATCTGACATAATTTTACTTGTTGGCTTTACCTATAAACCTAATGAGCGTTTTTATCTCATCCTTGTATGTTTCTCCCTCGCTATCCAGCACCACAGGCTTTAATAATTCTCCAGTTACATCTTTTAGATAATCCACTTAGAAATATCTTTTCAATAATCCCTCTGGGGATTTATAATAATCCTTTTCTATGAGCGTATAGCTTGGGTCTGTCGTTTCAGCATCTTCAGTGGTATTAAATAGACTAGCCAATATCCCCTGCGGTTTTAATACTCTGAAAATCTCTTGGAAAACTTCTCTGGTCTTTTCGTCCGTGAAATAATGCAAAGCTAGGTGAGAATAGACTATGTCAAAACAATTATCCTCAAACGGCAACTTATTGGCAATATCAACCTCCATAAACTTTATGCCTAGTCCGTCAGCGTTTTCCTTTGAAAGTTTAAGTGCCGCATCGCTAATATCGGTTGACGTCACATCATAGCCCAACTTTGCGAAATATCTCGAGTCTTGACCCTGTCCAGCCCCCAAATCCAAAAGTTTTCCCTGTTTGGGGAAATGACCCGCAGCAAACTGTGCGAAGATTGTCGTATTATTTATCCAATCTTTCTTGCTGTATATTTCGTGTGTTTTTTTCCAATAGTCTTTTATCATAAGGCTATAATTTTATTTCCTCCCCATCCCCTACAAATTTATAATCATCCCCCTCAACTAAAATCCCCTGTCCGTCTTGAAGGATTCTGGTTGGATATTTGGCACTTGAAATTTTCTCTTTCAGAATGCTTTCCATTTCAGGGGTATAATGAGCTGTTACCAAAAATGGAACGAGATTAAGAGCTGTAAAATCTTCCATGCCAAATCTATCTTTTTGCTTCGGCTTCCAAGTCGCCATTTCAATGGTTGGACAAACGATATAACTTCCAGCACTTGAGCCGATATATGGAATTCCCTTTTCAATCAATTCTCTTATTATTTTATCGAATCCGCTTTCTCTGATCGCTTTAAGCAGATAAAAAGTATTTCCACCTTCAACGTAAATTGCATTTTTATCTTTCAAAATTTCACGAAGTTCGTCTTTATTCTTACCGTCAACATCAATTTCTTCATAATCAATTCCTGCTTTATCCATAACATTCTTATGCCATTTCACATAGCTCAAATCGCTGACTCCTTTTGAAGCTGTCATGATATACGCTAATCTAATTTTTGAAATATCTTTAAATAGAAGACTAAAGCCTTTTTCAACAACAAAACCTCCATTTGATGATAATAATAGTCTTTTCATTTTTATATCCCAACCATTTCCCCATCTTCCACGAAGATAGCTTGGCCGTCGGTTAATTCAATTACCGGCTCGCCTTTTCTTTTTTCTTTGAAAGCCTGTCAAATTGAGAAATAAAGAAATTTCTCACGTTTTCATTTGTTAATCCTGTGAAGGTTAGTAGTAGTTTCATATTCCCAGTATAACCCAATTTTCCGCCTTGATAAAGGTGTGTTATAATATACATTAGATAACAAAAAAAATAGTGTTTTTCATTCTTCAAAACAAACAAAAACAATGTTGCGCAATAAAGCCTTATCAATCCGTTTTTTGTATCATTATTAAGCCTGCTAATTTGACTTTTGTATCATAAATGATACAATTATGATGTAATTATTCAATAAAATGATACAATTATGCCAACTTATCCGGATTTAAGCAAGCGACAACAATTCATTCTTGATTTTGCAAAAGAGAAAAAATCTTTTCAGACAAAAGATGTTTTTTTCGTTATCGCAAAAAGTTTTAATGTTTCACGGCTAACAGTTGTTCGCGATCTGTCATATTTAGAAAAAAATAGAATCCTTAAAAAAAAGGGAGCGGGAAGATCGGTGGCATATGAAATAACAAAAAAATACCTATCTCTTGAGAAAATTGACACGGAAAAATACTTTTCTCTGCCCTTTTCAGAAAGAAAAGCCAGTCCATCATTTAAAGATGATATTTTTTCCGTTCTTGATGATGACATTTTTTCAAAAGAAGAATTGGAGAAGCTGAATACAATCAATAAAAAATATACTCAAACAGAAAATAAATTAAGCAAAGAAAGTCCGGCGATTTTGAAAAAAGAATGGGAGCGCCTGATTATTGAATTATCATGGAAGTCATCTGAAATCGAAGGAAACACTTACACTCTTTTGGAAACTGAGGCGCTTATCAAAGAAATGCGTTTCGCCGAAGGAAAAGATAAAACAGAAGCGCAAATGATACTTAATCACAAAAAAGCGCTTGATTTTATTTTGAACAATAGAGATTATTTCAAAAATATTAGCCTTGATAAAATCAAAAAAATCCACGAACTGCTGACCGAAGGCATAGATATCAGAAAAGACTTTCGAAATCATCCGGTTGGAATAACCGGAACGATTTACAGACCATTGCCGAAAAGAGATGACATTGACACGGCTATGAAAAAACTGGAAAAAACTCTTTTGGAGATAAACAATCCTTTCATAGAGGCTTTTGTTGTTTTGGTTATGATTGCCTATATACAACCATTTGAAGACGGCAACAAGCGAACCTCGCGCATTATCGCCAATGCCATCCTCTATGCCAGCAACAAAGCTATGCTTTCATATCGAAATATAGACTCTGTAGAATATAAAAAGGCTATGATATTATTTTACGAACAAAACAATATTTCGTATATAAAAGAAATATTCCTCCAACAATTCGAGTTTGCGGTAAATAATTATTTCTCTGAATAATTTTGGGGTCAAAGCGAACTATCCATAACAAAACATTTGAGTCTTGAGCGATAGCTTACGATACTGAACTGGACAAATCGCCTTTCCACTTGAAGCCACATCAGATATTTCTCTGCCACGTGGCTCACGCCGTGAGCTTTACGTGATTCGGCGGTATTCCTGATGCTTGCCCCGTGGGAGCGAAGCGACTTTACGAGGGTTCATGTGTGATTATTTGTCATACCTACGGTAGATAAATTTCCATAGTTTACCCTGCATGCGGGGCAATCACACCTTACCTTCGTGTCACACAGAGTCAAGGCGAGTTATCCACTGCGAAAAATGGCGAATTTTTGATAAAAAAGAGGACTTCCTCTGCAGGAAAATCCTCTTATGTTCGGTGCGTTGCACCTTGTTATTCAGATGTAATCGTAAGATAGACTACCCTGCCGAGTTTTTCATTTTCAGGGATATCGGCAAGTTCGCTGGAGTCTATGATTGCGAATCTGTTGTCAGAATCACGCTCATACTGCTGAATATGAAAAGAAAATACATATCCATCCCTCTTGAGCGTCACTCGCTCAGCCAAATCCCCCTCAAAGTCGGTCGCACTACTGAATCCGTAGGAGACGCTTGCGAGAAAACCACTCCTGACTTTGTCTGCAAATTTATACCACCAGTCATTGCCCTCCTTCCTGATAGCGGAAGAATTGATTCTGATATAGCCAGGCTGTCCGACATTATCAGTTGGAAACTGGGACATCTCCATTGAACTGTCCAGAACGGCTTGAGCGAAAAACTCCGTGCCCAAGCTCATTCCGACTGCAACAACAAAAAACATAGCATTGTCTCTTGAAACAGTTTCCTTCTTCATCTCTCTCCTCCTTTAGTCTTGGTCACTTTGCATTGCTTCAACAATATCAACCCAGTATGTGAAAATAGTTAGCAGGTCAAATGCTTGGGCTTTGCTGTCCACATTATGACCATGATATTCAATGAACTCCATATGACTCCAGTCTGAATCCAAGAGGCTTCCATCCACACCAAGACAGGCACAATCGCCTTCAACTGCCATTGAACTGAGAAAAGCTGTGTCGCACAGAAAAGTGGCACGAGCGTATTTGTATCCGACAATTTCTCGGATATGTTCTTCAAATTTACGCTGGCGTTCAAAATGGAATTTTCTGGCTTTCTCGGCAAAGCGTGCATCCAGATAAATTGAAAAGATGCAACTGCCCATAGTTATATCGCTCCTGCGAGACCACCCCATAATTCTATATACTGGCTTCATCACAAACCTCCCTAAAGTATGTATTTTTCTGTTAAGTTGCTATCCTATTGATTTTCAATCATACAGACTAAACAATAGAAAGTCAATTATGGCAGAGCGGAGTAGTAGTAAAAATCTCCCAAAATATCTCCCTTGAATTGACTCATTTTCTGACAAGCCAACGCAAAAAACAGGGTTTTATCCCTGCCTTTGCAAAAAGTATATGTTATCACAACCTAGTTGCGGTTCCCTGAATGTTTTGGACTCGGGGTTGACAACCTGTTGTTGCCAGAGTCCTATGTTTATTAGAGCCAGCTGCATGAATTGTACAAAATTCACGGCTACCAAATTGTTTGGATTAGGACTTATAACTTAAGTCTGTATTTATTTTTAATTTCATATTTATCTGTAATTTCATATAAAATAAATCCTTCTTCATCGCTATCAATTGCATATCTTTTATTTGATGTCTCACTTTCAATTAATGTAATTAGTTTTCCATCTCTCACAAGACTAACTCTACTTCTTTTACACTCACCTTCCATACTAGTTCCTATATCAGCTCCCCATCGTATGCAATTCTCGTAAACAAGTGCATTCTTTGTAGGATGAGAAATTAATTTTCCTTCCTTAAAATTTCCGAGTCCAAGACCAGAGGCAGAATAAGCAGAATTGTCAAACTGTTCTTCCCCAAGATTTATATAATTATTGCTTAATACATCATAAAGAAAAAATTTTGTTATTTGTTTTTTCCTTTTTGGATAATACAAGGCACAGAAAATATTTTCACCGCCGACCCAAGAACACTCAAAATACTGAGGAATCTCAGAATAAGAAAAGTTTACGCTCTGAATTTCAGAAAGATTTGTATCATAAATACTTATTTCATTTTTATTTTTAACCAAGGGTAAGTAATGTCCATCATAAAAGGCCAGAAATTTATCCCATCTACCCCCAACATCAAATGGTGTCTTACCTAGATAGACAACTCTTTCATTAGAAACATCAATTGCATACATAACTACCACATCATCCTTTGTTGCATATCCTTCCCTTATAGATTCTTTTGGCTTATCAACTAAAACTCTCATCTTACAATAAACATTTACTTCCGAATACCATGCACACGATAATGAATTATTAAAAAGTTTCGCATTTGTGGAAAACTCTGGAATTTCAAAGGTATACCTTTGAACATCTCCTTTTTTTGAATAAATGTTGACAACGTTACTATTATTCCAAATCTGTAAAACAGAACCATTTTCTGGGTTAAGAACAAATAAATCATTTTTGTTTTCGTCGCTCAATTGAACGGTAACAAATTTTTCTAAATATTTTTGATTTCTCTCTAAAAGATTTTTAAATTCATTTTGCTTGAATATATTCGGAAAATTTTCATTACTTATGCCAATGTCTAATTCCATTTTTGGAAGAAAAACATTATTAGGATTACTATCATATTTTTTACCTTTTTCAATTTCTTCCTTAATAAGTAAATCACCAACATAATCACGGCTAACCAAAGACAAATAGGCTTCCCTAAAAGAAAATATGGGAGTACCCCATAATACAAATGTCCATATTAGGTAGAAAATGACAACTAAACCGCCTGCCCATATTAATAATTTAAATATTATGTTTTTTTTGTTCATTGTTTTAGTAATTTATTCAACTTCATCAGGTAAATATATTATAAACTCAATTCTAATAAAGTTCAATTCACATTAACTCTCTTGAAATAAAGTGAGGCAAATTTTTCCACACAAAAAATACCGTACACTGCCGAATCAGGCACGGTAGACTATATGCATACAAGTATAATTCATTAGACAATTTCAATCCAGCTACAGTTTTCTATACCTTGTTCCCCTGCCTGAACTAATTTTTTCAATTTTCTTCAATTTTAACAGTTTAGTAAGAGCCTGATTGACCGTTGGTCTGGCAACTTTTGTTTTCTCGGCAATTTCTGAAGGCGTTGCCTCAATCGTTCCCAATAAATAGTTCCAAACATCTAACTGCTTAAGAGACAAAAGTTTTTCCACTTGCTCACTTCCTAACAACTCAATCGCCATTTCCGATTGCTTCAGAATCATCGTCAAGAAGAACTCCAGCCAAGCGATTATATTTTCTTCCTTTCCAAAAGTCTTCTGGCTCCTACGAAGAGCTATATAGTATGCATCCTTATTGTCCTCAATAAATTTCTCGTGAGAAATGTAAGGCATATACAAATATCCTACTTTAAGTAAAAGCAGGTTGGTCAAAATTCTGGAAAGTCTTCCATTTCCATCTTGAAAAGGATGAATATTTAGGAACTCAACAATAAAGTTGCCAGTTATCAAAAGCGGATGGATTCTTTTCTCTTCTAATGCCATTTTTGTCCAGTCCACCAATTCCTGCATCTTCTTCGGAGCCAAGTATGCTGGCACGGTTTTAAAGACCACCTCAATCACATTTCCATTTTCATCACACATCACCACATCGTTTTCTATTTTTTTGTATTCACCCTTGTGCCTTTCGTCTTTGGAAACGTGTTTTAACATTTCGTTGTGGAAGTGCTTAATAGCACTCTCGCTAAAAGATAACGATTTCCAAGAATCAAAAACATTTTTAAGAAGTTCATAGTATCCGCCAACTTCTTGCTCATCTCTGTTTTTCCATTTTCCAACTTTTATCCCTTGAATCAATTTTTCAACTTGCTCATCGGATAGTTTAGAACCTTCAATACGAGTAGAAGCACCAGCAGAAGTAATCAAAACTGACTTTTTCAGACGACCTAAAATCTGGGGACTCAAATTCACGCCTCCAGTCCATCTTCCCTTAATTTCGTCTACTTTAGCTATCCTAGACCAAATTTCGGCTGGGATATTAGTAAATCTTGGCTCAAATTGGTTGTTTTTATCCATATTATTATCTTATATATTAACTATATAAGATTATATTAGATTATATAAGATAAGTCAAGAACTCTGCATTTTGTTACATATAATTGGATATTATAGAGCAAAACAAACCACACAAAAAACACCCTTGCGGGTGTTTTAGAATAAAGTTTTCGTAAATATCAAAATCTTTTGCGGTCAGTCCTAGGTTAGAAGCCTATTTGAGAGATTCATTACTGAATCAATGCATATGCTTGTACAAACATACGACTACCATTTTTATTTGGCTTGGCTTTGCCTTTGCTGTTTCCACCTCATCGGCGGATACGACCAGCAGATAAAATCCACATTCCACAGCAACTAACTTGAAATTAGTATGCCTTTATGTGTAATGCTCTAGAATTTTATCAATATCTCCCTAGAAAGGAGGTGATCCATCCACAGCTTCCGCTACGGATGCCTTGTTACGACTTCACCCTTATCATCGATCCCACCGTAGCCCCCGGTTTGATGCGGGGTCTTCGGGTGTTACCGACTCTCTTGGTGTGACGGGCGGTGAGTACAAGATCCGAGAACGTATTCACCGGGACATGGCTGATTCCCGATTACTAGTGATTCCAACTTCATGGAGTCGAGTTGCAGACTCCAATCCGAACTGAGACCGAATTTTTGGGATTAGCTCCACCTCGCGGTTTGGCAACCCATTGTTCCGGCCATTGTAGCACGTGTGTCGCCCAGGGCGTCAAAGGGCCATGCTGATTTGACGTCATCCCCTCCTTCCTCCCAGACTGCAACGCGCTTTGTTAAAAGTGCGTTCTAGTCTGGGCAGTCTCGTGTGACATATATAACACACGACAGGGGTTGCGCTCGTTACCCGACTTAACGGAACACCTTACGGCACGAGCTGACGACAACCATGCAGCACCTGCTTAGCACCCTCGAAGGCTTATATATTTCTATATAATGCAGCTAAGTTTCAAGCCCTGGTGAGGTTCCTCGCTTATCGTCGAATTAAACCACATGCTCCACCACTTGTGCGGATCCCCGTCTATTCCTTTGAGTTTTAAGCTTGCGCTCGTACTTCCCAGGCGGCATACTTAACGCGTTAGCTACGACACGAGAAGGGTCGATACTCCTCACATCTAGTATGCAATGTTTACGGCGTGGACTACTGGGGTATCTAATCCCATTCGCTACCCACGCTTTCGCGACTCAGCGTCAGAAAAGTGCCAATCAAATGCCTTCGCCTTAGGTGTTCCTCATGATATCAACGCATTTCACTACTACACCATGAGTTCCATTGATCTCTCACTTTCTCTAGATATACCGTTTCAAATGCAGTTTTCGAGTTGAGCTCGAAGATTTGACATCTGACTAATATATCCGCCTGCTCGCTCTTTACGCCCAATAAATCCGGATAACGCTTGAGGTCTCTGTATTACCGCTACTGCTGGCACAGAGTTAGTAACCTCTTATTCATATGGTACCGTCAAAAATTCTTCCCATATAAAAGCAGTTTACAACCCGAAGGCCTTCATCCTGCACGCGGCGTCGCTCCATCAGGCTTTCGCCCATTGTGGAATATTCTCGACTGCAGCCACCCGTAGGTGTTTGGACAGTGTCTCAGTTCCAATGTTGGGGGCCACGCTCTCACGCCCCCTACCCGTCATAGCCTTGGTGAGCCATTACCTCACCAACAAGCTGATAGGACGCAGGCCGCTCCTCAAGCGATAAATCTTTGCTCCGTAGAGCACATCGTGTATTATCCCGGATTTCTCCGGGTTATTCACGACTCGAGGGAACGTTCCTACGCGTTACTAACCCGTTTGCCGTGGGCCTAAACCCACTCGACTTGCATGCCTTATCCACGCCGCCAGCGTTCATCCTGAGCCAGGATCAAACTCTCAAAAAAATGACTAAGTATAAATACTTAATTCATTCGTATAAAAAAGAAAATAAATTCTTTAGTTTCGAATAGACTCTAACTAAATCTTAACAATTAAGTTAAGACAAGGACTAACCGCAAAAAATTATGATTTCTTGCAATTATTTACGCTAGTTTTATTAACTAGTATTCAGTTGTTAAAGTTCTTGAATTCCGCTCGAATATTTACGAACAAAAAACACATCCATAAGCGCAATCGTTATTTTACGCCGAGGGATGTATTTTTCAGACAATCCCGAGTTTTAAGTTTCAATTTTGCGGAGGCTTTTAAATAATCAAACAAATTATTTACTAGCAATATCCATTGTAGCAGTTTGCAAAAACCTGTCAAGCCCCCGCCCCTTCTTTGGAAAATATCCCCCGGATAACCTCATCCGCCTGCATTTCATCAATCAAAATATCATCCACGGGAAGACTGGAAATCAAAATTTTGGAAGCTATTTCCTTGGTTTTTTCACGCGGAACTTTCAATGAGGCGAAGTGGGAATTAATCTCATCCACTTCCCCAAATTCACTCAATTGATCGCGGGAAATTCTCTCACTATCAAAAGTTATTTTTATTTTTTTGTATGGCGCATATTTTTTAATAAGTTCGTCTAATTTTCCGTCATAAATTATTTTTCCCTTATCGATAATAATCACCCGTTCGCAAAGTTCTTTAATGTCTTCCATATAATGCGAAGTCAGGATGATTGTAGTCTTGTTTAACTTGTTGTATTTCCTTACAAAATCCCGCACGTTTTTTTGCGCCACAACGTCCAATCCTAAAGTCGGCTCGTCTAAAAACAAAACTTTCGGTTTGTGAAGGAGCGCCGCCACCAATTCGCATTTCATTCTCTGTCCAAGCGAAAGCTTGCGAACCTGAACATCCAAAACATCTTTCAAATCTAAAAGCTCAACCAGCTCATCCACATTTTTCTTGAAATCTTCGTCGGAAACTTCATATATTTCTTTGTTAAGTACGAAACTTTCCATCGCCGGAAGATCCCACCAAAGCTGGTTTTTATTTCCCATTACCAAAGCAAATTGTTTTTGATATTCTGCTTGACGTTTGTATGGATCAAAACCCAGCACGCGCGCCTCGCCTCCGTCCGGATGCAAAATTCCCGAAAGCATTTTGAGCGTTGTAGTTTTACCGGCGCCATTAGGTCCTAAAAATCCGACTAATTCACCTTCTTCTATCTTGAAACTTATATCCCTCACCGCGTTCTTAAAAAGTTTTTCGCGCGAAAAAAGACTCTTAACCGAAGCCCAAAGCCCCGGCTGTTTTTTGTAATATTCGTATTTCTTGCTTAAATCTTTAACTTCAATAATCGCCATAATTTTCCCACTGTCATTCCCGCAAAAGCGAAAATCCAGTCAATAAACTTTTTAAATTCCAATCCCTTCAAATTTCCTCAATCCTTTTTTATATAATAGCCTGATAATTCCATAAAGTAAAATCAGCCAAAAAATTTCAACTCCCAAATAAAACCAGCTTTGCGAAAGGGAAATTTTTCCAAGATAAAGCTGAAGTGGAATAAAATATACATACGCGAAAGGAAAGAATAATATTATTTTAAAGTAAACGACTGGCAACATATCAAGCGGAAAAAATCTACCAGACAAAAAACTAACGAGTATCCAAATTGAGTACTTACTTCCACTCATAGCTGTTGTCCAGAAAGCTATCATTCCAATTAAAATAGCAACAAACAAGTTTACAAAAAATCCACCAATAATCATTGATGCTATCACAAGCAACTTAGCAAAACTGTTTATGATTATAATTTTATCCAGCATTATAAATGCTAAGACACATACGGTTAACGCCCCCATTCCAAATGCAATGATATTTCTTCCAAAAGAAAAAATTATCACATACTTGATATAATCGATAGGCTTTACCAGAAAATTAGACAGCGTTCCCTCCTGGATATCTCTAGAAACATTATCTTCCAATCCATAATTAGCAATAAGAAAAAGTATCAGCCATCCAACAATTATGTATGTCATCATTTCCTCAAGTGTATATCCAGAAACCATCTCGTGATTTTGAAAGATAACTGTCCAAATTATTATCGGTATTATAATTTCAACTATATTTGACAGTCTGTGAAAAAAAATATTAACTCGAAACGACATCTGTTTCTGGACCTCGATTTTTGTAATTGCTTTGATTTTTCTAAAATAATCAAGCTCCAACACTTTCATATTTTTTTAATCCTATTTTATAAATTATCTTTGCAATAAAATACAGCGCTATAAGCCAGATCACTTGCACCCCTATTCCCCTTATTGCATCTGAATAGGAAATCTTCCCAAGAAAAAACTGAACGGGAATAAAAAACGTATATGCAAAAGGCAAAAACAAACTTGCTTTTAAGAAAATTACCGGCAATATTGCCAAAGGAAAATAAGCTCCGGAAAATAATTTCATTAAAGTATTAGAAAAAGTCATTAATCCGTTAACATACATCATCCAAAAAGAAACCATTCCGATTATAATAGAAATGAATAGTTTAATGAAAAAAGCAAAAAATAACATCACTGCTAAAATTAAAATTTTCTGCAAATTCAAATCAATAATCATTCTGCTCCCAAAAATAGAAACATAAAGAACCGACTGAAGAATTACAAACCCAAATGCAATTATCACTCTACCTACTGCAACAGTAGAGACATATTTTAAATAACTCACTGGCCTGAGCAAATAATTTGTCAGATGGCCAAGTCGAATATCCCTGGAAACATTTTCCTCAAAACCATAATTATTGGTTATGAACATGCAAATCCATCCAATGACAATATATGAAACCATATCCTGATAGGTATATCCGCGCACCACATCAGCTGTTTGAAAAATAACCGTCCAAAGAAGAAAAGAAAAAAACAATTCAAAAAGGTTGCCAGGCACAAACATGGCAATATCATATCGGTATGTAAATTGCCGCTGTAATTCAATTCTAATAACGGTTAAATATTTTTGATAAAACATAAAATTAACTTGAAGCGCTGGAATATTTTTTTAGGCTTATTTTCCAGATTAGCAGACTTGTCACGAAAAACAAAATGGCATACAACAATCCGAAAACCATCCATTGCCAACTCAAAATCCCCAGAAATGCCTTAGCAGGAAACGCCACGATAATAATTACTGGAATAACAAAAATGAAAACATTCTGAATTGTCGGAGAAAAAATTTCCGGCGGAAATCTTCCAACATTCATCAAATCCCTATATAGCCAAATCGTGTTTTCATTTTCCGTACTCCATATTATCACGCAAGCCCCAAGAATATGAAACGCAACCACAATTATTAATCCGCTCATTATAAAAAACAAGTAACTTAAAATATTTTCCAAACCGATCGCAATCGGAAGCTTTCCGACAACAAAAAATATAAACCCACCAATCGGAATCAAAAGAATCATATCTAAAATATCCGTAATCCTACTCATCAAATAAAACAACGGATTGACTGGCTTAACTAAATTATAATCAAAATTTCCTTGTTTCACATCGTTTCCGAAATGATAAATTCCACGAAAAAATGCTTGCGCCAAAACATCCAAGAGATTGAAAGTAAGAAAAAACAAAATCACCTCATATTTTGAATATCCCGCCATCGTATTTGTATAATTGAAAATCGAAACAATCAGCAGTAAGAAAAATCCAAATCGCACCATTTTTCCCAAAAAATACCCTCCACTTTCAAGGCGATTAGAAAGATAACTTCCTGCCGCACAAGAAACCAATTGCTTCCAAATTTTGAAATATTTCTCAATATTCATAATTAGAAATTAGGTGGATTAGAGATTAGAAATTTTTGCTATATTCCTTCCCCTGAATATCTCCTTAATCCTTTTTTCCAAACTATTCTAGCAATCAATCCTGCAACCAAAATCCAAAAAATCTGAAAACAAATTCCAATATTTGCCTGCCAAAAACTCACGCGTCCAAGATAAATTTCCACCGGAAAATACACCAAATACGCAAACGGCAAAAACATTAATGGGATAAAAAATATTCTCGACAAAATACTCAAAGGAAAATAGGCTCCGCTTCCAAATTCCAAAATCCAATCAAAAAGAAATTTCGGCCCCATGGCTTCGCGAGAAAAAAACGCCAAAAGATTCATTGAGTAACTCGAAACAAAATACAAACAAATCGCCAAAAATACCGAAACTCCAAACCACAGTAAAATCACCCAATTTGTTTGCGCAAATATGTCTACTTTCAAAATAATTGCAAAAATAACAACTTCAATAATAGCAGAAATCAAATTAATCACTCTTTGCGCCAATTGTCGGAAAAAATTATACCAAAAATAATTTACCGGCATTGCTAAATATTTGGAGAATATCCCTTGATTTATTTCTTGAGCAATATCGCTAGATTGGCTTCCGAAAATAATCGACCGGATAATATTAACGACAAAAACATAAGTAATAATTTCAATTTCCGAATATCCAGCAAAGCTTCCATTTCGCAGAGTCAAACTTTTCCAAACATAAAAAAGCAAAAGGAGTACAATAATATTGCGCATTCTCCCGAGAAAAAAATTAAATCGATATTCAAATTGCCTCGCCCAACTCAAGTAAAACACCATCCAATATTTTTTCATAATCCGTTCTTCACTTTATTTGCATTATGTTCATCAAGTGTGCGGGAGAAAACTGTTTTTCCGGTTTCGGGATTGGAAAGAAAATAATAATAATCCGTTTCCTGAGGAAAAACCGCAGCCTCAATCGCACCAAGCCCCGGATTGGAAATCGGTCCGGGCGGAAGTCCAGAATTTTGATACGTATTAAATGGAGAATCCACTTGCGTGTCTGCGTATGAATATTGTTTCTTGTTTTCTCCAAGAACATATGCCAACGTCGCGCAACTTTGCAATGCTTGCCCTGCCGCAATCCTGTTCCAAAAAATTCCGCTCACAATTTTCCGATCCGATTCACTGCGCACCTCCTCTTCAATAATGCTCGCCATTGAAATAATTTCATACAAACTTTTTCCTTGTGCTTCAATACTGGAAAACATATCGGCGGAAATCTTGCTTTCAAAATTATCCAGCATTTTTTTGATAATCATCTCGGCGCTCTCATCTTTAGCGAAAAAATACGTGTCTGGAAATAAATATCCCTCCAAGTCATAACCATTGGGAATTTCACTTAAAAACTCATATCCGTATTTTTCTTGGAAATATTGAGGTTCTTTGGAAAGTTTTTCAAATTCATTGCCATTAAGTCCATTAGCATCCAGTCTTTCCGCTATTTTCGAAATTCTCCAACCTTCCGGAATAGTAATCCGCACCTGGTCATCTTCCTTTTTTGTGGTTATCAAAACTGCAATCTCCGGAATAGTCAACTGGCCGGAAATCAAATATTTTTCCGCAATAATTTTTCCGCGCAAATCCTGTTTCCAAAGATAAAAAGTGAAAAACTTACTGCTGGAAATCAAACCCTCCCGTTCCAAATTCTCTCCGATAATCAAGGCGTTGTCTCCTTTTTCTATTTCAAATTCCTTCTCTCCGAAAAAATTTCCATGAGAGAAATTCATTTTACTTTGCAGATAAAAAAACCCTGCCCCTAGTGAAACAAGAATAAAAAGAAACACAAAAAAAATATTTTTAATCATTGCCATATATTATTTTACTAGGATTTAACCACAAAAGGAACAAAAGTGAATCCGGGAAACTCTTCCAAATACAGATCATTTTCTGCTTTTTTTTCCACGTAGCAGATACTGTTATTGATCGGGATGACCATTTTTCCTCCGATTTTCAACTGATCCTTAAATGCATCTGGTATTTCTTTTGTTTCAGCTGAAACCAAAATTCGATCATATGGCGCATTTTTTTCAAAACCATCCGTCGCGTCAATGCATTGGAAGTCTATCGGATGCTTTCTGAGAAAATCAAACTTCTTGAAATTTTCTTCACTCATCTTGCACAATTCTGGAATTCTTTCCAAGGCAGTGACTTTCCCGGTTTCTCCCGCAACACAAGCCAGTAGTGCCGACGTCCATCCGCTGCCGCTGCCAATATCTAAAATATTTTGTCCCTCCTTGATGTCCAAAAGTTCCAGCATAATTGCCACTGTCGTCGGCTGAGAAATTGTTTGTCCGTGTCCAATTGGCAGCGGGATATCAATTTCCGCTTCACTTACCAATTCAGACGGCACAAATTCGGCCCTGTTGACCTCGGAAAAAGCCCGAATAATATCATCTGAATGCAATGTACCTTTTTGAATCAAATTGTTTGCAAGTCTATTCATATAATTTTACAATTTGAAAAATGCGAGAAAAGTTCCCAGCTTTTTTATATGCCTATCACCTGAATCGTCACATCTCTTTTCCTGGCGCCATCCAACTCAACCACAAAAATACTTTGTCTTTCATTGAGCAATACTTTTCCTTTTTCAATTGGAAGAGTCACGCTCACTCCAAGCAACATCGACTTGCAATGAGAATGTCCATTACTTCTTCCATCCGCCTTCACATTTTTTCGAAGCTCAAAAAGATCGTGCGAATATTGGTCATCTACCGGAACAAGTTTGTATAAAACTCGCATAAAATCTTGAATCAGCATCGGTTCATTATGGTTAACCACCACACCCATCGTCGTATGTGGAGAATAAATCAACACTTGTCCCTCACGGATATCAGAGTGATCGATTATTTCCTGAATTTGATCGGTAACATCCATAAACTCAATCTGATTCGTACTTTCCAATTTTATTTTTTGTTTGTAGACTTTCATAATTCATGAAACATAAAACATAGAACGTAGAAAATATTCCTACTCGGTGTTTATGTTTTTTATTTTTATTATATATTATTTGTTTTATGATTTATGAAATACTCCCGCTACGGCTTTTACCGCCCGCTTATCCAGCGCTTCCGGTATTATTTTACCACGATTAGGATTTTTTACCAAGGAAGCCAAAGATTTCGCCGCGTTGATCTTGTGCGTGTCGGATATGTTTTTTGTGCGCGCATCCAGCGCGCCTCGAAAAATTCCCGGAAAAGCCAGCACGTTATTAATCTGATTCGGATAATCAGATCTTCCTGTTGCAACAATATAAGCTCCGCCTTTTTTCGCCTCGTCCGGCATAATTTCCGGAGTTGGATTACTCATCGCGAAAACGATGGATTTTTCATTCATTTTGGAAATATCCGTATGTTTCAAAATATTCGGCGCGCTCACGCCGATAAAAACATCTGCTCCCGCTAAAGCGTCTTGAACGGTTCCTTGAATATTTTCCGGGTTGGTTATTTTGGCAATTTCCATCTTAGCGTCATTCAATCCTCCTGGACGCTCTTTGAAAATTATTCCCTGGCTGTCGATCATCAGGATATTTTTGGCGCCATACTTCACCAGCAATTTCATTATCGCCGTTCCTGCCGCTCCCGCTCCGGAAATCACGATTTTCACTTTTTTGATATTTTTTCCGGCAACTTTGAGCGCATTGATAAGTCCAGCAAGGACCACAATCGCCGTCCCATGCTGGTCATCATGAAAAACCGGAATGGACAACTCCTTTTTCAATCTCTCCTCGATTTCGAAGCATCGCGGAGCTGAAATATCTTCCAAATTTATCCCTCCGAAAGTCGGCGCGATCGCCCTCACAATTTTGATAATTTCTTCCGTGTCTTGCGTATCAAGAACGATTGGAAACGCATCCACTCCTCCTAATTCCTTAAAAAGCAACGCTTTTCCTTCCATCACCGGAAGCGCCCCTTCCGGACCCAAATTTCCCAACCCCAAGACCGCACTACCATCAGAAACCACCGCCACGGTATTTTTACGAATCGTATATTCAAAAGACAATTTTTTGTTTTTTGCCACCGCCCTGGAAACCTCCGCCACCCCCGGAGTATACAAAACCGCCAAATTATCCTTGGTCAATTTCTGCTTGGAACAAACCGCAATCTTCCCGCCCAGTTTTTTTGATAATTCAATTGATTTATGCATAAGTTTTATTCTGTTATTAAATTCATTATTATTTTCACCATCACCTCTTTTTCTTTTGGATTACTTTCCGCAACCAAAAGCGCCAGTGCCGCCAAGGCGTTATCATTGATTTTCTTTTCGCCTGATTTTCGATACAAATAATTAGTTTTGTCCAAAAAATACACAAACAAAAAAGCGCCGGTTCTTTTGTTGCCATCGGAAAACGGATGATCTTTGATTATCAAATACAACAAATGCGCAGCCTTGCTTTCAAAACTTGCATACAACTCTTTGCCGCCGAAAGTCTGATATAATCCTTTTATTATTCCTTCAAAACTTCCGCCACGTTCACTGCCAAAAAGACTACTAGCTTCTTTTTTGGCGATCAAATTCTTTTTCAACTCGGAAATTATTTTCAAACAATCTTCATATTTCAAAACAAATTTGCTTTTTATACCTTTTGCTTCTTTCAGGTTTCCTTTATCATATTTTTCAAGCAAAGTCAGGGTTTTTGAATAGTCAGAAAGCAAATTCAGGATTTCTCCTTCTTGTCCCGCCAATATCTTCTTTTTGGATTTTTCCTGCAAAAAACTGATGGTTGTCTGTAATTCTTTGAATTTATTTTGAGTATCCAATAATTTTCTTTCATTGACCGCATAACCATCAATTAAATATTTTTTCAAAATTTCTGTAGCCCAAATACGAAATTTTACCCCTTGCTGAGATTTAACACGATAACCTACCGATATAATCACATCCAAGTTATAGTATTCTACTTGATAAACCTTGCCATCTCTCGCAGTTGTTGCAAATTTTGCAACAACTGAAGTTTTATAAAGCTCTTTTTCTTTAAAAATATTATGTATATGTCGAGAAATTACAGATTTATCGCGACCAAAAAGATTTGCCATCTGATCCAAGCTCAGCCAAACCGTTTCATCCTCCAATCGTACATCCAACTCAACCTCATTTTTTGAAGTTTTAAAGAAAATAATTTCACCCCTATTCAATTCATTTTTTTGATTTTCTTTCCTCATTTTTTAAGTTTCAATTTCTTATACACACTTCCGGCCGCTACCGCCCCCTCGGCGACGGCGGTGATTATTTGACGGAATTTGTTTGATCCGGTTGTTACATCGCCAGATGCAAAAACATTTTCAACATTGGTCGCCTGCGTCTGATCGACGATAATATAACTTTGCTCATCCAATGCCACGCCAAGCCCTTGCGCAATCGCCACTCCGGGAGTAGTTCCCACTTCAATAAAAACTCCTTGCACGTCCATTTTTTTCTCCTGGCCATCAACGTCCAAAACAATTCCGGAAACTTTTTTATCGCCGGAAATTTCTTTCACACTGTTCATTTTTATTTTCTCGATTTTTCCGCTTTTTTCAATCTGCTCATCCCAAGAAGGTTCCCAGTTATACGCATCGCGATAGATAAGTTTCACACTTTTGGCAAATTCAGTCAAATGAATCGCCGCGGTTGCCGCCGCATCCCCTCCTCCGATCACCACGACATCTTTTTCTCGAAAAAACATCGCGTCGCAAGTCGCGCAATATGACACGCCTTTGCCGACAAACTTGTCTTCTCCTGGAACATTCATTTTTCGCGCTTTCATTCCCAAAGCCAAAATCAGACTTTTTGCCGAATATTTTTCTCCGCCTACTACGATTTCAAACCCTTCTCCTATTTTTGCCACCGAAGATACATCCGACTGGATAATTTTTACTCCGAAATGGCGCGCGTGGTGCTCGAATTTTTCCATTAAAGTTTTTCCCGGAATAGAAACTTCTCCCGCCCAGTTCTCGATTTCAGAGGCTTCCACTACTTGTCCGCCGATTTCATTTCCAATCACAATATGATCCAGCTTATACCTTGAAGCATAAATCGAAGCTCCCAACCCGGCAGGCCCCGCACCGATAATAATCAAATCATACATCTTCTTTTCCATAATTTTCAGACATCAATAAGCAACTTTCAAATCTTTTACAGAAATCAATCATCAGATTAAAACATTGAAAATTCTAAAATTGAAAATTGTTTGTAAATTGAAAATTGAAAATTGAAAATTATTATTACTCTATAATACTATCACCTCAAAGACAAAATTTCAATAAACAAAAACCCCCGACGCACATCGAAGGTTTTTGAATATATATCTGTAAAATTTTTATTTTTTACAGCGATTCCAATTCGCTTTTGAGGCTTCCTCCATCTTGCACGCCAACGAATTCCTTGACTACTTGCCCACCTTTGAAAATCTTAATTGCCGGAATGGACATAATCCCGTATTTTTGGGATGTTTCAGGATTTTCATCCACATTCAACTTTCCGACTTTGAACTTATCGCCGACTTCTTTTGCCAATTCCTCGATAATCGGCCCCATCATCTGGCACGGTCCGCACCATGGCGCCCAAAAATCCACCAAAGCAATCTTATCGCTCTTGATAACCTCTTGATCAAAATTTTGATCAGTGAATTGCATCTCCATAAATTTTTAAAATTAATTAATAATTAAAAATAAGGACAAACATTAAAAATATTTTTCTTACACCGTCTTTGTGCAGTCAAAACATATTCTTCTCGCCCCAACCAATCGACGACTTAAAATAAATCTACAATAATTCCAAAAGGGACACTTGGAAGAAAAATATTTTCAATGTTTGTCCGAAAAATGTGAAATTTCACTGCATATCCGCAAATACTATATCCAACTTGCCAGCAAATACACTCCTATCCCTGTCATTATAACGCCAGCCGCCCCATGAAGCAAGTGTATGTTTTTTGTCCGCCATTGCTCCATTTTTCCGCCACGGAGACCGAAATACATCGCCAAAGTTATTCCGATCATTGGAAGAATAAAAATTAAATTATACAATGCCAAAAGTGAAACAGTTTTAGCGATCTCCACCTTTTCCGCTAAAAGACCTAGTACAACAATATATGGACCACTTGTGCATGGAAGCAAGAACAAGCTCACTAAAAATCCCGCCCCCAAAGCGCCCAGTGGACTGGCAACATTTTGAAGTATTCCTTTCATTTTCGGCCGCCAACTCATCGGCACTTCCATCAAGAAAAATTTTCCGTGCCAAAATGCGTCTTTCAGATTTGCCAATCCAATTACAATCGCCAAAATACCCGCAACAATCGAAATAATTTTTGGCAAATTGAAAATCGTAATCACCTTATACAGCCCCAATCCCATCAAAAAATACGAAACAAAAACCGCCAAAGAAAAAAGCAACCCGGACCAAAGCGCCTTTTTCCTGCCCTGCGCTCCAACCACTGTCGCCACCAAAATAATCAGCACGGCAAACGCGCAAGGATTGATTGCGTCCACTAATGCCGCTCCGACAATAACCGACAAAGATAAGTCGGCATCGCTTATCTTATTTCCTTTATCCTTAAAGCCATTCACAAAATCAACTGCCGTTCCTTGCGATTTATCAATCTTTTTTTCAAAATTTTTAATTATCGATTCATCTCCGGAAAATACTTGATCATCAATAATGATCGCAGGAATTCCCACATTTTTATATCCTTTTGCGGAAAATATTTTTGCCAGAAGAATCTTGTTTTCTTCTTTATCATAATCAAGCTTTACAATGTCATATTTATCGTAAAATCCCTCTTTCTCGAAATAAGCCTCCACATTCTGGCAGTGAGCGCACCAAGATGCATAAAAATACACCGCCTGTTTTTTTTCGCTATTATTTTGCGCGAAAGAAAAAAATGGCGCTAGTAAAAAAAATATCAATACAATAGCAAATATCTTCTTCATACTATTAAATCCAAAACAATAATTAAAAAAATAAATCTTACGCAATAATTAACACCTAACAAAAAAATCTGAGCGGAAAAATAGTAATTTTTTTATTTTTACTCTTGTCTTTGTGCGTATAAATAAAAAATTTTAAATATTAACCAACCGATTTCTAGCAATAAAAGTATCTTCCAAGCAAAAGGGACAATTGGAAAAATAAAAAAATTACTATTTTTCCGCGGACAACATTAAACTCCTTTTCTCCTCTCTCTTCTTTGATACTCCGCAAGCGCCTCCTCAAATTCTTTTACTCCGAAATCAGGAAAATATTTCTCGGAAAAATATAACTGCGCATCCGCTGTGTCCCACATCAAAAATCCCGCCGACAAATGAGGCTCGCCTCCCGTGCGAATCATATAATCCACTGCCGGCAAATCTCTTGTCATCAAATTTTCCTTAATAATCTCTCCGTTTATATCCCCCGCCCGATATTCTTTTTTTGCGATATTCTTTACCGCCTCAAGCATATCATCATCCCCATCGTACGCCAGAAAAAAATTCAGATTATAATTTTTGTAATTTTTGGTTTTCTCGATTCCACCTTCCAATGTCTTGATTAATGAAGCGGGAAAATATTGTTTCCATCGACCAATAATATTGATTCGCGCCTCATTTTCTCGCACCTCATCGCTATCGATCAATTTTGCAAAATACCGGTCATAAATATCCAAAAGCGCTTTCTTTTCCAAAAGCGGACGCTTTTCCAGATTTCCCAAAGATGATCCCCAAAAAGAAATATTTTTTATTTTCAAATCCAGTGCCTTGCGCACCAGCGCCTCAATGTTTTTCGCCCCTTCCTCGTGCCCCTCCCACGGCTTGAGATTTTTTTCTCTTGCCCATCGACGGTTTCCATCAGGGATTATTACAATATGATTTGGCAGATTCATAGAATTATAAGTCTTATGCTTCTTATCTTGTCTTATTTCTTCGCCCGTCATTTCTTTTCCAGCATAATATAATTTTTCAAAAAAAGAAAGGGAGCAATCGACCTAATTGCGCAGATTCACGCAAACACTGATCGAAAGCTCCCAAAAAAAGAACCAAAGAAAATTACCCGCTATATGCCCGGCTACATGGGCAAATGCCACCCGCAGAAGGAAACTCACCGCTACAACCCGAAGTATCTTCCCGAATCAACAACTCTCCGCTCTCGGGATGATAGACGGTCCCGCGATACAAACTGCTTACGCCATCATTCAATCCGGCAGCAGGAATCCGCAATTTCCCTGCTGAACTCTTCTCGCTCAACGCTAACCACCTCTTTCCCATGTCAGGCATAATTTATTCCCTCCTTGAAAAATTTTTTTGAGCGGAAAATTTTTTCCGCCCGCCCTATTGTTTTCCTCCGCAATATACCACGCCTCTCTATTTTTTTCAATATCCCAAAATTATTGATTTTTTTACCCTTTATTATACACTTACAATGTATCATACCAATCCAAAGTCCAAACCAATTAAAAACGTAAAAAATTATGGAAAATAAAATCAAACTCATTGTCGAATTGAACAAAAAACACTCCGACATGTTTCAAAGCCAGCGGCTTGAAAGAGAATTGTATCTGGCAAAACATCCAACCAATGTGATTGTTTTCAAATGTATGGACGGGCGCATCCATATGCCGACTGTCACCCAAACTCCGCTGGGAATTATGCACCCCTTTCGCAACATCGGAGGAAAATTCGATCTCGGTTGGCCACTCCTGAATGAATCTTTCGACCGCTATGTGAAAAAAGCCGTGGCAAAAGGAAATCGTACGCTTGTTCTGGTAACATATCATTATTCCGAAGGAGATCATCATCGCGGATGTGCCGGTTTTCATTATGATTGTGCGGAATCCAAAAGATTCACAGAAGAATTTCGCAAACAAATTTTGCGAACATACGGAGAGCGCAATGGCGTAGTCTTTCCAATCTTGGTCGGACTGGAAACAGACAAAGACGCTTTGATTTTCCATGGAGAAAATGGACAAATTATGGATGTAGCGACAATCAAAGATAGTGATGAAAAAAATTTGAAAACACTTTTTGGAAAATTATATCCATCAATGCCGGAACGAATTCTTTCTGATTTGATTCCGCTGATACAAGGAAATATGCGTTGCATCAAACAAACAACAAGCAATGGCAAACCTCTCAAGCAAATGGTTCACGGCGAATGGATTCTGGCGGTAGGAAAAGGATTTGATTGGCTGCACACGCCGAATATTGCAATGATTGTCGGTCCGTATGACCCGAACATCGGAGAACCAATTCAAACTGCCGCTAATATCATCAAATCAAATATGAACACAAAACGCGGACAAAAAGAATTCGTGCTTTTGTCATCCGCAGTATATTCCGATGCCGCTGAAATTTCGCGCGCCAAAGAGCGCGCATTATATCTCAACCGCCTTACGCAAGACATTATCAAAAAAAATCTGCCGGATATGGTCGGAAAAATGCACTCTATGGCAGTCATTCTCAACGCAGATACAATGGAAATGCATATTGTAAAATAGAAAGATTCACAAAAAAAGAAAAGGGAACGGTCAAATTTTCGACCGAACCCTTTATATAATATGGAAAAAAATATTATTTCCCAGCAAGCTTAATACACGCCTTTTTCTTGCCAAAGGCAGAAAAAACATCCACTCCCTGCATTCGCGGACATTTTCCAACAGCGCACATAGCAATACAGCTCTGACAACCGTTTTCATATAAACATTTGTTATCTGTCATAAAGACTCCTCCTTCAGAAATATGGTTGATCGCTCCTTACGATACCCTTTTTCCCTTCAAGTTGGCGCTTTAATTCAGCAACCCGAGAATTATTTCCATCCTTTTCGGCAGCCTCGATTTGTCGCTGTATTGAATCCAACTCGTTGCCCGCCGCAATAATTCTCTGATTACTTTTAATTGCTTCCCCATAATTAACCGGACCCATACTTTTCCTCCCCTTTTCTTTTATTTTTCCGCCAAACTTATCACGATACGTATCGTGATAAGTTTTCCTTGTTTTTCAGTTTTCAATTTGTCAAAAAACTAATAAAAAAATCCGACCTTTTTCGTCGGAGAATCTTTTTTTCAAAATATTTTTTCTATCTATTATGAATAAATTTTTTCCGACGAAAAATTTCCCTCAGCAATGAGGACTAGCAAATAGGCTAGCAAGTTTTTCATCGATAAATTATTCATACCCATATCCTAATAAAATAAAAAAATATTGTCAAATTAAATTATCCACAACACAAAAAACATAACGACAGGCGTGTCTTTATTTTATAAAAAAGCGAAAAAGCAAAGAACAATAAAATATTTTATTGTTCTTTGCTTCGCAATAATAGAAGTATGAAAAAAATAAAAGATTATTCCAAAATCCCGTCCAGATTCACATCATACAAAATCGCTTCTTGAATGTGCTTGTATTTGAGAATTTCATTTTCCGCAAACCAAATCGGAATTTCTTTTTCCGCCTCCTCTGGATTTCCGGACGCATGAAGAAGATTGCGTACGCTTCTTTGATCTGTATCCGCCAAAGCAAATGTATCCAAAGTAAAATCACTACGAATCGATCCCAAATCCGCCGTCAATGGTTCCGTTCCGCCGGTAATTTTACGCACCAATGCGCAAGCTTGATTTCCCTGCCAAATCATCGCCACCACCGGACCCGCACTCAAATATTTGGCATTGCTCATCATTACCGCTCGACCATTTTCCATATTAGTAGCATACGGACTAGTCATTCCTTTTTTCTCATACGCCGCTCTCGCCTTTCTCCCAACTTCCTCAAGCCACGCATCTCCGCCCACTTCATAATAATGCTTCACTGCCATATCTTCAGTCGGAATCATCATTTTCATTGCAACCAATTTCAAACCGACTCTCTCATAACGCTTAATTATTTCCCCCACCAAGCTTCTTTGAATTCCGTCCGGCTTGATAATGACCAATGTTCTCTCATTTTTTGGATGTTTTTCCATAGTTTTTTATAATAATTTTAATAACTGTCTTTGACTAGAATATCAAACAAAAAATAAAAAATCAACTACCCGAGCAATGATACGATAATAGGAGTAATAAAAGTTTCAATCAGCGCCGCCAAAAACAAAAATGGCGTAACAATTTTAATAAAAATTTCCAAACAATAGTTCAAATTCGGCTTGAATGTTTCTTTGCTTTTCAGTTTTCGGTAAAATTTTTCCCCCAGCCAAACTCCGCACGCGCCGGCAAGCAAAAACGCCGGAACCTCAAAAATTCCATGCGGAAAAAGCGACCAAAAAATTTCCGCTCCGCCGGCAACTTTTCCCTCGACAATTCCCGATCTCAAAACAAAAATCAATATTCCCAAAATCGATCCATTAAACCAAATCATCAAAAAAGGAACAGCGCCAAAAAAAGATCCCAGCAAAAGAACGGCAAGAGATTTCACATAATTATTCAAAAAGATAATCAGAAAAAGCGCAAATGAATTTGTATTTTTCAAAAACTCCAATTGAGAAGAAAGTTCTTCGCCAATCAAATTCGCTTCCTCCGGATTTTGCTTAGCGGAATAATACCCCTGCCAAATAGAAAAACCGAAAACCGCCGCCAGTATCGCAAAATAATACAACAGCCTGCGATCAAGTTTTATTTTTAATTTTTGAAATATTTTCATAATAAATTACACAATTTGAGGGCAAAACAATTAAAATATTTTTCTTACACTGTCTTTGTGCAGTCAAAAAAGAATCTTCTCACATTAACCAACCGGCAGCTAAAAATATATCTCGCATAAATCCAAAAGGGACACTTGGAAGAAAAATATTTTAATTGTTTTGCCTGATCCATATTGAAATATGACAAACATTCATCTTTCCGAACTGAAAAAGCAACTTTTCTCATTGCATCGGTACGCGACGTCCCCTGCTTGATCCGTTCGCATTATTTTTATTCCGCGCCTCTCCATTCTTTCTATCACCTCGGGCGTCGGATGTCCATAATTATTTTTTCCCACCGAAATAATCGCTTCCGCCGGATTGACCGTTTTCAGAAATTCATCGCCGGTTGAATATTTCGACCCATGATGCGCCACCTTCAAAACTTTCGCGCCAATATTTTTGGTAGCGGAAATCAACTCACTCTCTTTTTCCATCGGAAGATCTCCTGTTAAAAGAAAACTGCTCTCTCCAAAATCAACCCCTACCACAACACTTTCATCATTGGTGTTTTTGGAAAAAATATCCTTGGAAAAAATTGGGTATTTTATCTCCAATTGCGCCCCGCGAGAAAATTTCATTTTCACCCCACTGCGCGCTTCCACGTTTTGAGCGTTTTCCTTGGAAATTTTTTCAGAGAGCGCTTCGAAAGTCTTTGAATCACTTTTTGCTCCCGTTCTGACGATCGTTTTTACTTCATAATTTTCCAAAACATCCACAAAGCCGGCGATATGATCATAATCCGGATGCGTAATCACAATCCCTTCAATTTGCCGATCCCAAAAAGGAATATATTTTCCCAGCTTTTCCAAAACAATTTTTCCGCTTTTTCCGCTATCAACCAAAACTTGGCTACTTCCCTGAGAAATCAAAATCGCATCCCCTTGACCGACATTGAGGAAAACCACTTTTAATTCCCTGCTCCGCACATTCCAAAAAGAAATACCTCCCAAGATAATCGACACCGTCAGTGCAAACAAAAGCACGCCATAAATTATTTTTCTATTATTCATAATTTACTTGAGAATCACCCAAAGTCATCCCGCCTCTTTTGTTCAAAGAAATAGGATACGAAATTTTTTTACGCAAAAAATATACACCGAAAAACAAAGACGCATACCATACCATTACCCATTGCCAATTAAAATTTTCCACCTTAACCGCTGACCAACTCACACTCGCCAAACGTTCAATCACCTCTACTTCATATTTAAGCAGAAAATATGCCACCCATGCAAATATTATAGAAAGGGGCGAAAATATAAAACCGGCAATTGCCGCTAAAAAAACAAAAAGCATCGTCATTGGGATAATATTCAATACCAGTAGATTAGCCAAGACAGAAAGCAGTGATAAATTTCCAAAATTAAAAAGAATAATCGGCAAAACAAAAATTTGCGCACTTAGAGTCATACATAATATTTCTGCTAATCCAAAAGCTTTCACTTTCTTGGTAAGAATTTTTTCCCAAAAAGGACTAAGCAAAACCAATCCCAATGTTGCCAAAAAGGAAAGCTGAAATCCAACATCCCACCGCAAGAGCAAGGGATTAAAAGTTAACATCGTCACGCCGGCAAAAATAATCGCATTAAACGCATTAGCCAGTCTTCCATTTTTAGCCGCCCATAAAACCAAGGTTCCCATTACTCCGGCACGCATTGCTGAAGACGGAAAACCAATCATCGCCACGAATAAAATTATTCCCGCCACTGCAAACCAGAAAGCCCGCGGTCGCCAAAATCCCAAAAATATTCCCGCTAAAATCAAATATTCAGCAATAATCGTCACGTTATATCCCGACACCGCCACAATATGAGTCATCCCCGTCTTGGAAAAATTTTCTTTCATTTGATCAGAAAGCCGATCATCTCCCCCGAACAAAAGTCCGTCCGCCAATGCCGCTTCTGGAAACGGAACCGCTCGATTCACATTATCCTCCATTTTATTTTTAACTTTCAAGAGAAAATTATAAATTTTATTACCTCTATCTTCTTCAGTTTTGGAAACTTCACCTTTTTTACAAAGATACAAAATATTGTCTTTAGCTAAATACATTCGATAATCAAAATCTTCGGAAAAATTTTCCGGCTTTTCTAGCGCACATCGCATTTCTATTTCATCTCCATATTTCCAATCCTTATACTTTTGCACTTGCACCAAAACTTTGAAATGAAGATTATCCGGACGGACAATTAGCTGATCATAATGTTCCTTTTCCGCCGGCTCTTTGACAACCACTGCCTTTCCGGAAAAATCTCTTCCATCCCAGTCTATGTTCTGAGAAATATTTTCCAGCGCGCTTTGCGTTCTCCAAATTCCAAAAGAAAAAAATAAAATCGCAAAAACAGAAACTATTATTATTTTATTTCGATAACCCAAAACAAAAACCATCACTGATACCAAGGCAAGAAAATAATTCAAAAACTCAACATCAAAAAAAGAAGCGAAAAATACTCCCCCAAGAAAACCCAAAGATAAAATCAAAAATATTTTCGATTTGGTCATAATAAGTTTATTATAATACACATTTGAACAGTATGAAAAAAAATAATTGCTAAATCTCGCATATGCGAGATTTAGCAATTAAAAATAAAAAAACCGACTAGGACAATTGTCCTAAATCGGCTTTCGAGAAATCTAATGTGAATTTCACACCGGAATCTCATTGTCCATCAATTCTTTGGAGGGGATAAATCCTCTCCTACGATCAAATTCCATGATTTCCTCAGCAGTCGCCGGAACCAAGTTAGGTCCCGGATTAACTGCACAAATCTCTCCATCCACTATAATCAGATTTCTTCCATTCGGCATCTCACACATACCCCACCTCCGTCATTCTTTGGTTTAACAACAAAAAAACCGACCCTACAGCCGGTTTTCCATTTTATTTCTTTGAAAAAATAATCAGAAAACAAGCTGCCGAAAAGGCCAGTTATTTTGCTGTTGATTATTATTTGATGGAAAACTGTTTTTCATATTTGAATTATAGCACTGACACTATTCTTGTAAAGAGTAAGGAATCACCCAATATCCACCATCTTTGTTCTGGCGGATTTGCCTCCGACGATATTCAAAGAACTTTTAGGAACATCAAAATATTCCGCTAATATCTTTATTAGCATATCATTGGCCTTGCCGTCAACCGGCGGAGCGGTGAGTTTAACTTTATATTCCCCTTCGGAAATTTTTTCCACCTTATTCACCGACGACCTTGGAGAAACTTTTACATAAATTCTCATAGTAAATCAATTTAAAATACAAAACCATAAATCAAGCTTGAAAATATTTTCGCATTAAAAACGGAAAATAATAAAAAATATTTTTCTTACACTGTCGTTGTGCAGTCAGGACAAATTCTTCACGCCCAACCAACCGAGAAATAAAAAATAAATCTTAAATAAATCCAAAAGGGACACTTGGAAGAAAAATATTTTTTATTATTTTCCGCATCTAAAGTCTAAGAAATTCAATTCTCTACTGTATCGCCTGTTTTCTTCGCCCTATGAAAAATTCTCGCCGCGATATTGACGACAATTAAAACCGCCAAAACTCCGTTCACTGCCAAGAAAATATTTCTCACAATCTCATTTTGCATATCCGTCCCGAGCAAAAGAGCATGCACCACCGTAATTGCATATAAAACAATATTAAAATAATGCACGAATCTCCAGACTCCAAAAGAAAGATGATTTCGAAAATATGAAGTGAGTATTAAAATTATCATCAAATAAAATCCGAAAATTCCCAGCGCCACCAATTCCGGTTTGAAATCAGAAACGAAAGGCACGAAAACTTCCGCAAAACCAAACTGCATAAATTTGTCAAACATCAATCCCGCTCCGTGAATCATGGCAAAGAAAATCGCCTGCACCGAAACCCAGCGATGCATACTCATCGAATATTCCGGCTCAATTATTTTTTTCAAAATCGGAGTGCGAATCGCCAATCCCGTAAACATCACCCACCAAAGAAGCGCGAAAGACACAAATCCGCTGGCACGCACCACATACCAAGCCCAAGGAACTTCCCGATCAACCACCTTGGCGTTATTGGTAATAATTTCCGTTGCCATTGGAGAAATGGCATTGAGTGGATTGCTATGATTAACAACTTCCACTCCGTCAAAAATTCCATCTCCGTCAGTATCCGGATTCAGCTTATCCGTTCCGAAAATCTGCTCTTCTCCCAAATCCGTAAGTCCGTCCAAATCACTGTCAATAATCAAATTATTTCCATAATCAAGCTCTTTCGGTTTTTCATTTTCATCTTTACCATTCTCTTGCGCATAGGAAAAAGCAAAAAATACAAACATTAACAAAACAATAAATATTAAAACTATTTTTCTACTTTTACTTACCATACTTATATTTTTCATTTTTTTAATTATCACTGGCAATAAGGGAATAAATTGTTTAATTTCTTTCCATCCATAATGTCAACTTGTCTCACCGGAATAAAATTTCCTCGCACTACTAGTTATGTGAAAATTTCCATTGTAGTCCAAAAAAATCGCCTCAACTCCTTTTTCTTCCGCCAAAAGCAAACCATTCTTGACACCATTGAGAAACAAAACTTTTGCCCAAAAATCCGCCACTTCTACATTTTCGCAAATCGCCGTTACTGTTTTCAGATCAAAAGAAAAATCATTCGGACTTTTCGGATTGATCAAATGATGGACTCTTTTTTCTCCCGTTTTCCATTTGCGCCGCGTTATTCCGGAAGTCGCAATTCCCTGATTTGAAATACGGATCAACAAACTTTTCTCGTCAATTCCTTCAACATCCAGCGTCCATTTTTTTCCATCAATATTGATTCCGCTCGCATACATATCCCCACCGGAATCAACCAAAAAATTTTTCCAGCCTTTGGCGCGCAAAAATTTTGCAACCTCGTCGGTAATATACCCCTTGGCGATACCGGCAAAATCCATCTTTTTTTCAAACCGCATCCTTTCTCCGACAACAATCAAATCATCTTTCAAATCACCATTCAAACTAAAAATTTCGCCATTTTTCCTTTCTCTATTTTTCACATTCCTGAAATCCCGATCATAACCAATCCCCTCTAAAGCGTCCAAAATTCTCGGATCAAATATCCCTCCGCTTTCATTATAATACTCTAATGATTTTCTTGCCAAATAAACCATATCCGCCGAAACCTCGAAAAATTTTCCTAAATTTCCGTTCAGTTTTGAAAGTTCGCTCTCGCTGTCAAATCGGCTCAATATTTTTTCTTTATCACGATAAATCTTCTCGACACTCGACAAATTATCCAGTGCTTTCTTTATTTCATTTTCGTCTTTCACGACAATCTGCGCCTCAATTTGCGTCCCTAGAGCATTAAATCTTTTTATTGGCAAAAATTTATTTTTCATAAAAACTGTTCTGATACTGAAACTAAGAAAACACTTATTCAAAACTATCCACAATCCCATTTCGATTGTCATCTTTGACAATATATATTTCCGCCATATCCGGATGCGGATCATCTTTATTCAGCAATCCGTCGCCATCACTATCCTTAAAAACAGTTATTTGCGTATCCACATTTGTTTTTACCGACGTATTTCCAGAACTGCTACTGGATGAAGTTGAAGTTGAACGATATTCATCTTCATCCTCTTCTTCATCATCATCTTCATCTTCTTCATCATCATCAGCCCAAGCCGTCATCACAAATCCATTACTGCTTAATAATCCGCGATGTCCACCCAACCACAAAGAAAAACCGACAGTTAATATTATTGCTAAAAATAAATAAAATATTCTGTTTTTCATCTTTTTCATATAATACGAAATATTATGAACTTTTGGTTGTTTTATTACTGGAAGACTTGCTTGGCTCCGGTGTGCTAGTTGCGGTCGTAGTAGTTGTGGTAACTTCTTTTTGCTGAATTTCTTTTGGAGTAGAATTGAGATCGCGAAGTTTATTCTCTCTGTCTGTTGCAATTTTATCCTGATCTGCCAAAATATCCGCACTTACCGGAGACAAATCTTTTTCTGTATCTACCTCAATGGAAATATGCTTGTCTCTATTTTTAATAATAAAAGATCCAACAATTACCAAGAGAATATTGATAACAAAAATCAAAATTTTATTTGTATGTTTTGCAATTTTGTTTAACATAATTTTACTAAAAATATAACTATCTAAAAAAGAAAGTAAAAATATTTTTCTTACACTGTCTTTGTGCAGCTAGAAAAAATCTTCTCACCCCAACCAACCGAAAACTCAAAATAAATCTCAAATAATTACAAAAGGGACACTTGGAAGGAAAATATTTTTACTTTCTTTTTTAATAAATTATTAGCAAAATTACTCCGCAATCCAACTTTTAACTTCTTCTTTTATTTTATCATCAATTTTGTCCGGGAGAAAATCACCCTCCGGATTGTGCTCGGTCGCCTCTTGATACACTAAATTTTCGAATTTTTCCGCCAAATTATTCAAAAACGCTTCTTCCGTCTTGCCAAATTTAATACTCCAAGACCCTCCGTCATCTTTCACAAACTCAAAAACCTTCTCATTCTTGTGCATCCCGGAAAGCACAATCCACATCCCGCCCAAAAACAGGAAAATAACAAACAAAATTGTCCAAAAAATTTTCATATATATCTAAAATAACTTACCTTTACACGACATTTTAGCACATTCTGTTTAATAAAAAAAGTGATAACTTCCTTTTCGTTTGATTTTATAACCAAAAAAGCGCAGAATATCGATAGGGATAAATTAATCTCCTAAAAACAGCATCTATGACAAACATTCAAATTAAAAACGCCACCGCAAATAATCTCAAAAATATCAGCGTGAATATTCCATTAGGAATGCTTGTCGCCATTGTCGGGAAAAGCGGGAGCGGAAAATCATCATTAGTCTATGACATTATTTACAATTTCTCCCAAGGGGAAAAAGTCGAAGCGACCGTCAGCAAACTTCCAACAACATATGCAATCAGCCAAAAAATAAAGGCGGAAAACGGAATGAGCTTGGGTGAAACCAACCGCAAACGCCTTGACGCGATAATAAAAAAAGTGAAAAAAGGAGATTTACTTATCGTTGATGAGCCCTGCGCCGGACTCGCGAAAGAAGACCGGGAAAAAATACTGGCGCAATTGAAAAAACTGGCAGAAAAAGGAATATCCGTTCTTGTGGTTGAACATAGCAAAGATATTATCGCCAATGCCGAATATGTGATTGAATTCGGACCGGAAGCCGGACGCAATGGAGGAAAAATCGTTTTTCAGGGAACAATCGAAAAATACAAAAAAGCAAAAACCCCGACTTCGAAATATGTTTTTTCCGAAAAAGCGTCCGAAGTCGACTACGAAAGAAATCCAAGCCAAAAGGCGAAAGCGATGCAAAAACACACACTGGAAATCAAAGGAATTACTCGAAATAATTTCAAAAATTTCAATCTGAAATTTCCTTTAGGCAGTCTTGTTTGTATTTCAGGAAACATCGGCACGGGAAAATCGACTCTTCTCGGAATAGCCTATGGCGCCCTATTCAAAGGCAAGGATGCGTGGAAACATCGCGTCGGATTCAAAAGTATCGAAGGGAAAACCCATGTCCGACGTTCCTATTTTGTCGACCAATCCTTGCTCAGTTCCATATCGACAAGCACCCCGGCAACATATCTTGGCGTGTGGGAGGTGATTAGGGATGTTTATGCGAGCCTTCCTCAAAGCAAAAAAATGAAATTAAAAAAATCGCATTTCAGCTTCAATACTCAAAATGGAAAAGAGAGCGTGGAATTGATTGAAAAAATAAGATACAAAAAATTGTCCATCAATGATCTGATGAAAATGACCATCGATGAAGCGATTGGTGTTTTTAATGATTTCCCTTTGGTGCAAAGAAAATTGGGATTTCTGCAAGAAGTCGGATTGGGATATTTGACACTCGGACAAAAATCAAAAACACTGAGCGGAGGAGAGGCGCAACGGGTACGGCTGGCAAAAATTCTTTCCAAAAAACTAGGCGACCGATGCCTATACATCCTCGACACCCCCTCAAGAGGATTGCATCTTAGCGATTTGCCGACACTAGTCAAGGTTATGCAAAAAATAATCGACAAAACGAACACGGTCCTGATTGCGGAAAACAGGGAAGAGCTCATAAATAACAGCGATTTCCAAATAAAACTTTGAAAATAAAAAAAATCCTCCGGCAAATTCTGCCTGCGAGGATTTTTGTGGGCGAAAAATTGAATTAAAACGAAAAAAGCATTCTTATGCTTTTTATAAAATTTTTATCTTTTTTCCAATTCTCCGCCTTCTTCCTTTTCTTCTGATTTCTCCCATATAACTCCTTTTTTCTAAATTGGGATTTTTTTGATTTAAAAAACCACGCCCCACCCGCAAAGAAAGAGGATACATTAAAATCAACAGGATGTCAAACGATGCCAACTGACGTATGAGGCAACAGCATCAACTGTTCCAAGACTTTTTTAATAACTTTTCTATAATTTCCTAAATTCTTCGACCAATTCCCTGACTAATTCCATTCCATTTTCCCAAAATTCCTTGTTGGAAAGATCTATTTCCAAAGTTGCAAAAAGTTCCTGCGGGCTCTGAGATCCGCCACTTTCCAAAATTTTAATATATTTTTCTACAAAAGAATCTCCGTCTTTTTTGTATTTGGCATACAAAGAAAGAGAGAGAAGTTCACCAAAAGAATAAGCATAGACATAAAAAGGTGTCCTGATAAAATGCGGAATATAACTCCACCAAATATCATAATTTTTTGTCAGTTCAATCGAATCGCCGAACATTTCCCCTTGTCTTTTTCTCCAAATAACATTAAAGTCTTCCACGGAAAGTTCTCCTTTCTTTTTCGCCAAATCAAAAACATCACGCTCAAATAAAAACATTGCATTCTGTCGAAAAACCGTGGAAAAAATCCGCTCAATCATTGTGGAATACAGAGATACTTTTTGATTCTTGGTTTTCATCTTTTCTTTCAAAAAATCAAAAACCAAAAGCTCCCCGAATGTACTGGCGGTTTCTGCAATTGTCAGTGGCCAATCGAAATTAAAATATGTCTGCTTCCTGGCAAACATCGCGTGTACTCCGTGCCCCAATTCATGCGCCAAAATCAAAACCTCTCTAATATCTCCATCATAGTTGACGAGAATAAACGGATGCAAATCGGGCGTGACATAATCACAAAAAGCGCCTCCGTTCTTTCCTCGCCGCGGATCAAAATCTATCCACTTTTTCTCAAAAAAATCACTTGCTCTTTTTTGAAATTCCGAAGAAAATTTCCCGAAAGATTTCAAAATAATTTTCTCTGCCTGAGAAAAAACTATTCTTTTTTTGGATTTTTCAAGCGGAGCATAACGATCATAATCAAAAAACTTCCTTACTCCTATTAATTCAGATTTATGCTTGTAAAAATCTCCGACAATGGAATAATTTTCAGTAATAACTGAAATCATGGCATCAACAGAGCTTTTCTCTATTTCGTTTTCCTTGTGCCTGGATTCTTCCGGCAGAACAAAGCCCATCAAGCAATCATCATCTCTCTTGTCCTGAATAATCATGTTATACACATACGCACTCAAATCCACATTATCTGCCAGTCCCGCCGTCATAACTTCAAACGCTCTTTTTCTTTCCTTTTTTTCAGAACTATATAATTTCGACAAAATTTGAGATTGATTCAATTTTTCTTTTTTTCCTTCAAGAGAAAAAATATATTCTTTTTTGGAATGTTGCTGTTCAAAAAGCCGAACAAAGGCTAGGGATCCGACAGCTTTCTTGCTATTGATTATTTTTTCTTCTTTTTCTGACAAACGATGAGGCTTCCAAGAAAGAATATTATGAATATAATTTTTATAATTTTTCAACGAAGAACTATTCATCAGCGAATTCAATTTTTCATCGCTCAATCCGCTTAGTTCCAAATCAAAAAAGAGCAGGCTGTTTGCAATTTCAATATTTCCATTAAGTTGCTTTTGCCAGAATGATCCGTATTCAGCCTTGTCATTGTTTGTGCAAAAAGAAAGATAAGCAAAATTTGCAATTTTATCCGCATCTCTTTTAATTTTTTCACAAAGAATAATTCCGCTCAGAATTTCCTTCGCAGAAGTTTCTTCCCCGATCTTTCCTCGAAATTTTTGATTGAAATTTTGTACCTGTTTCTTGACTTTCTGAAAATCTCTTTCAATTTGCGGATCATCTATATTCCGATACAAATCTCCCAACTGCCACTGCGGATATTTTTCCATAATTCTTATTTCAATGATTATTTAATGATATCTTCTCACTTCCATTTTTCCGAAATGTTTTTGGATTTTGTTTTTTATTTTTTCCAAATCCAAAGTTTTTCCTTGGGTTTTCTTTTTTAATTTCGGATCAAGGATTTTGAAATCGCGGTATTCTTGTAAGTAGTATTTTTTAGCGCCATCAATCCAAACGGCGATTTTGTCAAAATCTTTTTCCTCGTGCAATCCCGGAACGACCGTCGTGCGAAATTCATAATCGATTCCGCTATTCATTATCAGATCGACACTCAACTTCACCCTTTCGATGTCCGCCACCACGCCCGTCGTTTCGGAATATTTTTCCGGGGCGTTCTTGATATCCATCGCAATATAATCCACGATTTTTTTATCGATAATTTTTCGCAAAACATCCGGACGCGTTCCATTGGAATCCAGCTTCACCAAAAATCCCATCGCTTTTATTTTTTCAATAAACGGAATTATGTCCGGCTGGATGGTCGGCTCCCCTCCGGTAATGCAAACCGCTTCCAATTTTCCTTTACGTATTTTTAAAAATTCAAAAAAATCATCCTCTGCCGCGTCTGATATTGGATATTGAATATTGGATACCAATTCCGGATTATGGCAAAAAGGACAGCGAAAACTGCATCCAACCGTAAAAACAGTCGCCGCCAATTTCCCTGGATAATCCACCATTGTAAATTTTTGAAAACCGCCTAACATCATAATAATTTTTAATTTTTAATTTTTAATTTTTAAACAATTTTCAATGCCTGAATGTTTAAATTTTAAAATTACTCTTCAACAAAGGCAACTTGATTAAAAAATCAAAGTTGCCATTTGTGTTTTTCGATCATTTTCCTAACAGCACCCTTTACTACAATCTCCATCGCAATCGTCTTTATCCTTATTGTCATCACCCTCCACTTTAAAAGTTTTTCGATCTTCCCATTCCGCCGCTTTTCCTTTGTTCCATCGGTTAATTGGCGTATGAAAACCAACCACGCGGGAATACACATCACACGGCTGGAAATTCTCCAACACCGGATTCTTTTCATAACAATCTTTGCATTTTACCAAATAACTTTTTTCGTCCTGAGTATAATTAACATATTCATCCCCTTTTTTGAATTGCTTACCACAATCATGACAAACCAATTTGTTTTTTTCCTCCATATTTTTGTTTTTAATTTTATTAATTATATAAATTTGTTATTTGCAAGTTCGCACCGACATTACACTTTCTCAAATTTTACCTTTGCCAGCTTAATGGCACATTTCGGACAAGTATGATGCTCTCCTGCCAAATATCCATGCTCTGGACAAATACTGAAAGTCGGCGTGAAAGTGAAATATGGCAAATGATATTTACTAGAAATGGTTCTGACTAAATTTTTCACCACTTCGATATCGTTTATTTTTTCTCCCAAAAACCCATGGAGTACTGTTCCGCCGGTATACTTTGTTTGCAAATTATCTTGAAGCTCCAATGCTTCAAAAATATCGCTAGTATATCCGACTGGCAACTGAGATGAATTGGTATAATACGGCTCCGCTCCGTTTTTCTTAACCGCCTCGTCATTGGCAAATATTATTTTCGGATATTTCGCCTGATCCAGTTTCGCCAAGCGATAAGTGGTTCCTTCCGCCGGAGTAGCCTCCAGGTTATACATATTGTCAGTTTCTTTTTGATATTTCACGATGCGTTTTCGCATATGTTCCAAAATTTTCTGCGCCAATTTATTTCCTTTTTTGGTAACAATTTTTTCTCCGATCAAATTTTCCAAAGCTTCGTTCATTCCGACTAAGCCGATTGTTGAAAAATGATTTCCCCAATAACTTCCCCGACGCTGTTTAATGGATTTGAGATAATATCTGGAATAAGGATATAGTCCAACCTCGGTAAGTTTCTCAATAAATCTTCTTTTTGTTTCCAGACTTTCTTTCGCCAAATCCATCAAATGATCAAGCTTTTGAAAAAAATCTTTCTCATCTTTTGCCAAATAACCAAGCCGCGGCATATTGATTGTTACCACTCCAATAGATCCGGTCATTGGATTAGCCCCGAAAAGCCCGCCGCCTCTTCTGTTGAGCTCGCGATTATCCAAACGCAAACGACAACACATACTTCTGGCATCATCCGGACTCATATCTGAATTGACAAAATTAGCAAAATATGGCATTCCGTATTTGGCGGTCATTTCCCAAATAGGATTAAGTGCCGGATCTTCCCAATCAAAATCTTTGGTAATATTGTAAGTTGGAATTGGAAAAGTAAAGACCCTGTTTTGAGCATCCCCCTCGCTCATCACTTCGGCAAACGCCTTGTTGATCATATTCATTTCCTTCTGAAAATCTCCGTATTTTTCTTTTTGCGGTTTTCCGCCGATTATCACCGATTCATTCTTGTATGTCGAAGGAACTTGCAAATCCAAGGTAATATTGGAAAAGGGAGTCTGAAATCCAACTCGTGTCGGCACATTCATATTGAAAACAAACTCTTGAAGTGCCTGTTTTATTTCTTTTTGGCTTAATTTATCAAAACGAACAAACGGAGCCAATAAGGTATCGAAATTGGCAAAGGCTTGCGCTCCATTAGCCTCTCCTTGCAAGGTATAGATGAAATTGACCATCTGCCCCAAAGCGCTTCGAAAATGCTTTGGCGGGGCACTGGAAACCTTTCCTGGCACACCTCCGAAGCCTCTCATTAAAAGATCATGCAAATCCCATCCGCAACAATACGCCGCCACCATTTGCAAATCATGTACATGCAAATCTCCATTTTCGTGCGCCTGTTGAATATCTTTCGTGTAAACTCGATCCATCCAATACCGGGAACTTACCACTGAAGATATGAAATTGTTCATTCCCTGGAGAGAAAATCCCATATTGGAGTTTTCTTTCACCCGCCAGTCTGCTTCTTGGATGTAATTATCAATCAAATCAACCGCCTCTTTGAGAGCCTCTTCAGTTTCTCGAATTTTCCTGTGCTGTTCGCGATAAAGAATATATGCCTTGGCTGTTTCCTCAAAATCCAAAATCATCAAAACTTTTTCCACCATATCCTGGATATCTTCAATTGCCGGAATATATCCTTCTTTGTAATTCTTATTAAGAAGTTGTATAACTTTGCTTGCCACTTTTTTTGCCTCTTTTTCCGCCCCTTCTCCTGTTTCTTGCAGAGCCTTAGTCACCGCCAAAACGATTTTATCTTCCTTAAACGGAACAACTTTTCCGCTTCTTTTGGTTACTTTTGCAATTCCCTTTGCATTTCCATTTTTCGCTGTTTTTTTTGCAATTTTGCTGTTTTTTTCTTTTTTTTGCGCCAACGCTTTCCCTTTTTCCGTTCGAGTCTTCTGTTTTGCCATATTTTTGTTTTTCTTATCCCCCTTTAATTATATAAATACTTTCAATTCTCCAGTTTTTCCATTTCTTTTTTGAAACTATTTGCATTGCGAAATGATTTGTACACGCTGGCAAATCGCAAATATGCCACATCATCCACTTCTTTGAGCTTTTTTAAAATAATTTTTCCAATTTCCCGGCTAGTTATCTCACTTTTCTCTCTTGAATGAATCTCATATTCAATGTCGCCCAAAATCTTTTCCAATTTTTCTTCACTAATTGATCTTTTTTCGATTGCTTTAGCTATTCCTGAACGGATTTTTCCCTGATCATATTCTTTTTTCTCTCCATTTCTTTTGATAACCGTAAGACGCATAATTTCCACTTCTTCATAAGTACTGAAACGAGAATTGCACTTTTCGCATTCCCGCCGGCGTCGAATAGCCCGCCCGTCGTTGGTATCACGAGAATCAACCACTTTTGTTTCTTTATTGTTGCAAAACGGACAAATCATATTCTTCGCGTATTGAATGTCATTAAAACTTTTCCACTACATATTGTATACTACAGGTAAATTATACCACAAGAGATAAACTCCGCAAGCCTTATTATTTGAGCCAAAAAAACAAGTTATCCACAACAAAAAACCCGACTATTTCCAAATCAGGTTTTTGCTATTTTACAAATATATTGCCTTCGCTTTGTACTATGGTGCTACTTCTTTCCAATTATAATCGACTCCGCTGCAAGTGCATGTTTCGATTTCATCTTCACAACTAGTGCCGCAGAGCGCTTGAGCAACAGCAGAAGCTACTCCGCAAGAATCAATATCAAAACATGTCCTGTTGATGGTTGTTATTGTGCTACCGCAATTCGTAGTTCCATCGCAAACATTTCCGGTACTTGAAGAATTACAAATATATGAAACGTGGCTGCAAGGCACGCAAACGTTTCCACTTTTCACAAATCCGGCATTACAGGTATATTCACATTTAGCCAGAGTATCCGCAGTCACAACAGATATCGGAGTATCCGCAACAAGACCAATATCATCTCCGGCAATCAACGTAGCGTCAGTCGGAATTGCACCAGTACAAGAATAAGTTATCGGAACGCAAGTATTTCCACTCTTAACAAAACCAGAATTACATGTGTATTCACATTTAGAAATAGTATCCGCTACCACAACAGATATTGGCGTATCAGCAACAAGATTCGTATTATCTCCAATAACCACTGTGGCATCAGTTGGAATTGTACCAGTACAAGAATATGATGAATTAGAAATGGCAATATTGTGGTATGCAAATTCGGAACAATTCGAGGCATCACAAGCAGCAATCGCTAACACTTTGTTTCCACTAAGAATCCACTGATGAACTACTGACTGCGATACGCCGGAAGGAGCAGGAAAAACAGGCGGAATAATTTGAGACGGCAACCAGGCATCTCCGGCATCATTACTCCAAAACACATAATATCTAAGAGCATTACCCTCCGGATCGATTGAAACCATGCTGAAATTATAGTTAGTATTAATAACTCCCGTACTTGGTCCGGAAATTATTGGAGTTGATGGAGGTTTGTTAACAGGCACACTAGAAGCGGAAAAATTAAAAGAGATAGATTGATTGGGAATAGTTGGAGTACTAAACGCACCAAATAACCTGCAACTATCATAATTAACACCATTCCAATCCCTTGCTCCAAACCACCACTTTGCGTATGTTTCAGGAAAACCGATATTCACATTGATTGTTCCGGGCGAATTAATTGTGCAATGAGTTTTACTTGCATCGCAACTAAGACTGGCTGTGCCGGAATATGTAATAGTACTAATAGGAGGATTAACAGAGAGATTCGGATAGGACCAAAACCACTGCGTATCATCATAACTCTGTACAAAAATCAACCCATCCCTACAAAGCTGGCTCGATTGCACCGGTTGACCAGCACTAGCAGTCCAATACCCATAAGGAGTATCGGAATACCCTCCGGTAGCAGACCATGCTATATCCGTATTATAATGAAGAGTTTCCAGCTCAAATTTAGTGCCAACCGCAACAGAAGATCCATCAGTTATCGACGTCCAAATTGATTCGTTAAATAGAGTAGCATTATACTGCACAGAAACCTGCGGAGCAAACATAAAATATCCGTCAAGAATTCTGAAAGTTGGCCATGTATCGCTCCATACCACACTCTTCGCTTCTGCCCGATTTATTCCGCCAAAAAACATACAAGAAGTGCCGATAATAAGACCAAATATGAGTAAATTAATTTCTTTCTTTTTTCTGGCGGAAAAATAAATAACAACAATGAACAAGATCAACACCACTATTCCCGCAACCACCATCAATATCCATTGTTCATTCTTGTCAACATCTTTATTCTTTAAGATGCTTTTTGGACACTGATTAGGATCGATTTCATTGCAGTCATACTTCATCTCCACACTGTCTACCAACTGACCGTCCGTATAAAGTTCCGATTTGATGTAGAAAGTGGAATAATTTTCTTTGGGAATAAACTCATCTTTAAGTCCCATCATTGCTCCGGAGATTGGTCCTTCGTAAGCATATTGATGGATTTCTTCTTGATTTTCATCTAAAATGGAAATTACCAGTTTATTATTTTCAACCATATTCGCCGTACCGGAATTGTGGGCGCAGACGAAAAGCGTGTTTTTTTCATTTTGCCTTAGAGGGTAACTTGTGATGGATGGAAAGTTAATTCTAACCTTGTTGACGTTTTCTCTGACCGTGCGGATATCCAGAATGGATTTTGAATCTTGCCAATCAGCCTCCACTACCAGGTAATACACTGGGGAGGATTTATCTGTGATAGTGTAAGCCAGTTGCTTGGTTTCATTAGAATCAATTTGAATCGTTTCATTTTTAGTTTCAATGAGGTTTTCTTCGGTTTGTCCGTCCCAAGAATAGAGTTTGTAGATAATGGGAATGATTTGGAATTCCGAAGTGGAATTTACTAAATTTATTTTGATTATTATGTCTTCATCTTTAAATTGGGGCAAAAAAGTGGCGAAA
>CAZSCV010000009.1:0-33634 GCA_964605525.1 uncultured Bdellovibrionales bacterium
CCCTCTGGGCGACCACACTCATCAAGCCACCGTCTCTGACGGTGGTGCACTGACTTGCTCTGCCCAAGCCAGGAACTTCAGCTGAAGTTCCTGGCTTGTTTTATTTTTGCCAGAAATGCTTGGATGTAGTAAACTAGAAATACGAAATTATGAGTTATCAAATAAAATTGAAGCAATTTGAAGGTCCTTTGGATCTTTTATTGTCATTGATCGAAAAAAAAGAGCTTGATATTACCAGGCTGAGTTTGGCGTCCGTTGCCGACCAATATTTGGATTTCATTCAGTCTCGGGAAAATATCACTTTGGAAAGTTTGGCGGATTTTTTGTCAGTAGCTTCGAAATTAATTCTGATCAAATCCAAGGAGATGTTGCCGTTTTTGACTTTGAGCGAGGAAGAAGAAGAGGAAATTTTGGATTTGGAATGGCAATTGGCGGAGTATAGGAAATTTAAGGATGTTTCCAAAAAAATTCAGGAGATGCTTGAAGGCAAAAAGGAGAGTTTTTCCCGGGAAAGTTTTTCCGGAATGCAATCGTTCTTTTTTCCGCCGGAAAATATTTCCGCCGAAGATTTGCGGGATACATATTTGGAGGTTGTGAACAATATTCCGATAGTGGAAGAATTGGAAGAAGAAATGATTGGGGAGGTAATAACATTGGAGGAGAAAATCGACCATTTGCAAAAATTTTTGCGTCAAAAAGTCGAAACTTCTTTTGCTGAGCTGGTGGCCAATGCTCCGGATAAAGTGGAGGTTATTGTTTCTTTTCTGGCGATGTTGGAAATGGTCAAGCAAAGAATTATCCACGTGGAGCAAGGAGAATTGTTCAGCGATATTCGGATGAAGCATGAAGAAGTTGAATAATTAAGTGTTGATTTATAAAATATAATTTTTCAAAAAAACCTCGGGCGTGATTTTCTGGCAAAAAATACTTCACTCGTTTTGCATTCGCGCAAAATCTCTACATTATTTACGTATTTTTTGAGAAAATCATCTCTCCCTCGAAATTTTTTTGAAAAATTATATTTTATAAATTAAGTTTTAATAAATAAAAATGAATCTAAAATCAATAATTGAAAGTATTTTGTTTGTGAGCGGAGAGCCGTTAGCGGTTTCCAAGATTTGCAAAATAACCAAACAGGAAAAAGAGGAAGTGGAAAGAGCTTTGAGCGAGTTGGTGAAGGAATATTCTGATGGGACAAAAGGCATTGGAGTTATTCGAAAGGAAGAAGATGTTCAGATGGTTTCTAATCCGGATAATTCTGAATTCGTGAGCGCCTTGGTCAAAAGTGAGTTGCAAGAATCCCTCGGAAAGGCTTCGTTGGAAGTGCTTTCGGTTGTCGCATATCGCGGTCCGATTGCGCGTTTTGGAATTGAAGAAATTCGTGGAGTTAATTCGAGTTTCATTTTACGCAATTTGCTTCTTCGAGGATTGATTGAGAGGGTGAGTAATCCGAAAGACAGCCGGGGATATTTGTATAAAATTTCATTTGACTTTATGAAAAAGCTGGGAATAGGAGATATCAAAGAGCTTCCGGATTTTGAAAAATTGTCAAAAGACGAAAGAGCAAATTTAGTTGTCGAAAGTGAAAAGGCGAGTGAAAATTAATTTTTTTATTGCATTTCAATGATTTTCAATAATAATAAAAATAACAATTTTGAGGTCGCAAACAGCGAGTCTCCCAAAAAATCCGGACATATTCTGTTTTTATTTTTAGCAATTATTTTTTCCGCGGGAATATTCTTGTTTTTTCACAGTGATGAAAGGAATATTCCATTTTTTTCTGCCAAGAAGGAAGAGAGCGCGGTTTTTGGCAAAAGCAATGACGGTTTGACGGAAAATATTTCCAAAGAGAATAAAAAAGATGACTTCGGAAAAAACAGATCAAGCGAGGATATTTTTTTTGAAAATAAAACTTCGATAAGTTCATTTCAGCCGGAGCGAAAAGAAAAAGCGGATGATCTCGTACTTCCTAATGCTCACGCTTCTTTGATTTTAGATGCCGATTCCGGAACGATACTTCATTATGCTAATGGAAAAGAAAGAAGACAGATTGCATCGCTCACCAAGCTGATGACTGCGGTTTTGGTGATGGAGAAAATAAAAGATTTGGATGAAGCGGTGACAATCGGTGAGGAGGTGTATATTGAAGGAACGAAGATTGGTTGTCCTCGAAGTGGATATTGCATCGGACAACGTTTGAAAATCGGAGAACAAATTTCCGCGCGTTCGCTTTTGATGGCGATGCTGATGAACAGCGCCAATGACGCGGCAACTGCTCTGGGAAAACACATTTCCGGATCGGTTGAAGAATTTTCCAAGTTGATGAATGATCGCGCTCGAGAATTGGGACTGAGAGATTCTCATTTTTGCACTCCGTCCGGATTGGAAATTGATGGACGCGAGGAGGAATGTTATTCAACCGCTTATGACATCGCGCGCATTGCCGCTCATTCGATGAAGTATGATGTGATTTGGGATATTATGCGAAAGCCGCCGCAAACTATTTATTCAATTGATGGAAAATTTTCTCATGATATACTGAATACGGATCAGGTATTGGATCAGATTCCGAATTGTTTGGGTGGAAAGACTGGATTTACTCCGCTAGCAGGAAGTTCGCTTTTGATGGGTGCCAGCGACAGTACCGGCAAGCACAAAATTGTGGCAGTGCTTCTGGATGATCCGTACCGTTGGCAAGATATCAAAACTATGATAGATTGGACATTTGATTCGTGCGAGTGGAAATAAATCACGCAATTATTGGTTAACAATTATCATTATGCAATTAGCTCAAATACAAAATATCCCGGAAGTTTTTAATGTACTTAAGGTTTTGGTAACCGGAGTGATGGCTTTTGGTTTGGCACTGGCGATTACTCCGCTTTGGACGAATGTTTTGTATAAGTATAAAATTGGAATCAAAATTAAGAAAAATTCTGTTGATGGAAGGGAGCTTACTTTTGTGAACAAGTTGCATGCGCACAAAAATGGAACTCCGACGATGGGCGGGTTGATAATTTGGTTTTCGGTTTTTATTTTGGTTTTGCTTTCTTATTATTTTTTTCCCGTTTTGGCGAAATGGACAGACACGAATTTTTTGGCGCGCTTGGATTTTCTTTCTCGCAGTCAAGTCTGGCTTCCACTTTTTGTTTTGGTGGCGGCGGGAGTTTTGGGGTTGTTTGACGATGTGATGAGCGTGCGCGGATGGGGAGCAAATAAAGGCGGAGGAATGAGGTTTGCGATGCGTTTTTGGTGGCTTTTTGCGATTGCCGGAGTTGGAGCTTGGTGGTTTTATTCAAAGCTCGGATGGGATGTTTTGCATATTCCGGCGGTGGGAGATTTTTCCATTGGACTCTGGTATATCCCGCTTTTTATTTTTGTGATTTTGTTTTCCGCGATTTCTTCCAATGAAACTGATGGACTGGATGGACTTAATGGCGGAATTGTTTTTATGGCGTTTTCATCGTTTGCAATAATTTCTTTCGTGCAAAATAAGGTTGATTTGGCATCTTTTTGCGCGGCGGTTTCCGGAGCAACGCTGGCGTTTTTGTGGTTTAATATTTCTCCGGCGCGGTTTTTTATGGGGGATACGGGGGCGATTGCATTAGGAACGACCCTGGGAGTGGTGGCGATGCTCACCAACTCGGTAATTGTTTTGTTTGTGATTTGTTTTATTTATATTCTGGAATCGGGCAGTGTGGCAGTACAATTGTTTTCCAAAAAATATTTGCATAGAAAAGTTTTTCTGGCGGCGCCAATCCATCATCACTTTGAAGCCAAAGGCTGGCCGGAGCAAAAAGTGGTGATGCGCGCTTGGATTCTCACAATCATCACTTCTATCATCGGAGTAATTATTGGAATACTTGGAATGGGGTAGTTTTTATTTTGAGTTATTCACAGTTGCGGAGAAATTGAATGGTGATATAATAAAGATGTTATATCACTTTTAAAATAAAAATGTATGAGAAAGTATTTTGTGAGCTTGGTGGCGAAAGTTCCGTGTAATGTGGAAATGGAAGTTGAGGCAAAATCAAAAAAAGAAGCCCTTGAAAAGGCTTTAGGAATTGCTGATAGAAAAATTAAAAACGGAAAAATTTCAGAACCGTTTTGGGAAGAAATGGAATTAGACATAAACGGAAAAGATTTTGAAAAATCAGGCAGCGGAATGTATGTCGAAGAAATTTAAAAGCATTAATTGGGGAAAATATATTTATTGCAACTGCGATGATCTGCAAATGGAATGCGTCTGTATTTTTAGGTATAAGAAGGAATTTTATAGATTATAATATCTATTAAAATATGAATGAGAAAAAATAAAAAATATGACCATAAAAAAAATACCCGATGATCAAATTGCGTTTTATCAAACGCCGGAGGGTTCGGTAAATATCGAGGTATTATATTCCGAAGAAAATATTTGGCTACCGCAAAAACGCATGGCAGAGCTTTTTGATACGACACCTCAAAATATTACACAACATCTCAAAGGGATATTCGCAGATGGCGAGGTTGACGAAAGTTCAACTTGTAAGGATTTCTTACAAGTTCAAAATGAGGGAGGTAGAGCCATAAGAAGACGAATAGCCTTCTATTCTTTGGAGGCAATTATCGCCGTTGGCTATCGCGTTAATTCTGAGCGTGGCACACAGTTCCGACAGTGGGCGACGGGAATTTTGAAGAATTATATCCATAAAGGCTATGCCCTGGATGTTGATCGAATGAAATATGGCTCTCGCTTTAGTGCCAGATATTTCGATGATTTGTATGAAGAAATAAAAGACATCCGCACCAGTGAGCGGATGATTTATCAAAAAATTACCGACATTTATGCGACGGCGATCGACTATTCTCCAAGGGCCTATGAAAGCAAGAAATTTTTCGCGACTGTGCAAAACAAGCTTCATTTTGCTATCACTGGAAAAACTGCGGCGGAGATAATCACGGATCGAGTGAGCAGCAAAAAAGACAAAATGGGTCTGACTTCTTGGAAAAGGTCTCCGGCTGGAAAAATTATGCCAAGCGATACAGTAATTGCTAAAAATTATTTAGATAAAAAAGAGTTGGAGCATTTGAACCGCATTGGGAATATGTATTTGGACTATGCTGAAATGCAAGCAGTGCGAGGTCGTGCGATGACGATGAAAGACTGGGTGGAAAAACTGAATGCCTTTCTGAAATTTACCGAATATGAAATTTTGACCAATGTCGGTAAAATCAGCCATGAAGTTGCTGAAAATTTGGCTTTGGGCGAGTATAAAAAATTTAAGAAAATTCAGGATAAAAACTATATTTCCGATTTCGATCGAGAAATCAAAAAATTACTAGATGCTAAAAATAAATCATAACTATAACAAACTTGAGGGCAATAGACTAAATGGTATCAAAAAGAATATATTATAAAGAATTTTAAGAATATTAAGGATTTTTGAATCAAAAACGATTATGCCGAAATTAAAGGATTTGCATAAAATTGAATGGCCAAGGGAAAAGCTTCTTCATTATGGCGCCGAAAAATTGACCAAGTCGGAGCTTTTGGCTATTTTACTGCGAACCGGATCGAAAGGGATGAATGTGATTGATTTTGCAAAAAATATTTTGCGGAAATTTCCCAATTTTTCTTTGGCCGACGCGGATGTTAAACAGTTGCAAGACACGTTTGGAGTCGGAACTGCCAAAGCGTGCGAAATTGTAGCGTGTTTTGAATTGGGAAGAAGAATGCTCAAAGGTAAAAAAACGAATTTGATTTTGACTCCCAAGGATGTTTGGGAAAATTTGAAAGATATCCGCAACAACAAGAAGGAGCATTTTGTTGTTTTTTATTTGGATACGCGTCAGCAAGAAATAAAAAGGGAGATTATTTCCGTGGGAATTCTCAATGCCAGTTTGATTCATCCGCGGGAAGTTTTCGAACCGGCAATTCGGCATAATGCCGCCCAGATTTTGGTAGCGCACAACCATCCTTCCGGCGACCCCACGCCTTCTGACGATGATGTCGCAGTGACTAAAAGGCTTTGTGAGGCGGGAAAAATTCTCGGAATAGAGGTGATTGACCACGTTGTGGTTTCCGAGAATTCTTTTGTGAGTTTAAAATGCGAGAGTTTGCTTTAATTTTATATGTACATTATAATGTACATATAAAGTAATTAATTAAAGGCAAACTAAAATGAAAAATCAAAAAGTTTTAACGCTCACCGAGGCGCGGAAAAATATTTTTTCTTTGGCAGATTCGGCGCAAAAAAACAATGTTCATTATACTCTGACCGACCGCGGAAAACCGAAAGCGGTTTTGCTTTCGATTGAAAAATTCGATTCATTTTTTCAAAAAAACAACGCTGGATTTTCCATGGTTCGCGACGGAGGAGTGGCTTATCCCCAGCAAGTTCAAGTGCGGACACTGATTGTGCGGGATGAGTCGAAGGTGATATATATGCCGGAAAGTAATTGGGACGCGGCGAAGAAAGGAGAAGAACTTATTCGTGCGCAATTGTATGTGAATTTGATTGAAAAATATCAATATCCTTTGCACTTGGTGGAATTCGGACGTTATGTGAAAGTGGGGCACGCGAAAAGCAAGCGGTATATCGAAGCGGATATAATTATCAATGACGAGGCGGGAAACGCACGGATGATTTTTGAAGTGGGTAATTTTGAGGAATTTGAAGAAAACCGGGATCGAATCGTGGCGGATCTTTTTGATTTGGCGCGCGCTGTTACTTGTGTTAAAAAACCCAATTTTTTGGTCTATTTTTCCCGCAGTTGCAAAGGCGGGCAGGTGAGGGACAAAATCTCCGTTATCGATTATACAAAATTCAACACTTTCCAATCCTGGAAAAAAGCCAAACGCCCCATTACAGAAGAAATTCCAAGATATGTATGAGTCATACTCATTGTGGATAACTTTCTATTGCAAGTGATATTAAAGATGATATTATAAAGATATAATATCATCTTTATAAGAAATATGACAAAGGAATTGAACAATAAAATAATTATCTATAGCACCGAAGATGGACAAACGGAAATAGAGGTAAATCTTGATGGCGAAACAATTTGGCTGAGTCAGAAGCAAATGGCGGAGCTATTTGATAAAGATAGAAAAACAATAACGGAACACATAGGAAATGTATTTAAAGAAGGAGAATTATTAGAAAATTCAGTATGCCGGAAATTCCAGCATACTGCCTTGGACGGAAAAACTTATAATATTAATCATTACAATCTCGATGTTATTATCTCAGTTGGTTATCGGGTAAAATCTTTGCGAGGCACGCAATAAACTGATTTCACTAAGGAATTTTATGTGACGATGCAAAACAAATTCCATTATGCAATCACCGGAAGCACGGCAGCGGAATTGGTGGTCAACCGTATCAGTGGGAAAAAAGAAAATTTGGGAATGACAAATTGGAAGGGGGCAATGCCGACCAGAAAGGAAGCGGAAGTGGCAAAAAATTATATGTTGGAAACGGAACTCCGTCAATTGTATTTGCTAGTAGAACAATTTTTGTCTTTTGCTGAATTTCAGATTGAGCGGAAAAATATTATGCATATGAAAGACTGGGTGGCGTATCTGCATGAGATGCTTAAAGCCAATAAATTGGAAGTGCTTTCGGGTAGGGGAAAAATTTCGCATGATAAAATGGAAAAAGTGGTGAAAGATGAATTGAAAAGATTTATTGACCAGAAGAGTTTGAGATAATCCATCGCTGGATTTAGCGATGATTGGAAATCAGATAGATTAAATGATTGGTTTTCAATTTCCGGTTGTGGATAACTTTCCATTGTCTAATATCAATATAAGATTTCTACTTTTGTAGATTTTTGCGGATGCAATGAAATGCGATAATAGTGTATAATATTTGTATAAAATAAATAAACGGAAGGTAAAAAGATTCTGTCTGGAAAATATGGCAGGGGCAGGGGGTATATTTTTCAAACGGAATTCGAAAATAAAAATGAAAAAAATCAGCGTTAGTATCCTTGTTTTCTTGATGGTATTTTCTCCGGTAGGGTTTAATTTCTCGCATTATCATTATTCGGCGAGTATTACCGCAAGTTCGGAGGAAGGCGAGTGGCTGGATTATGAAAACTATTATGTAATCGACGAAGATGTTGTTTGGAGCGGAGAGATGGATCTTTCCATTGAACTTCCGGTAGTTGTGGTCGGAGGTGCCACACTCACAATTGAGAAAGGAACGAAAATAATCCTTGGAGAAAGCCTCGCTGTTTATTATGGAAGAATTGTCGCGGAGGGAACAGAGCAGGAAAGAATCACTTTCACTTCTCCGCCGGTTGATCCTTCTTTTTTTGATGATGAATGTTTTGCGCCGAGCCGGGGAATGATAGAATTTAACGATAGATCTTTTTTGGCGGGTGCGAATTCTTCGGTGTTTCACTATGTTGATTTTGTCGAATTGGGAACATATTACAATTGGAATGATTTTCCTGACGAGTGCTTGTCTTCTCCGCCAATAATAATGACCGAAAATTGGGAAAATATTTTTTCTTCCAATATTGCCAAGGCGCAAAGTTTTCCGGTTTCCAATGACGAAGAAGTGAAAAATCCTGCGCTCAAATTTGTTTCCGGAAGGCTGGATATTAAAAACTCCACATTTAAAAACAATCTTTATGCGGACATTGAAACATATATCGAATCATATCCCAATGAGGAAAAAAGTTTCTTGCAAGTTTCCGACAGTAATTTTTTTGGAAATGGTCAAAATACTGCACTTGTTTCCACCGCATTGAATTATTCGGAATATTCCGAGATTTTTGGCAGGGACAAAGATCTGGTTCGCTTTGAAAACAATTGGTACGGCAGTCCAGGCGGTCCCGCTTTGGCGCCTGATTTTTCTTCTGGCGGAGAAAAGCTGATCGGAGATTTTGTTTTGGAAGATTGGAGTGCGGAAAAATTTATTTGTAAGACTTGCGCTTCTAATGTACTTTTCCTTCCAGGAATAAAATCCAGCCGGCTATACAAAGAAGGGATGCTGGGAAGCGAGGACAAGCTTTGGATTCCCAATTATTTCGGTGGCGATATGGAGGAATTGCGAATGGATGAGGATGAGGATGGGAAAAGTATTGAGGACGTGTATACAAGAGATGTTTTGGATGAAGTGGCGATTCCCGTAGTCGGCGGAAATATTTACAAAACATTTTTGGAAAAATTAGACGGTTTGAAATCCGGAAATGTTATCAATGATTTTCGGTCTTTTGCCTATGATTGGAGGCAGAGTGTCGAAGATATTGCCCAGAGCGGAACGTTGTATCCGGAAGGGGAAATGAAATCTGCGCTAACGCAAATTGAGGAATTGGCGGAATCGTCAAAAAACGAAAAAGTGACAATCGTCGCCCATTCCAATGGCGGACTTTTGGCGAAATCTTTGATGATGGAATTGGAAAAAAGTGGCGCGACGGACAAAATTGATAAAATAATTTTTGTCGCAACTCCGCAAATAGGAACCCCGGTGGCGCTTTTGGCGATGTTGTATGGTTATGACGAGCCGGCGCTTGCGGGTACTTTGATTTCTCAGGAAGATGCCCGAACTTTGGCGGAAAATATGCCGGGAGCCTATGGGCTTTTGCCATCGGAAGAATATTTTGATCGAATTGAAAATCCCTTTATTTCTTTTTCTTCGGAAAATACTCGCTACGAAAGTTTCAAGGATGCCTATGGCGATGACATTGATGATTTTGACGAATGGAAAGATTTTTTGACCGGAGATGGAGATGGTCGGGGAGAGCCGGAAAATAGCGAGGTGGATTGGGAGAACACTTTGCGGGAAAATCTTTTGGATGAAGCGACGGAAATGCACAATCGTTTGGATTCGTGGATTCCTCCGGAAAATGTCGAAGTGATTCAGATCGCCGGCTGGGGATTGGACACGGTGAGCGGGGTTGAATATTCAGAGCAGGAAAAATATGATTGTTTTCCGACAGGAGGAAAAGTTCCTTCTTGCGTGAAAAGTGGAGAATATGCGCCGACGTACCAGCCACAATTCACGGTTGACGGAGACAAGACAGTTGTCGCACCCAGTGCCTTGATGATTCCCGAAAACGGCAATGTGAAAAGGTATTGGGTGGATTTGTATATAAGTAATAAAATTTTTACAGTTGGCAGAGAACATAAAAATATATTGGAATTTTCTTATTTGCAGGAATTTATCTCAAATATTATTGCGAATAAATCCGGCGATTTGCCGGAATATATCAAAGATTCTCGCCCGGATGATTACGCAAACGCCTCTTCGCGCTTGCGGATGTCATTGTATTCTCCATTGGACATTCATTTGTATGACGAAAAAGGAAATCACACCGGACCGAAAAAAATTGAAATTAATGGACAAGAATACGAAGTTTTTGAAGAAGGAATTCCCAATAGCTATTATTACCAATTCGGGGAACGCAAATATGTCGGATTTGGATCCGGAGAAAATGTTCGAGTTGAGCTGGAAGGATATGGAGCGGGGACATATACTTTGAAAGTGGAAGAAGCGCAACCGATTTCCGGCGGGGAGGAAACGGTTTCCGCGATTGTTTTTGCCAATTTGCCGACCACGGAAGAAACAATAGCGGTTTTGGAAATTTCCGAGCAAGGATTGATGAAAATGCCGGTTTTGCAGGCGGATATTGATGGCGATGGACAGCAGGATTATCAGGCGGAGCCGATTGTTGAAGCGGGAGTGATGTCGGATAGCAATCCTCCGCAAACTTCTGCCAGCGCGCAAGGAGAGCGGGGTCTTGCCGGCTGGTTTGTCGGTAATGTCACTGTTTCGCTTTCGGCGGAGGACAAGGAAAGCGAAATTGAAAAAACCCAATATTCTCTGGACGGCGGAGCAACTTGGGAGGTGTATGGAAATCCGATTGAAATTTCCAGTGAGGGAATTTTCAATGTTCGATATTTTTCAACCGACACGGTGGGAAATGAAGAAGACGCAAAAGAAATAGAGGTGAAAATCGACAAAACCGCTCCGGAAGGAAAAATATTTTTCAATCCCGATTCCAAGAAACTGGAAGTTTCCGGAATAGACAATCTGCCTGGAGATGTTTCAGTCAGGATGAAAGAGCGGATTCAAAAGCCTCCATTGAGGGACAGAGCAAAAGATATCCTGAACCACTTTTTGCAAGTAAATCGCGAAAAAGAAAAAAACAGTGATTTGATTGCGGTCTTGATTGACAAGGCCGGACACAATACGATTATTTCCATCAAAGAAAAAAAACGCGGAAACAGCAATATTGTTTATAGCGAGATTGATTCGATTTCGTATGACGAAGTCAAAACCGATGTTTCAAATTCCTTGTTCCAGTGCCATTGGATTTTCGATTGGAAGAAAAACATTTTTCAACTGTTAAATGTGCGTCTGGAAAGCGGAAACAATTTTGTCCGGTCGTTCTATTTTTCTAACAGAAATGAAACATGGATATGGGAAAATGAAAAGAAAACGCAAAAAATTCCCGGATTGATTGTTCCGCATTTGCAGACGGAAAAAGGATCGGTTAAGATATTTTATTAAAAATAATTTATTAACAATTAAAACAAAAAAATGAAAAAAACTTATTGGTGGAGGTTTGTTATTTTAATAATTAGCGGGATGATAATTTTACTGGGATTGGTTTATGATAAGTATATTTGTTTTTCTGATAGTAACGAGTGTCCTTTCGATAATATAAGACTAATAATTATTGAACCTATTGTTATTTCTTCAATATTTATTCTCATTGTTTCATTTCTTCTTTTTTTCATCTCTGATAAAATTTTCATAAAATGGTTGAAATTTGCGGCATTTTGGATGGGGATTACCGCACTTTTTGTCTTACTGGCACCAGCTTATATAGGAGGCTGGATGAGCTTCGGACCAACCAAGGAATCAGTTTCAATTTGGATGGGTTCACTCTTTGTTATTCTGAGCCTGATCAAAATCACCTGGGATTGGAAGAACGAGAGAAATGGGAGAAATTGACAAGGATAAAATAATGGAAAGGATCTAGTGATATATTTTTAATATAGCTTATTAAAATCCAACATAATCCGACGGTCGTCAGTTAATGTAAGCTTTTCGATTTTAATAATCCCACATTTTATGACGGTCGTAAGTTGATGTGGTTTTATGAAGAATATGTATAAATTCGGATCGGTACAGAAGAAAATAATGATAATGCTTTTGGGGAGTGTTGCATTGGGAATGTCTTCATCGCCCAGGCAATATTTCAGGACGTTTCGCCTTTTACGGAAAGATTGGAAAAAAGTTGACCAATATAGTTTCAATCGTTCCATTAAGAGGTTATCAGGGGAAAAATTGGTGGAAGAAAAAAGACTTCCAAATGGATCTTTTAAATTGGTTTTGACTGCAAAAGGAAAAGAACAGGCGAGAAAATTGGATTTATTGGGCAGCTCGATAACTTTTAAAAAATCCAAAAAATGGGACAAAAAATGGCGGATTGTGATTTTTGATATTCCGGAAAAAGACCGAATATTTCGAGATATTTTGAGAGAACATTTAAAAGAATTAAAATTTTTTAAATTGCAGCACAGCGTTTTTATTTCGCCCTATCCTTTTAAAAAGGCGATTTTGGAGTTGGTGCGACTGTATTCTGCAGAGCAATATGTCAGGGTGATTATTGCGGTGGATATTGATAATCAGGAAAAAATTAAGAAACATTTTTTTGGAAAAAAATAAGAAATAAAATCAAATACATTTCATAAAAAATTGAGATTGCGCATAATTTTGTGGTCGTAAATGAATATGTGAAAGCCGACATAATTCCACGGTCGTGGAATTATGTCGGAAGTTTACTTTTGGATATGGTGTTGTGAATAAGGGTTTTTAATCAATGGGTGTTTGCCTTGCGAGGGGAATTTGGAAGTGATATAATGAAGATGTCTTATCATTAAAATAGTTGATATTGTAAATGAATAGGTAAAAATCAATTTATCAGTTGAAATATGTATGCGTGATAACGAGAATAGAAAACCTTTGGCGGATCGGATGCGTCCGGAAAAACTTTCTGATTTTGTTGGGCAGGAAGGCATTATTGGCGAAGGGAAAATATTGCGCAAAATAATTGAAAGCGATCAAATTCCGTCGATGATTTTTTGGGGTCCGCCCGGAAGCGGAAAAACCACATTGGCGCGCATCATCGCCAAGATGACCAACGCTAAGTTTTTCCATCTCAGTGCGGTTTCCAGCGGAGTCAAAGAAATCAGAAAAATTATTGAAGAAGCGAAAAATTATCCAAAAATGAAAACAATTCTTTTTTTGGATGAAATCCACCGTTTCAACAAAGCGCAACAAGACAGGCTTTTGCCGTACGTTGAGGATGGAACATTGATTTTAATCGGAGCAACAACAGAAAATCCCAGCTTTGAAGTTAATTACGCGTTGCTTTCCAGAAGCCGAGTTTTTGTTTTGGAATCGCTGGATGAGAAGGATATAGAAGTGTTGATTGAAAGAGCTTTGAAAGACAGCGAAAAAGGACTGGGAAAATTTGAAATTAAAATAACAAAAAAAGACATCAGACTTCTCGCCGGACTTTCCAATGGTGATGCGCGGATGGCACTGGGAGTTTTGGAATTTGCGGTTAGCGCGGCAAAAAACAATGAAAAAGAAATTATTATCGGCGAAAAGGATATCAAAGAGGCGTTGCAAAAAAGCAATCTGCTCTATGACCGGGCGGGAGAGCAACACTATAATATTATTTCGGCGCTACACAAAAGCATGCGTGGAGGAGATGCGAATGCGGCGCTGTATTGGCTGGTGCGGATGCTTTCCGGAGGAGAAGACCCTCTATACGTTGCTCGCAGGCTGATTCGTTTTGCTTCCGAGGATATCGGCATTGCTAACTCATTCGCTTTGGAACAGGCAGTGAGCGCGTACCACGCTTGCCATTACATCGGAATGCCGGAATGCGGAGTGAATTTGGCGCAGGCGACGGTATATATGGCAAAATCCAAAAAAAGCAATCAATTGTATATCGCTTATGAAAACGCCAAAAAAGATGCGCAGAATTTTCCCACTGAACCGGTTCCGATTCATTTGCGCAACGCCCCGACAAAGCTGATGAAGGATTTGGGATATGGAAAGGATTACAAATATACTCCAGACTTCGAAAATCCCCAGGACGCAGAGCAACAATATTTTCCGGACAAGCTGAAAAAAAGGAAATATTTGTGACGGCACATTAATTATTATTTGATATGTTTTTGAAAAAAGATTTTTATAATAAGTCGGCTTTAATAGTGGCGCGTGAGTTGTTGGGTTGTTTTTTGGTGCGTAAAATTAATGGTAAAATTTTGAGGGCGATGATCGTGGAAACAGAAGCATATGAGGGACCGGATGATTCGGCAAGCCATGCCAGTCGCGGTCGGACGCCAAGAAACGACGTAATGTTTGGCGAGCCGGGAATTTGCTATGTATATTTTACTTATGGAATGCATCATATGCTCAATATCGTGACCGGAAAAAAAGATTATCCGGCGGCGGTGCTGATTCGCGCGGTTGAGCCGTTTTTTGAAATTGAAAACCCACCTTCGTTTGAAACTTCGGCGAGGCAAAGAAAAACCAATGGTCCGGCGAAGTTGACCAAAGTTTTGCAAATTGACAGGAGTTTTAACAAGGCACCTGTTTATGTGAAAAAATATGGGCTTTGGATTGAAAACGGAGAAAAAATAAAAAAGAGTGAAATAGTTTGCGCCAAGCGAATTGGGATTGATTATGCCGGAAAATATAAAGACAAACCTTGGCGGTTTTATATTAAAAACAATAACTTCGTTTCAAGAAAGGTTTGAATTCGGGTGTTACCTGAAACCATTGACAAAATGGTTAATTAATGTATTATTGGAGGCAGTTAAGGAAAAGGAGCCCCTTTTGGGCGGGGTATGTTGTTTAAAAAAATGAGAGCCCTTGTGGGGCTCGGGAGAGAAAAATGAAAAATTTTTTTGCAGTTCTGGTGGCAGTAGTTTTTTTTGGTTTTTCTAACATTCCTTCGTCGGCATTCGCCTATTCGTCGGCGAGTGCCACGGTGGGCGGATTGAATATTTCTACGTATTCGCTGGACGGCGGGGAGGCGCCGAGTATTATTTTAGGGGGAATCAACGGATATTGTGGTCTTAACGTAGGGGATTCCTCTACGTGGAACTTCTTTTCTGGCAATTTTGAAGATGAGCTGGTTGCCGCCGGAAGTGATTCTTCCTCTGTGAGTTTCATCAATGGCATTGTCTCAACCAGAATTGAGACTCCCGATGCTCTTGAGTATTTGGGAGTATATATATCCATTGACCGATCATTTCAGGTGATCGGGGATGGATTAGCAGTTTTTAGTGTCGCTAGCTCGGTTGATTTTGATATCAGTAATGAGTTAGGTTGGGGGTATGCCTACGCCGGTATTAATGCCGGAGTGGGGGATGCAGGAAAAGCATTCTCTGCGGCTGCAAGTTTACAGGCGACGGAGTTTGACCCGTATTTGGTGGATGAATTGTCCATCGCTATTTTTGTAAGAAATGGACAGGTCGGATATCTCAATGAGTCCGTCTGGATGAGTTTTACTCCCAACAATCCTGTCCCGATCCCCGGAGCAGTTTGGATTCTCGGCGCCGGACTCGCCGGCCTTGTTGGTTTTCGTAGGAAAAGATAAAACTATCTTTTTCTTGCGAAACGAGCCCGTTCACTTTTTTAGTGATCGGGCTTGTTTTATTTTCCGGAAAATCTGTGGAATTTTTTGATGATTATGGGCAATGGTGTATAATATTAACAAAAGATGAGAAGAACATATTTCTAACAAGTGATAAAAAGAAAAAATATGAATTTGAGAAAAGTACAGGACGCTGATTTAAATGAAAAAAAAGTTTTGGTGCGGGTGGATTTTAATGTGTCTTTGGATGAAAGTGGGAATGTGAAAGAAGAATTCAAAATTGCGGCTGCCAAAGAAACTATGGAATATGCTTTGTCGCAAGGAGGAAAAGTTGCGCTGGTTTCCCATTTCGGCAGACCTGGCGGGGAGGCGAAAGAAGAATTTTCATTAGAGCAATTGGTCAATGATGTCGAAAGAATACTCGGAGTGAAAATAAAATTTGTCGGTGATTGTTTGGATGAAAATATTGGTGATGAGCTGGAAACTTTGCAGGACGACGAGGTTTTGCTTTTGGAAAATGTGCGGTTTTATGCAGAAGAAGAATCCAATAATGCGGAATTTTCCAAAAAGCTGGCAATCCCGTTTGATGTTTTTGTGAGCGAGGCTTTTTCGGTGTGCCATCGCGATCAAGCATCAGTGACGGGAGTGGCAAAAATTTTGCCGAGTTATGCCGGGTTGTGGTTGCAAAGGGAAGTGGAAAATTTGGAAAAATTGAGAAATAATCCGGAGCATCCCGCTGTAGCAATTATTGGAGGGGCGAAAATTGAAACCAAATTACCGCTTATCCATAAATTTGAAGAAAATTTTGATTATATTTTAGTTGGAGGGAAAATTGCCAACGAGGCAATTGACCAAAAAATTGAGTTCGGTGAAAAAGTGATTTTGCCGGTTGATTTTTCCCAAGACCGCTTTGATATTGGAAGCGAAACGATTGAAAATTTTGAAAAAATAATATCCGGGGCCAGAACGATTGTGTGGAACGGGCCGATGGGAAAATTTGAAGAAAAACCATATAACACCGGAACCAAGAAAATTTTGCAAGCTATAATTGAAAGTGAATCTTTTTCAGTGATGGGCGGAGGAGAATCGGTGCAGATTTTGGAAGAAAACGGAGCGATGGACAAAATCTCTTTTGTTTCCACTGGAGGCGGAGCGATGCTAGATTTTTTGAGCAATCAGCCGATGCCGGGACTAGATGTGTTAAATGATTAAAAAATTTATAAATAAAAAAACATAGTATAAAAAATATGACAAAAATAAAAAAAGTAGTTGCGCGGGAGATTTTGGATTCACGTGGGAATCCGACAGTGGAGGTGGAATTGGAATTGGAAAACGGGATTAAATCAATTGCGGCAGTGCCAAGTGGAGCGTCAACCGGTTCGCACGAAGCGCTGGAACTTCGCGATGGCGACGAGAAAAGATATGGCGGAAAGGGAGTGCTGAAAGCCGTGGAGAATGTCAACGGAGAAATTGCCAAAGCGGTGATTGGAATGGAAGCTTATCAGCAGGAAAAAATCGATCGAAAAATGATTGAGTTAGATGGGACAGAGAACAAATCACGTTTGGGAGCTAATGCTATTTTGGGGGTTTCTTTGGCGGCGTGCCGGGCAGCGGCGGTGGATGGAAGAAAAGAGCTGTATGAATATATTTCCGATACTTTTAACTTTTCCAAAGAAAAAAAGATGCCTTTCCCGATGTTTAATATTCTCAATGGAGGGCAACATAGCGATTCTGGGCTCAGTATTCAGGAGTTTAAATTAGTTCCCAATGGAGTAGTAAGATACTGCGAGCAGCTGCGGGCGGGGAGTGAGATTTTTTACGCTCTTAAAAAAAGTTTGTCGGAAAAAAAATATAGCGTGGGAGTTGGGGATGAAGGAGGATTTGCTCCGCATTTGGAAAGTAACTCCCAGGCATTGGAAGTGATAAACACAGCGATCAAAGCGGCGGGATATGAACCGGGAAAAGAGGCAAGTATTGGTTTGGATGTGGCGGCTAATTCATTCTTTGATCAGGAGAGCGGGAAATATATTTTACAACCGGAAGGAAAAACTCTCAGTAAAGAGGAGCTTCTGGATTTGTATGAAGACTGGATTGGAAAATATAATATTATTTCCATTGAAGATGGGTTGGGCGAAGAAGATTGGAAGGGCTGGACCGAGATGAATGAAAAAATGGGAAAGAAAATAATGATGATCGGGGACGATTTGCTGGTGACAAATGTGAAAAGATTGCAGATAGCGATTGCCGAAAAAGCTTGCAATAGTGTTCTTATTAAAGTAAACCAAATCGGAACGCTCACAGAAACCATTGAGTGTATCAAGCTCGCCAAAGCCAATGGAATGAAGACGGTTATTTCCCATCGAAGTGGAGAGACGACGGATGATTTTATTGCCGATTTGGCAGTGGGAGCGGACGCGGATTACATTAAAACCGGCTCGCTTTCAAGAGGCGAAAGAATTTGCAAATACAACCGATTGTTGAAAATAAGCGAGGAGTTAAAAAATTAAAATAAAAAAAATGAGTCAAAATGCCATAAATTATATTCAAAATAATAAAGACAAGTTTTCAAAAGAAGTTCTGGAAAAAGAATTGCAAAAAGCTGGATATGCAGAAGATGACATAAGACAAAGCTTCGTAGCTGTTTATGGGAGCAATGTTGCTGGAGATAAAGCACGGGAAATAAAGAATAATTTTTGGGATTTCAAAAATAAAAGAGAGTATGCTTCTTCAAGAGAAAAAACCGGGGATTTCTTTTTTGGATTCGCTTCTCCTTTTATCTTGGGATTTATTCCGCTGGTTAATTTCATTGTTTTTCCTCTGGAAATATTTGCAATAATTTATCTTTTCAATAGACGTAGATATATTTCCTATGGAATTATTTCCAGTTTTGCACTTGCCTTGATTTTTGTTGGGGTAATTTTAATGTTAATAGCTTTCGGTCATTATTATTTTTAATAAATAATAAATTTATCTTTTAAAATAAAAAAATGGAAAATTCAAACGGAGAAAGTGAGATTTATGAAAAAATATTAAGCAAATTGGATGAAATCGGAGATGCGGTTGAAAAACAAGATCAAAGGATATCTCTTTTGGAATCGCGACTTAACGCTCAAGGTAGCGCTATTAATCCTACTCAAGAAAAAGAAAATATTTCTTTTGTACCGACACCTCTTCCGCCAGATGAAGAAGGATTGCAGTCTGTGAATCCGGAGTCAGTCGAAATAAGTGACGAGCGAATAACCCTCCAGGAAGAATCTGCTCCTGGAAATGGAGGCGATTTGGAGGGAAATATTGGAGGAAAATGGTTTGCAAGAATCGGTATTACTGCTTTGGTCTTAGGCGTTTCATTTCTTCTTAAGTACGCCTTTGATAATAATTGGATCGGAGAGACGGGAAGAGTTTTAATTGGAATTATGATTGGATTATTTTTGCTGGCTCTGGGGGAAAAATATATCCGAAAATATTTCGGTTACGGGCAAATAATAACTGGAGGGGGAATCGCAATTTTGTATCTTTCTATTTTTGCCGCGTTTGATTTTTATAGCTTGCTGGGTCCAATCGTATCTTTTTTTGGAATGATTTTGGTTACTGCTGCGGGCACTGTTCTTAGTCTTAGATATAATGCGATTTCATTGATGATTGTTTCCGTGTTGGGTGGCTTTGCTACTCCGCTTTTGATTTCCACGGGTCAAAACAATCAATTTTCATTGTTTTTCTATATACTCATTTTGGATGTAGCGGTTTTGATGATTTCTTTTTTTCGAAAATGGAGGGAGCTTAATTTCGTTGGTTTTATTGGAACTGGAATTCTTTTCTTTGTTTGGGCCGCGAAGTTTTATACACAAGCTCAGCTGGGAAGCACAATGTTTTTCTTAACTTTATTTTTCATTATCTACACAATATCTTCATTGATCTACAATATCGTACGGCAAGAAAAATCAGCGGAAGTCGAGCAGATATTAGTGCTTTTATCCGGAACGGCTTATTTTATCACCAGTTATAGTTTAATGAATGGACAGTATCATTCATTTATGGGATTTTTTGCTTTGATTTTGGGGATATACTATTTCTTGTGGGCTTATCTGGTGAAATATGTAACCCCGGAGGATAAGCGGTTGTATGGATTTTTGGCCTTTCTTACGATAGGTTTTGTTACTTTGATGATCCCGATTCAGTTTCAGGGCGTGGCGATAACTAGTGGATGGCTGATTGAAGCTATTTTGTTATTTCTTATTGCAGTCAAAAACAAAGAGCAGATTATTATTAAATTTTTCGGTCTTTTGATTTTCGGATTGGCTATTTTCAGAATTTTTATGATAGACGCATTTTCGTCTTCGCAGGCTGTTTTGGCAAATAAATTTTTCTTTACCGCGCTTTTTGCGGTTGTTATTTCTTATGCAGCAGCATTCTTATTTTCTTCAATTTCAAATGATAAAGAAACGGAGGAACCAGAGAGTTATTTGGCGGCAAAACAGATTGCAATATTGATGTTTATCGTGGCTAATTTCTTGACTATTTTTATCGGTAGTCGCGAGATAAATAATTATTATCAGAATAAAATAGATCAGGCGCAGAAGGAGTCCCGGATTATTATGGAAAATGCGCGTGTTCAAGGCAAGCCGCAGAATTCTTCCAATGCTATTGCTGAATATAATTACACTAAAATTAGCAGTCTGCGAAGTAAAAATAGCGTAGTTTTGTCGATTTTTTGGCTTTTATACGGGATAGTTTTAGTGGCAGTTGGCATGACGAGGGAGCGCAAGGGAGTGAGAGTTGGCGGATTGATTTTGTTATTCCTGGCTATTTTGAAACTCTTTTTTGTGGATTTGTGGAGCTTGGGAACTTTGTATCGAATAATTTCTTCAATGACACTGGGAGTAATTCTTTTGGGGATTTCATTCGCGTACAATCGATATAAAGATAAAATAAAGGAAATAATTTAACGTGGCATAAAATTCAGGTGTTTTATAATTCATAAAAAGCCTGCAGGCTTGGCGATAATTAATAATTATGAAAAAAATATTACTCGCAGCGATTTTTCTTTTTATTTTTCCAGTGGGAGTACATGGAGCATTTAATATCTCTGATTGGAAATATTACAAAGACATAGAGCTTGGAAATACTGAGGACGGATTGATTAAGGTGGGATTTGATGATGAAATATTTACTCATTCCAATGGCGATTTTGGCGACATTCGGATTGTAGAAAATGAAAATAGAGAAGTTCCTTTCAAGCTTTTTTCAGGAAATTCGGGTGTAAGCAACGAAGCTTATCCGGTTAAGATGATTAACAATTCATACGTTACTGATGAAAATTCTTCGGTTGTTTTGGATTTGGGATCTGATGGAAAATTGGTCAATAGTTTGATTTTGGCTACGGATTCTCAGAATTATCAAAGAAACGTTATTGTCTATGGAAGTAGCGATATGAAAAATTGGAATGTCATTAAGGACGATGCCTATATTTATGATTATACTGATGCAAAAGGAAATTTTAAGGCGTTTAATAATATAATTCAATTTAAGGAAGAAGTAATTTTTCCTTATTTGAAAGTGGAGATTGGTAATCAAGGAGGGTTTCCAGTTAGAGTAGCTTCGGCTCAAGTAAAGCACTTTGTTAAACAAAAGGCGCAGGAGTTTAAAAGGGAGTTGAAGTTTAATGTGCAGAAAAATGAACAACGAAAATCAACAGAGGTTATTGCTGATTTGGGAGCGTCCGGTATCCCGGTTGGTCGTTTGAATTTGAGGGCGGAAGGTTCCAATTTTAATCGCGGAGTTATAATTTATTCTGGAAATAATCCGGATAATTTCAAGAAAATAGCGCAAGGTTATATATTCAACTATGCAACAGTGAAATTTTCTGGAGAAAATTCAGAGTTGAATTTTCCGGAAATTACTGATCGATATATAAAATTAGAGGTTTTAAATAAGGATGATGAACCTTTGAATTTTAAGAGCATTACGGCCTACTCGATTTACAGAGAGATAATTTTTCAAGTTAATGGAAATGAAAAATACCGGCTTTATTACGGAAACAGCAAAGCTGAGTATCCGCAATATGATATCGAGAAATTTTTTCAATATCTTGATGTTGAAAATGCGAAATTAATTAATTTATCTGCAGAAAGAGAGAATCAGGAATTTATTCAAAAAGAGGGACCGGCGAAGCCAATTTTGGAAAGAACTCCTTATTTACTTTCGCTAATTTTAATTTTATCCTCGATAGTGCTTCTATTTATTGTTTATAGATTTTTGAAGAATTAATGAAACTTGCATGATTGCTATTATTAAGAACATATTTGGTAAAAGAAAGAATCCGACTGTTTTGATTATTTTGGATGGGTGGGGGATTGCGCCTCCTTCTCCAGGAAACGCCATCTCTTTGGCAAAAACTCCTTTTGTGGACGAGCTTTTTAAGAAGTATCCTTTTACTTTACTGGGAGCAACCGGAGAAGATGTTGGTCTTGATGACCATCAAATGAGCGGATCAGAGGCGGGACATATGAACATCGGCGCCGGAAGGATTGTTGCACAAGACTCGCATTTTATCAGTGAAAGTATTAAAAACGGATCTTTTTTTTCAAATCCGATTTTAATCGGAGCGATTCGACATGCGAAAATTAGCGGGGGAAATTTTCATATTATGGGATTAATGAGTGATATTGACAGTCCACATAGCAATCCTGAGCATTTTCGCGCATTATTGCGCTTGGCAAAGAATAATGAAGTTAATGAAGTATATTGCCACTTATTTACTGATGGCAGGGATTCATACCCAAAAAGCGCATTGGAGCAATTGGAAAATTTCAAAAAAATAATTGCTCAAGAAGGGATTGGAAAAATTGCCACAATAAGCGGAAGGTTTTACGCGATGGATCGGGCGAAAAATTGGAAACGGCTTACTCGGGCTTATGACGCGATTGTTTTTTCCCAGGGAGAAAAGGCTGGTAGCCCGGAGGAAGCAATTGAAAGCGCATATGCGAAAAATTTGACGGATGAATATGTCATCCCGACAGTTATTTTTGAAAATGGAAAACCAATTGCCTCTTTAGGAAAAAACGATAGCATTGTTTTTTACAATTTGCGCTCTGATCGGGCGCGGCAGTTTTCAAAACTTTTTGTAGCCACAAATAAGGAGGGAATATTGAATGATGATATGCCGATTATTGATCATTTGGAAAATTTGTATTTTACGGCAATGACGGATTTCGGACCGGATTTGGATGTTCATACGGCTTTTCCAGGCAGAACGCTTGAGATGACCCTTCCAATGGCGCTAGGCGGAAAGAAGCAATTGTATATTGCCGAGAGCGAAAAGTATGCGCATATTACTTATTTTCTTAACGGAGGATATCCGGATCCCGTAGATGGAGAAGAATGGATTGTTGTTCCTTCACCAATTGTTGATTCGTATGTAAAATGTCCGGAAATGTCTGCAGATAAAATTGCAGACAAAGTAATTGAAGGCATTAGCAAGAATAAATATGATTTTATCGCGATTAATTTTGCTAATGCGGATATGGTGGCGCATACCGGAAATATCAAAGCAACCATCAAAGCGGTTGAATTTGTCGATAAACAAGTTGCGCGGATAGCGGAAAAAGTTTTTGAGAAAAATGGGAATATTATTGTTACTGCTGATCATGGGAATGCTGACGAAATGATTGACCGCATTGATGGGGAAAAAAGGGCGCATACTTTTCATACGAAAAATCCGGTGCCATTTGTGATTGCCGGCGAGAAATTTTTTGGAATGAAATTGAAAAAGGGCGGAGTGCTTGGAAATATTGCGCCGACTATTTTGGATGCGATGGGAGTAAAAAAACCGAAAGAAATAGAAAAAGAGTCTTTAATTGAAAGATGAAAAAGTAATTATATAAGAAAAAGTGGATGTTATTTTTTTTATTTTTACTTGATGTCGAACCGGTAAATTCCATCCGGAATTGCCAAATATGCTTTTGAGTCATCATCTGAGATGATAAAGCTTTCCACAGAGCTTATTTTTTCATCGTAAAATTGGCGCATAATTTCTCCACTTTTGGAAAATTGCACTAAGCGGTTATTTTTCTTATCGATAGAGTAAACAAAATCATTTTCAGGAGATGTGAAGATTAAATCATTTTCAATTGGAGTTTTGGATTGTTCTATGGAGAATTCCTCTGATTTTCCTCGGAAAAATTTTTCAATTTGTTCGCCGGTAGAAAGAAAAATGTTTTCATCTATTGTCATATCGCTGGAATCTTGGATTTCTATGTCTTCTTTGAGCCAGGCGCTTTTTTCTCCAAATCCTCCGTCGGCGCGCGGATAGCGGTATATTTGATTGTTGTTGCTATCAAGTATGTATAAATATGTCAGATAGGTTTCCATATCTTCAATTTTTGCCCCTTCAGGGGCGGAGAAATTATTCTCTTGGAATTTTTTTGAAATAGTATTAAAGCTTATTATTTTTTCCTGATCGGTTAAAATTAATATTAGGCGCAGATCCGGCATAAATGTTGCGGATTTAATGCGTGAAGATGGATCCGGGAAGGTAAATGAGTCCAATTCCTTTTCTTGCAAAAGCTCGACGATAGTATTTCCGGAAATTAAAAACAATTGCCCGTCAGCTTCCGCTTCAAATTTGACGACTTCTGTTGTTTCGAATATTTTTTTCAGGGAATTTTCCGGCTGGATATTTTTTTCTTCCGCCAATGCAAAAGACGGGGTTTGATTGCTTGTATCACTCGGAACGGTTTGAGGCAAATCTTCGCCGGAATTTCGAAAAAACAAGGGAATTATTATTATTGCCAATATAATTCCGGCAGAATAAAGTTTTTGAGAATAACTCATTTTTGAAATAATTGACTTTATTTTTCCGAAATCTGGAAAAATCAGCCGCATCCTTGATTTATTTTTCCAAAAAGAAGAAAATAATTTTTGAATATTTACAAAGATCTCCATAGAGGGCTTGATTTTTAAAACCCCGATCTTTTTCTGGTAAGTATTTGTTTGATTGTTTTGTTCAGTTGGCTTGGAAATTGAGGTCGAAAAAGTCGCTTTTGCCAGTTGTTCCCGCATTCCCTTTTTTCTTAACCGGCCGTCTTTCCATTTTAGCGCGGTTTCGATCGAAATTTTTTTTAGCAAGCCCCAATAATTTTTCATTTTCTGGGCTGTTTTTTTTGCAATTTGCACAAGCGCTTTTTTCCCGTCATTTTTCATCCAATAAGAAAAATCTGAAATTTTTTCTTGCATATATTCTTTCAAAGGATGGCGAATTTCCGCTTCTATCTGAATATTATGATTATCTTCTTTCAGATAAATATGTCCGGTTTTTTTGTCCGTGTATTCAGTGCCTTCCTCACTGTTTTCTGAAGTATCAATTTTTAGATTTTTTTCATATTGTGAAACGTTTCTTCTTTTGTCTTTTTCATTAAAAACTTTGCTACTGAAAGCATTCAGCTCGATTTCTTCCGCTTTTTCATTCTTACTTTCGGGTATGAATGATTCCTTCGGCTTTTCGATTTTTTTGCAGACGTCGATAATGATAGTTCCGGCAATTTCCAATTCATTGATCAGTGCCGTTTTGATGAATTGCACGAATTTTTCCCGTGAAAATTGCAGAGCTCCTTTTTTGATTTCGTTTAAGGAAAATATGTGGAAAATGTCATCGGTAGTGATAATGATTTTATCGCCATCTTCAAGCCTTCCACTGGAAACATTGGTAAATGTTTTCATCGGGTTTAAATAATCCGATTCAGTATCTTCAGATTCTGCCAATCCCTGGCTAATTTCGCTGAGAGTCCCATTTCTCATTAGAAGGACTTTTCCATTTCCGGAAGCGCTGAAATATATATTATTTCCTTCAATGGCGCACAAAGCGCTGTCGAGTTTTCCAAGCCAATTTACATTTCCATGTTTGGCTATCTCGGCAAGGGCTAGATTTGTTTTATTTAAAGACGATTCGAAGCTTTCTATGGGTCCTCTTTTTGTATTGATAAAATATTCCTTTTTAATTACAGATGCCAGAAAATTCACGATATATGCGGAATCCCCGTTTTCATCTTTGATTTCAAAAAATCCGAGCAATCTCCCGAGGGACTTTTGAGTTACGTTTTCCGGGGCATAATTGAGCATCTCAATATAGGGCTTTAACTCATGATCGGCCACAACTAAAACATCAGAGATGATTTTCTCCATTTCCCGGACTTTTCTTTTTTTAGGTATTCTTCTTTCTAACATGGCTTTTAATATTATAACAAAAAAATGCGATACAAGAAAGGGGTTTACTTTTTGCATTATTGATATTATACTTGTTTTAGCCTATAAATAAGCATAAAGTATAAAAATATGTCAGAGATACTGGAAAATTTGTTTGGATCTAAAGCTAAAACGAGGATAATCAGATTTTTTCTGCTCAATCCCGATGAGAGTTTTTCGGCAGCGGATATTTCTGATAAAAATCTTTTGAGAAGCAATGATGTCAGACGAGAGCTCAATCTTCTTTCGAAGATTAAATTTTTAAACGAGAGAAGTAAAAAAGGGCGCAAAGTTTATTCGGCAAACGCAAGCTTTCCTTTTTACTTGGAATTGAAAAATTTGATTTCTAAAGCGAATGTTTTTCCGCAATGCAAGAGCCTGAAGAAAATAACCAGCATTGGAGATGTAAAGCTGGCCTTGATAAGCGGAGTTTTTTTGAATTATCCGAAGGGCAAAGCGGATATGATTTTGGCAGTGGATAATGTGAATAAGGGAAAGTTAAAAAGTTTAATGAATAATTTGGAAGCGGAAATCGGAAGAGAAATTCGCTATGTATTGGTCAGTAGCGAAGAATTGAAATACAGGCTGGATATGCTTGATCGTTTTCTGCTGGATTTTCTGGAAAGTCCTCATGATGAAGTGGTAAATAAGCTTCCGAAATTGAAACGCCTTATTGAAGGAATTAAAAAGTAATTTTAAAATATCGAAAGTAAAAAGGCGATGTTTTCCGAATAATTTGAGGGTATATTTTTTTGAAAAATTCAAATTTTTTATTGGCGGAGATTTTTTTAAAAATCCAATCGTTTTTTTTCTTTTGCTTGCCGTAATAGTTTTAAACCTGGCAAGTTTTATTATCCTGGCGGTTTTTGTCGAGAAATCATCTTCTCCGGTAATTTTGCATTATAATGTCTATTTCGGAGTTGATTTGATTGGCGATTGGTGGCAGATATATATAATGCCGGGAATGGGGTTGTTTTTTGCCATGATAAATTTATTTTTGGCGCTTCATTTTTACGGACAAAAAGAAAGGATAGCTTCCTATTGTCTGATGCTCGCATCATTTATTATTGAATCCGGAATTCTTATTTCTAGCATTTTGATTGCTCTTATTAATTATTAAAATTGCGTTAAAATAAAAATTTATGTTTGTTTTTCCTGATCCAAAAACTGAAAATCCGAAAGAGAGAAGAGTTCAGCGTGTTTTAGAAATGATTCCCGGTATTTTGACTTGGGCGACTTTGATAGGAATGTTCCTGTTCTCTTTTTTGCTTCCGGTTTGGGTGGCGGTTTTTGTTATTGTTTTTGATATTTACTGGATTTATCGAACTATTTATATCTCGACATATTCAGTGGTTGCTTATCGGAAATTGAAAGAAGGAAAGATGATTGATTGGTGGGAAAGGTGCCAAAATATATCAAATCCGGCCAAATACGCCCGAGAAATAGAAGAAAGAATCAAATCTCTTCGCAGCAGTTTAAAAGAGATTGGATGGATGGGAAAAGGAAAGATCGGACAGCGATTGAAAATGAAAAAAGAGATTGTTCGCTGGGAGAAATATTTGAAAGAAGTGAGGATTTTGGAGAATCAAAAAGATGATATTTTGGATTGGAGAAAAATTATCCATGTAGTTTTACTTCCAACGGCAGGTGAGCCGAAAGAAATTATTGAGCCAGCCCTTAACGCAATAGCGGATTCCAATTTTCCAAATCAGCAGATAATCATTCTTCTGGCTACCGAAGAAAGAGAGGATGAAAAGCATAGAACGGAAAAAGTTCAATATTTGAAAAATAAGTTTGACGGAGTATTTCGTGATTTTTTAGTGACGACGCATGAAGTTAAGGATAACGAAATGAAATGCAAAGCTTCCAATGCGACTTATGCCGCTAAAAAATTGGTGAAATATTTGAGTGAGCGGGATATTGATCATAAAAGAGTTGTTTTTTCTAATTTTGATTGCGATAGCGTTTGCCACAAGCAGTATTTTGCGGCATTGACATATGCTTATGCTGTTGATCCAAAAAGATTGCAACGCTCTTATCAGCCACTTCCGATGTATCATAATAATCTTTGGGATACCAACGCGTTCGTCCGTGTGATCGTTACCAGTTCTTCTTTTTGGCATATGTATCAAAGTACTCGTCGGGAGATGGTTACATTTTCTTCCCATAGCGAGCCGTTTTATACATTGGCAAAAGTGGATTTTTGGCCGGTAAATATGATTAGCGAGGATTCCATAATTTATTGGAAATGTTTTGCTTATTTTAATGGGGATTACCAAGTAACTCCGATTTATTTGCCTATCTCTCTGGATGCTGTTTTAGCTGAAACATATTGGAAGACAATCAAAAATCAATATAAGCAAAAAAGAAGATGGGCGTATGGAGTTGAAAATTTTCCGATAATTATGAGGTCTATCTGGCCGAATAAGAAAATTAAGCTCAGCAAGAAACTTAAAACGGCGTTTGAGATGCTGGAGGGTCATCATTCTTGGGCAACAGCTCCTTTTATTCTGGCGATTTTAGGATGGATGCCCCTTATTTTCGGTGGAGCGAGTTTTAATGAAAAAGTTTTGGCGCATAACCTTCCTTTTATGACGCGTTATTTGATGAATTTGGCAATGATGGGGTTGATAATTTCAATGTCCTTGAGTTTCATTTTAATGCCGGACAGACCGAAAAAATATTCGAGAAAAAGATATATAAACATGCTTCTTCAGTGGCTGTTGGTTCCGATTATTGCTCCTACGCTGGGCGCAATGCCTGCAATTGAATCCCAAACAAGATTATTGATAAAAAAATATTTCGGAGAGTTCTGGGTAACAGAAAAAATAAAAAAGAAATAAATTTTGTTTTTTGTTTGTTATATTTGTTAGTTTTCGCATATGAACCACGAATTATTTTTATTTCCGTTTTTGAGGGCATTTCTGGTTTCTTCCGGTTTGACTTTGCTTTTCATTTTTTTGGCAGATTTCTTTTCTTTGTTTCCGAATAAAAATCAACAGCATCATATTCACAAAAAAAAGATTTCGCGCTTTGGGGGAGCGGCGATTATTATTGCGTTTGTCGCGGCTGTTTTTTTGGATGGAAATTTGATCATCACACATCCATTATGGGGATTAATAGTGTCGGCCTTTTTGATATTATTTTTCGGAATTTTGGATGATTTTTTGAATCTTGATTGGAAGAAGCAGTTATTTTTTCAAATATGCGCCGCAATTCTGATTTTTATTTTCGGTGTGAATATTCAGCATATTACCGGTCCTTTTGGCAAAGTTATTGATTTTGGGGACGCGCAATTTTCAATGGCTAGTTTGTTTCTGGGAATAACCTGGATGGTTGTAATGATGAATTCGATGAATTGGTTTGATGGAATTGATGGCGCCAGTGCGGGAGTGACTTTTTTCGGAGCGATTGCGATAATTTTCGTTAGCCTGAAACCGGAAGTCAATCAGCCTCCGATGGCGATAATAGCTTCGATTTTAGCCGGATCAATTTTGGGATTTTTGATATTTAATTTTTATCCGTCGAAAATAATAGCCGGAACAAGCGGTTCTATTTTCATGGGTTTCATTTTGGCGGTTTTGGCGATTTTTTCCGGAGCTAAAATAGCAACCACTTTGTTAGTCATGACGCTTCCTTTGGCTGATTCAATTTGGGTTATTTGGAAAAGGATAAGATTCAGGGATTCCGTTTTTTCCCCTGATAACAAGCATCTCCATCATTGTTTATTGAAAATGGGGTGGTCGCAAAAAAAAATTGCTCTTCTTTTTTATACAGTTACGGGAATTGTTGTGATAATTGCACTTAATACTCGGGCACTTGGAAAAATGGTCGCAATTTTAATGGTATTTGCGCTGACCCTCATGATGATGTTTTTTATTGATGCACAAATGTTAAAAAAAGAAAAATACAATGTTATTAAATAAAAAGAATATTTTTAGCGCGATTGTTTTAATGGGGATTATTATTTTTATCGCAATAATTTTTCTCAATAAGTTCGGGCTTGTCAAAACGGATTACAGAAATATTTCTATTGGAGCAAGAGAATTTTCCATTGAGATTGCCAGGACGAATGAAGCGCGGAAAAAAGGGCTTGGAGGGCGGGATTATCTTTGTGTGGAGTGCGGAATGCTTTTTGAATTCAATAAGCCTGGGCGATACAGTTTTTGGATGAAGGATATGAAATTTTCTTTGGATATAATTTGGATTTTAGGCAGTAAAATAGTGCATATTGAAAATAATGTTCCGCCGGATTTTCAAGAAGTAATATCCCCGCCGGTTTTTGCCGATAGGGTGCTTGAGCTTTCATCCGGAGCCGCAGTTGGCGCCGGTTTGAAAATAGGCGACAAGATAAGCTTAAAATAAAAAAAATAACATAAAACCCCGTTGTTACGGGGTTTTATGTTATAAAAGAACATTTTAAATTTATTTTTTTCACTTTGATTTCAATATCAAGATAATGAAGGTACCATAGCTGAATATTTCTGCAGATTCTTCAACTGGTTGTCATTAAGCTTCTTTGATTGCTCGATTGCCTGATTGATAAGATCTTTTGAGAACTCTACCGATGATCCGACAAGAACTTTTCCTTCATGGCTAACATTTTTTCGCAAATAATCCTCAATGTAGATTTTATGCTCTGCTGTTAATTGAGAATCAGGATTTTTTTCCAGATAATCAGCTAATGCTCGTCTGGCCAAATGAGTCAGTCCATCTCCTTTCTGCGCTGTTTCAATAAAGGAATCGTTGGTTTCTTTGCTTGAGTCAGCTGAAGGTGCTGTTTCTTGCTTGGCAGGCTCCGCTTCTTGTGCAGCTGGCTCCGCTTTTTCTTCGTTATTTTTTTCTTCATCAATTACGACATCCTCATCTTCAGTAGCAATATTTCCATCTTCAGGATTCATTTCATCAACATTCCCATCTAAGGATAATTGATTTTCATCAAGAATATTCAATCTGTCGTCAGCTGGAGATCGCTTGGCGTATGAGTAAATTCCTCCTGCGATTATTATAACAATCGCGACGCTGATGATGATACGCAAATTTTCTTGTATCCATGATTTTACTCCGGATTGTTCTTCCATAAAATCATCTTCTTGATTTTGGTCTTCTATCATTGTTATTCACCTTCCTTTCTAGTTCGTTCTTTTGACAGAACATTAATTGTTAAGGTTCAGCTTTCGTTGAAGCCAGCCTGAATTAACAGGTGTAATCTTCGACCGATTCTTGTCTTTTAATTTTAACTTTACACAGCCGACTAGTCAACACTGGACAAATATCTGTTTTCTTGGTGTAATTTTTTGTGTAAAAAACTTCAAACGCTCGCAAATATTTTTTTGTTTAAAAATATTTTTCAATTTCAATTTTTTTTTCAGAATTTTTGAAGTAAAAAATATTTTATTATTTTGATAGTACTTGTTCTTAAGATTATTTTCCGTAAAAAATAAAAAAAGACTTGCATAAAAAAAAATATGTCTTATAATTAAAATGTATCAATAAAAAATATTTAAAAACTTTTTTGAAAAAATATTTTTTAAAATAAAAATTAAAATTTGAGAGATTGAGATAAAAATAAAAATTAAAAACGAAAGGTCTAATGGCAAAAATGCCAGACAAAACTTTTTTAAAAAAAGAAGGAGGTGAACATTATGGCAGCAAAAAAGAAAGCAGCAAAAAAGAAGGTAGCTAAAAAAGTTACTAAAAAGAAAGCCGTAAAAAAGGTTACAAAGAAAAAGGCTACAAAAAAAAGAAAATAATAACTTTTACTAAAGTCATTTAGTTCTTCAAGCAAAAACCCGCTAAAATAGCGGGTTTTTGCGTGGGGAATGTTGGAATGCGGATAAGAAAAGTGAGGGATAAATTAACTAAGTTTAGTTTCACAAATTCTCCACAATCCGCACAGGTCTTTGTGGAATTCCATCTTTGCGTTGGGGAAATGTTTTGGAATCATTTTTTCCAGCAAGGGTTTTTGTTCCGGGCTGAATTCCAAAATAACCGACAGTTTGTTGTGATTTGCAATCGGTAACTTTTTCATTTGTTCGAACAATTCTTCATAATGCGCAAGTCCCGCGTGCGCGCTGACGAGCGCGGATTTCGGTTCGAAGTTTTTCACGTCAGGAGAGGCGGAGTCATAGATCTCTTTTGAGAGGTAGGGGAGGTTTGCCAGAATTATCATTCTGGAATTTCCAATTTCTCCTCCAAAGGCGGACCAGCCTCGGGCTGGTAATTTCCAATTTCCAATAAGCGGAGCAAGAAGATTGCCGCGGAGGAATTTTATTTTCTTTTCGACTCCGTGCGTCGAGGCATTCCGCCTGGCTATTTTCAAAGCCTCCTCACTGGCATCCGTTGCATAGAATTTTACATTATTCATTGTTCCTTGCTCATTGTTCTTTGCAATAGAAACAATAACGCATCCGCTTCCGGTACCCACGTCAATAATTCTTAATTCTTGATTTCCATTTTTTGATTTTTTGATCGCAAGTTCGACGAGCTGTTCCGTTTCGGGGCGGGGGATGAGGGTGTTTTCATTGACGGAAAAATCCAACCCAAAAAATTCTTTATGTCCGAGAATGTATGCTATCGGTTCATGCTTCAATCGACGGTCGGCTAGTTTATTGATCATTGATCGTTGTTCATTGTTCAATGAATATTCCGGATGCGCCAAAACGAATTCCCGCGACTTTCCGATCACGTGGGCGATAATAAGCTCAAGATCGAGAGAATCGATTTTTTGGAAATATTCTTTTTGGATATCTGAAATGTTTGTATTTTCCATATTTTTCAGTCCAATGGACTTTTAATGTTTTGCAGATTGTTGTTGGCAACTTTGGTATATATTTGCGTAGTTTCCAGGCGCGCATGTCCCAAAAGCTCTTGAATATATCGGATACTGGTTCCGGCTTCCAACAGGTGGGTAGCGAAGGAATGTCGCAAGCTGTGGCATGAAATATTTTTGGTAATACAAGCCAGACTCGCCGCTTTTTTAACTATTTTTTCAGCACTTTCAGGAGTTAGATGCCCGCATCCGCCAGCTCCAGTAAATAAATAATCGCCGGGCTTTTTCAAAGCTAATTGCTTTTTTAAAATTGGGACAAGTTTTTCCGATAAAAGCGTGCAGCGATCTTTTTGCCCTTTGCCTTGGCGTACCATGATCATCTTCCTGTCTAAATCAAAATCATGCATCCGGATTTTAATTGCCTCGCTAACCCGCAGACCAGCCGAATACATTAATGATATTAGAAAGTTGTGCTTGGGATTGTTTGTTTTTGTAAGCATGCGTTCAATTTCTTCTTTGCTCAAAACCACCGGAAGATAAGTGGTTTTTTTAGCGCCTTTAATGTCAAAGAAAAACTTTCTTTTTAAAACTTGGCGATAATAAAATTTCAGAGCGTTAAGCGCGACATTTAATGTCGAATTGGCACAATTCTTGTCTTTAAGAGAAATTAAATATTGGCGAATATCATCATTGGTTATTTCCTTAGGACTTTTGTTAGAAAATTGTAAAAAAAGCTTATTATAAGCCAAATATGATTCAATAGTTCTCGGGCTAAAACCGCGAATTCTCAGTTCCTGTTCCAGGTTGCGCAGGGGGTCTCTTTCTTCCGTTGTTGTTTTTTTATCTTTGTGATAATATGTATTCATAGTACGGTTATGATTACATCAAAATCATACCACAAACCTTAATTTGAGCCAAATTATTGGCAGGTACGGATAAAACTAGTTATCGGAAATTGCAAAAAACAAAAATAATTATTTGGGAAAATTTTTAACAAAA
>CAZSCV010000010.1:0-12029 GCA_964605525.1 uncultured Bdellovibrionales bacterium
ATTCATGACTTTATCTTATCAGATCAGCCGTTGCATTAGTTTCTTGAACTCACCGCAACATAGCAAAAAACATCACATCAATATATTGATATATTGATTATGAAGCTAGGTAATCATCAATCCGTGAAAAATCATAAAACTTTCAAATCCACAATTTTTAGTTGGAGTTTTTTGCTTCCGTTCCATTGGTCTTGCTCGAGATTAAAAGCGATATCAACTTTATCTCCTGTTTTTATTTCTCGAAATTTCTCTGGAACAGAAAATCCAATAGCTTCAAAAATTCTTGGCGAGTCGTCATCAGGACGAAGGAATAGCTTCAAATGTTTTTCTCCGTTGCCTACCCATTTCAAATCCTGCACAATCATATTGCGAATCGCAAAAACCGGCTCGGGATTTCCTTGCCCAAAAGGTTCCATCCTTCTGATTTCATCAGACAATTTAAATCCAATATCCTCAGCGGAAAGCTCGGCATCAATTTTTATCTCCGGAGAAATATCCACACCTTCCAATTTTTTTTCAATCACTTGGTCCATTTTCGCGCAAAATTTATCGAAATTTTCATTTTTCACCGTTACTCCCGCCGCCTGGCTATGTCCGCCGAATTTTTCCAAAAATTCACCGCATTCTCCGATAACTTCAATAATATCAACCAAGGGAATACTCCGAAAAGATCCAGTACTAACATCCTTTTCTTTCCTAAAAATCCCCACCGGACGGTTGTATTTGTTCGCCACTCTGCCTGCCGCCAGCCCCACGATTCCCACTGGAAAATGCTCACTTCTGGAAAAAATAATTTTTTTATTTTTAAATTTTTCTTCCGCTTCAGCCATTGCTTCATCTACCACCTGCTTGGTTATTTTCTGCCGATTTTGATTGTGCGCTTCCACTTCCAATGCCATCTCGCGCGCGCGTACCGGATCATTTTCCAAAAGAAGATCAAAGGCAATCTTAGCATGATCCATCCTCCCGGCCGCATTAATTCGCGGAGCAATTTGAAAAGAAATTTTTTGCGTATCCGGAAAATTATCTTCATCAATTTGGATTCTTCCAACTTTGAAAAGTTCCAAAATTCCCACTCGTCTAGTTTTAGAAAGAACCACCAGTCCATATTTTACCAATGTTCGGTTTTCTCCTACCAAAGAAACGCAATCAGCTACCGTTCCAATTGCCACCAAATCCAAAAGCCATTTTAGCTGATCCTCTTTTCCCGGTAAAAACTTTCCGCAAAGCGCTTGCGCCAATTTGAAAGCCACTCCAACTCCCGCCAAATCCCCGCAATCGCAAGAATTATCCTTCAATTTCGGATTTATCACAGCATCCGCCAAAGGAATTTTTTTTGGAACAAAATGATGATCAGTAATAACGATATCCATTCCTAACTGCTTAATACGCTCCACTTCCGCGATACTTGTTATTCCACAATCAACCGTAATAATGAGATCAATGCCCTCTTTAGAGAATTTTTCCACTGCCGCCATATTAATTCCATATCCCTCAAGTTCTTTATTTGGAATATATGATTGAGCTTCAATTCCCATCCAACTCAAAACCTGCTTCAAAACCAGAGAAGCCGTAATTCCATCCGCATCATAATCTCCAAAAATCAAAACCTTTTCTTTTTTTTCGCGCGCCAAACCAATTCTTTCAATTGCTTTTTCCATTCCGGAAAACGCCGACGGATCACTTAAATCATTTTCATAATCCGGATGCAAAAAACTTTCAATTTCTTTTTGCGTTTTAATTCCGCGGCGAAAAAGAATCTCCAGCGCGACCGGATGGAGATTATATAATTCCTTTTTTTCTATTTCAATTTTCGGGAAAACTTTCCAATTCATTTTTCAGGCAAATTAAAAATTTTCTATATTATAATTTTCACATCTACCGCCACTGATTTTTTATCATTATAAACAAGCAGTGGATTGATATCAAATTCCAAAATTGATTCGGATTCATGCGCCAATTCCATAACCGAGTGCAAAATATTCACCATCTCTCCGGCATCAAAAGGTTTTTGCCCGCGAGTCGAGCGGAATAGAAATTCAACATTACTTGCAAGCAAATGCCGGCAGATTTCCTCTTCATTCATCGGGGCAATCAAAAAATTCACCTGCTTGAAAATTTCCGTATAAATCCCACCCAGCCCGTAAACCACTACCGGTCCAAAAGTTTCATCGCGTTTAATTCCGACAATCAGCTCCATCTTGATATTTTGCATCGGCTGAATAATTAAATTTTCTCCGGGAAAATTGGCACGCAACCTCTTGAGCGCTTTTTCCAGCTCTTCTTGATTATCAATTCCAAGAATCAACCCTTCTTTGTCGGTCTTGTGCAAAGTCTTGTCGCTGTCTACCTTGGCAACCATCGGAAATCCAAAATTCAAACCGCCAGGTATTCCGTCTTTCGCATTTGCAAAATCAACCATATTAATCCCGTATAATTTCATAATTTCCACAGTTTCTGAAAACAACAGTGCCGTGCGTCCGCTATTTTTCGCTTTTAAAATAACTTCTTCGATTTTTTTGACGCGCGATTCCTTCTTTTTCATCCCGGCAATATTATTCGGAGATTTTTTGTTTTTTTCCCATTTGTAATATTTATCCAAAGCCGCAACCGCCCGATCGGGAAACGGAACATTAGGAATCCCATTTTCTTGCAATTTCTCCAAAGCTTTCTCGATTTTTTCTCCTCCGATAAAAGCGACTAGTACATTTTTATCAGTTTGTTTTTTAAACTCAATAATTTTTTCCGCAATTTTTTCAACCGGAGTCTGATCCTGAGGCGTAAGCAAACAAAGAATTGAATCCGCCTTTTCGCCATTGCAGATTTCCAAAGTCCTGGCGTAGCGGATCTCATCCGCATCACCCAAAAGATCAATCGGATTTTCTACCGAAGATTCGCTTGGCAAAAATTCCCTCAATTTTTCTTTCGTCTTATTTTCAATTTCAGCCAATTTTATTTTTTTATTTTCAAAAGCATCTGTCGTCAAAACTCCCGGTCCTCCGGCATTAGTCACCACGATTACATTTTCATTTTTCACTGCCGACGATTTGGATATTACTTCTATTAAATCAAAAAAGTTTTCCAGATTTTCGGCGCGAACAACTCCCGCTTTGGAAAATGCTTCATTCATTATAGCGTCGCTTCCTGCCAAAGCGCCTGTGTGAGAAGAAATCGCTTTTTGCGCCCTATCGGTTTTTCCAGCCTTAAGAACAACAATCGGTTTTTTTGCCGAAACCCGGCGCGCAACTTCCACGAATTTCTCTCCCTCCTTAATTCCTTCCAAATACAACCCAATCACATCAACATTTTCATCTTCTCCAAAATATTCAATCAATGCTATTTCATTCATTTGCATTTCATTCCCTACGGAAACCAAATTGGAGAATTTAATATTCTCTTTTTTTGCAACATCCATCAGTGCCACCACCAAAGCTCCCGATTGGGAAACAAACGCCACATTTCCCGCTTGGGGCATCCCGCCGGCAAACGATGCGTTGAGTTTTATTTTTGGATTAATAAACCCAAGGCAATTGGGACCCAGGATATTCAAATTTTTTTCTTCGGCTATCGCCTTCAATTCATCTTCTTTCCTTTTTCCCTCTATTCCGGTTTCAGAAAAACCAGCAGAAACAATCACGAAATTTTTCACTTTGTCGGAAGATTTTTTCACCGCTTCCAAAGCAAAATCAGCCGGAATCGCCACAATCGCCAAATCAACCACATCTTCTATTTCTTCCAGGCTTTTGTAGCATTTGCGATCAAACAATTTATCGTGCTTTGGATTAACCAAAAAAACCTTGCCGGAATAACCCAATTCCAAAAGATTTTTGGCGATTGTATTTCCGACTTTACCCAAATTAGCTGTCGCTCCGACAACCGCCACCGAAGAAGGATTAAAAAATTTCTCCAACTTATTTTTTTCTTCTTTCGCCTTATTTTTAAATATATTAAACATACTTCTCAAAACGCATAGCGTAAAAATAATTATAAATTCCAAATTTCATACGCTTCCCGCTTTATGCCTCACGTTCCGCGCCTCTTCATTATATCTCAAACTTCGCCTCCAGGCAAAACCAAAAAAAAAACGGAACTCAGCTCCGATTTTTTTGATTTTTTACTTTTCTTCTTCTCGAAGCTGTTCAATCAATCTTTTCTGCTCACGAGAAAGTTTTTTTGGAATTTCCACAATTATTTTCACCAGATGATCTCCGCGACCTCTTCTGCCGAGAATCGGCACACCTTTGTCGCGAATGCGAAACAATTCTCCTGATTGAGTGCCCTCGGGAATCTTCATTCTTACTTTTCCGTCAACAGTTTCAACTTCAATCTTATCCCCCAAAACAGCTTGCGCGAAACTGATTTTTTCCGTTGATAAAATATTATTCTCCTCCCGCTTGAATCTTTCATGAGGAATAACATGCACATTTACATACAAATCTCCCGCCGGCGCGCCCGCTTCTCCCGCTTCGCCTTTTCCTTGCACTGAAATCGTCTGCCCGGAAAAAATTCCCGCGGGAATTTCTACTCTCACAATCTCTTCCTGCCGTATCCGACCGTCACCTCCGCATTTGCTACATTTTTTTGAATATATTTTTCCTTTTCCATGGCAAGTCGGACAAGTTGATGTCTGAGAAAAAGTTCCCAAAATACTGCGCACTGTTCTTTGAATTTTTCCCCTTCCTTTACATGTCGCGCAAGTTTCTTCTTTTTCTCCCGGTTCCCCACCTGTTCCATGACACCTGTCGCAAACCGCTTTTTTATACAGTTTGAATTCTTTTTTTACTCCTCTTATCATTTCTTCAAAGGAAATTTCCACATCTACTTGAATATCCTGCCCCGCCTTTTGATGCGCGCCTCCTCTTCCTCCACCGAAAATATCAGAAAAAATATCAGAAAAATCTCCTCCGCCAAATTCAAAACCGCCTTGTTGTCCTCCAAATCCCTGCTGAAATCCACTAAAATCGAAACCGCCAAAACCTTGCCCGCCACCGGCTTGATTGAAATTCTGGCCAAATTGATCATATTGCGCACGCTTGGTTTTGTCGGAAAGCACTTGATAAGCTTCGTTTATTTCCTTAAATTTCGCCTCATCTCCTCCGGATTTGTCCGGATGATATTTGTGCGCCAGCTTGCGATAAGCTTTTTTTATTTCATCATCAGAAGCGCTTTTTTCCACGCCTAATGTTTTATAATAATCGTTTGCCATTTTTTTGAAAATTTCTTATACATATTACAACCTCTCCGACAATTCTACTACAACTAAAAAAAATTAGCAATCCCCTATACAGAGTGCTAATTTACGAATTATCCCATTTTGCTCCGCACTCATTCGCAAAAACAAAAAAATATCGTTCAATCGACAATTTCTTGTTCCGTTGCAATTTTTTTAATTTCCACCCATCCGAATTTAACCATCATCCAAAAAATAACTTGAGCAAAAAGCACCCAAATTGGTCCGACAAATGATCCGACTGACAGAATCGAAAGAAAGAGTAAAATTGCAAGAATAACCGGCAAATAAGAAAGTTTTTCATTTTCCGGAGAACTGATATTTAAATTAATAAAATCCTCAATCTTCTTGTTTATCATCTGAGAAAAAATATCTGACACTTTTTCATCCCCAGTCACCTCGGCGCCAACCAAGCTGGAAATTTGCTTCCTGCCCTCTTTTAAAATCAACTCGTTATTGTTTTCGGAAAATGCCTGGCTTTGTTTTTGATAATTATTTATCATATCTTGCCTTTGCTGGATTGTAATACTATCGCCAAATTGATTATCTATTATTTCTCCCACTTCAATCTGACTGCTAATTCCATCATCAGCACTATCTTGCTGGGACTGCAAAATAAACTGATCGACTGTGAGGTCTTGATTATTGGAAATATCCATACCCGGATAAAAAAATGAAACCATCCTTGAAACAACCTCTCCACCGCCACTTCCAATATTAATCCGAGGAATTTTTCTTTGCGTATCATTTTTTTGAATTTCAAAATAATATTGACTGCTTATCGCCAAAGCCAAACCAAAAACTATCATCATTCTTCCTAGACGGACGGAACGCCAAAGATTAATCTTGACAGCCGTTTTCATTTCCCCGTCTACTCGCACCGATGCCCAAAACAAAAAAACAAAAGAAATTGCCAGTGCCAGTAAATGCCAGAAATTAAAAGCAAAAAAAAGACTTGGCACCAAAGAGAAAAAAAGCAGCGCCGCCAGATACCATCGCTCTTTCAGTAAAATTACACTAATCAAGATAAAAACAAATACCAAAGAAAAAAATATTCCCGGAGCGGTCCAATCCCAAACACCGGGATTACTAACCGCCCTATGAAGCGAAATCCATGCTCCTGCAGAAAATATGATTTCCGCCGCCATAATCCCGATTGTTCTGATTTTTTTCTTCATTTTTGTTTTCTATTTTATATTTATCAATTTCATTTTTCAAATTATACCATAAAAATACGTGCTATAATAACTATGGACAAAACATTGATTTTGAGATATCATTAGATTTAATTTTATGACAAGCATTCGCACCAGAAGAATATTTTTTTGGATATTGGCGGTTTTCTTTTTGATTACTGCTCCTTTAGTGATTTTATATACCATCGGATACCGCTACAATACCAACCGAGGAATCTTTGTTTATTCAGGATCAATCACGATCAAGGCCATTCCACAAAGAGTAAACATCAAAATTGATGCCGATAATTCATCTGAAAAAAAATTCAATTTTCTTAATTATTCCTATCACCTTGATGGAATTCGCCCCGGAGAACATTCAATGGAAATATCTCTTCCCGGATATCACACGTGGACAAAAAAGACATCTGTTCACAGCGGGCTTTCCGCTGAATTTTGGAACGTTTTCTTGGTAAAAAACGAATATCTCAAAGAAACGTTTCTGCCTCCGTCCGTAGATGATTTTTTTATCTCTCCAAAAAACAAAGAAGTTGCCCTGGTCCAAAACAAAAAAGACTCCAATGATTTTATCGTAAGGGCGCTGGACACAAACAAGGATCTTGCCGAAACAGTATTTTCTTCTTCAGAATATTCATTTTCTAAAAATAAAAAAGAAAACATCGAATGGTCCCCCCAGGGAGATAAAATAATCATTCCTGTTGAAAAGTCAGATTCAATCTCTATAGCAGATGATTTGAAAGCCTCCGCCAATCAACAAAAAGAAATAGGCCGTCCGAATTATTTCATAGTCGACATTAACTCCAAAGAAAGCATTAATCTCGAAGATTTTTCCCAAAAAAAGAACCTGCAAAAAGCACGCTGGGATCCTAACAGCAAAAATTTTGTATTCTACATTTCTGAAAATAATATGTATCGAATCAACCTTAACGATCCGAATGATAACAAATTAATCGCTGAAAACATATGCGGGTATGACCTTTCCGGTTCATTTGCTTACTACTTAAAAAAAGACAATGGCATTATTTATCGATCCAGACTTCAAAATGGAGACTCAATTGAGCAAATAACCAATCAGTCAATCGAGAATATTGCTGAAAATGGAGATTTTCGAATAATCACATATGACGAAGATCGAATCTCTATCATTACCGATGGAAAACTCTACATTTATAATAATGGGGAACATGAAAATTATTTCTATCAACTCAAAGAAAATGTCGATGGGGTTCAATTTTCCAATGATGGAAAAAAACTTTTATTCTGGGATGAAAATGAAATTTTTGTCTATTTCGCCCGCGATTGGGACACTCAACCGATAAGATTGGAAAATGAAGTAAAAAGCATTACTCGCTTTTCAAAAAAAATCAAAAATGTCCACTGGTTTTCCGATTATGAACATATAATTTTCTCCATAGACGGAACAATAAAAATAGCCGAAACCGACTTGCGCGATCACCTCAATATTGAAGATATTTTACAGCTTCAAAACAATGATCCGAGAGTGGTTTTCAATTTTTCCGAAAATTTTCTCTACTTCAATAATTTCAAAGAGGATGCAACCCCGTACCTCTCTTACATAAATTTATTTGAGGAGTAAAAAGTACACACCATTTTTCCTTTACACAAAGGAAAATAAGTGCTAGTTTTAAGATAATCATAAATTGAGAATAATATGCAAGGATTGGAAAATTTCATTAATTTGCATCTGGCTTTAATAATTCCATTATTCGCCTTCTTGCTATTTTCCCTATTGCTTGCCGTTATTTTCGCATTTATCAAGATAGCGAGAATAAATAAATCCAGCGAGATCTTTTTTTCCGGAAAAAATGGCACCGATCTTGAAAAAGTAATCCTTTCTCAACAAAAAGAAATTAAAAGCCTCGACAAGGATATCCAAGAGCTATTTGAAGCCTCAAATAAAATTTACACCCTCGCCCATCATAGTCTGCACAAAGTCGGAGTTATCCGATTTAATCCTTTTAAGGAATTAGGCGGAAATCAAAGCTTTGTTATTGCCTTGCTTGATGGGAACACCTCGGGAGTTGTCATTTCCTCGCTTCATACCCGCGAAGGAACCCGCGTTTACAGCAAACCGATTCTGGAAGGAAAATCAGAAAAATATGCTCTCACGGAAGAAGAAAAAGAAGCTATTAAGGCAGCTAATGTCGCTAAAAAATGAAATCCTTATCAAAGCTAAATTAGACTTTTTTAGAAAAATAATTCAATAACTCCAAAAAAAATAATAATGACTGAAATAACTGCCGAACCATCAAATAAAAAAATAGCCAAAATTCCTCCGATCGTAAGCGTGAAAAAATTTGCGGATATTTTAAATATGCCAGTTTCAGAAGTAATCAAAGAATTGATGCGAAATGGAATTATGGCAACTATCAACGAAGAGATAGATTTTGAAACAGCCAGTATTATCGCGCAAGATTTGGGATATATTACCGAGCAAGATCTGGATATTTCTGATGGAGAAATTATTACTTTGGAAAAGTTAATCGACATTTGTAAAAAAGAAAAAGAAGCTGGAAAAAATCTCCGGGATCGCGCGCCAATTGTAACCATATTAGGACACGTTGACCACGGAAAAACCACTCTTTTGGATACTATCCGCAAAACCAGTGTTGCCGCTAAGGAACTCGGAGGAATCACCCAGCATATCAGAGCCTACCAAGTGCGCAAAAGAGGACAAATCATCACTTTTGTCGACACTCCGGGACACGAAGCTTTTTCTGCTATGCGCGAACGCGGCGTGAGTATTGCTGATATTGCTATTCTTGTTGTCGCAGCCGATGACGGAGTGAGGCCGCAAACCAAAGAAGTTATCAAATATTTAAAAGAAAAAAACATTCCAACTCTAATCGCAATCAATAAAATTGACAAACCGGAGGCTAATCCGCAAAGAGTAAAACAGGAACTGGCTGAAAATGACATACTAGTTGAAGATTGGGGAGGAAAATATATGTCTGCTGAAATAAGTGCAAAAAACAATATCGGAATAGATGATTTATTGGAAAGAATTTTGCTCCTAGCAGAGGTGGAAGACTTACAGGCCGATTCCAAAAGAGATGGTCTGGCTGTCGTTTTGGAATCAAATCTTGACCCGAAAAAAGGCCCTGTTTCCACTGTGCTTGTAAAAACAGGAACACTGAAAATCGGCCAGGACATTACCGCTGGACACACTTACGGGAGAATAAAAAGAATTGAAGATTTTACCGGAAAAAGCATTGAAAGCGCCGGACCATCCACTCCTGCTATTATTATCGGACTCAACACGACGCCTAATGTAAACGACATCGTGCAAGTTGCCAGCAAGAAATCAATTTCCAAAATAAAATCAGAAAAAACCGGAGAAAGAATATCCGGAGTTAAAAGGGAAGCCAACAAGCAAAATCTTTTCAAAAGCATCGACAATGAAAAAATTAAAAAACTCAACATCATACTCAAATCAGACGTGCAAGGATCACTAGAAGCTATCGAACAAATACTTTCCACCTTAAAATCAGAAGAAGTGGCAATTGAATATGTCGCCACCGGAGTGGGAAATATCACCGAATCAGATGTCAAAGTGGCTGGCAGCAGCGATGCAATGATCTTGGGATTCAATGTTAATGCCACTTCAGTTGCCAAAAGAATGGCGGAGGGAGCAAGCGTCCAAATAAAAACTTTTGGAATTATTTATGAACTCGTCGAAGAAATACGCTCTAATCTTTCAGATCTTCTCCCTCCGGAAATTATCAGAACGGATTTTGGAAGAATGAAGGTTTTGGCGATATTTAAAAATGGAAAACATGATATGATCGTGGGAGGGAGAATAACTGAAGGAAAAGCTGTTAAGGGAGCCTCGATTGAATTAAAAAGAGATGCTGAAATAATTGGAAAAGGGAAGCTGATCAATCTCCAGCAAAATATGAAAAATACCGACGAAGTAAAACAAGGAAACGAATGCGGAATAACTTTTGAAGGAGATATTAAAGTAAAAGAAGGAGACACCTTAATTTTCTTCCAAGAAGAAGAGAGAAAAAGAAAAATATAATAATCTTAGCAACCGGCAAGCACCTTATGTCTTTACGAATTGAAAAAATAAACAGCCTGATAAGTCACCATATATCCGAGATTATATCCCGCGAACTCAATCTTAAGCCGGGAATTCTTGTAACTGTTTCCAAGGTTGACACCGGAAAAGATTTGCGCTATTCTCAAGTGTTCGTAAGTGTTTTTCCGGAAAAAGAAATCCAATATGTTTTTACTGCCCTCAAAAAGGAAATATATCTGATTCAGGGATCTTTTAACCGGAAAATGCCGACAAAAATTATTCCTAAAATCAAATTCAAACTGGACACGACTGAAGCAGAGGCGGATGTGATTGAAAAACTGCTAAAACAGATATAAAACTGTCCGGAAAGAATAGACGCCAATGAAAAACGCTTTTAAGTCCGAATTCAAAACTCTTCAATACATAATTAAAAATTCCAAAAGAATACTTCTCTTTGCGCACAGCCGGCCAGATGGAGACACTGCCGGATCCGTTTTGGCGATGAAAGAATATCTTCAAAACAACGGAAAGCATGCCGACATCGCCTGCCTTGATCCATTTCCGGATTATCTTTTTGAAATAGTCCAGGGTGAATTTTGTTATCCTGACCATCTAGATTTGAAATCATACGATGCTGTAATTGCTTGCGATAGCGTCGAACGCGGTTTTGAGAAAATTAAAAAACTGCTCTCTCTCGAGCAAGTATCTGTTATAATCGATCATCATCCGGATATCACGCTTAAGGCAGATTTGCGGATTATTGATGATCAGTATTCATCCGTTTGTGAAATTATTTATAAATTTCTAATTTCAGTCGATGCTAAAATAAATTTGAAAATTGCCAATTGTTTGCTTATTGGAATAATCAGCGACACTGGAAATCTCCAGCATTCCAATACGACCGCCGATGTTATGGACATTGCTTCCAAGCTTATCAAAAAAGGCGCTTCTGTTTCAAAAATAGTCAATTCTATTTTTTCCAACAAAAAAATCGCCACCTTAAAACTTTGGGGCAAAGCTTTCGAAAAAGCTCGTATTAACCCGAAAAACAAAATGATTGCCACGGTTATCACACAGAAAGATATTGAGCAATGCAATGCTTCAACGGACGATATTGCGCAAATAGCCTCAATCTTAAACACTGTGCCCGGAACAAGTTTTTCACTGGTTCTTTCCCAGCGGGATAATAAAACCATCAAAGGAAGTCTTCGCAGTGAACAATATAAAGGGGTTGACGTTTCTGAAATCGCCCATCTTTTTGGAGGAGGAGGGCACAAACTTTCCAGCGGTTTTGAAATCAAGGGAACTATTGTAGAAAATGAAGATGGATGGAAAATAATCTAAAAATTTTCAATTCACAATTTTCAATTTTCAAACAATTTTCAATAATTAAATTTAAAAATTAATTCATTACTAAATTAGAACTTGTTTATAAATTAGAAATTATAAATTAGAAATTAGAGCAACTTTATAAAAAACTGCTATTAACACTTTTTATGTTAAAATATAGTCAGTGCACCACCGTCAGAGACGGTGGCTTGATGAGTGTGGTCGCCCAGAG
>CAZSCV010000011.1:0-10177 GCA_964605525.1 uncultured Bdellovibrionales bacterium
CTATTCAAGTCTCACCAGTAGAACTGGTGGATTACCTTCTGGGAAAAACTATTTACTTCCCGAATTGCTACTGCATCCTGCCGCTGGTCGCCGGAATGATTTTAGCTGCTACAATCAAATCTTATCACCTCCTTTTTAAAGGTTGACTTTTTGATTTCTTTCGCCTAACCAAATCGCTCCTTTATTAAAGCAAACGATTAAATTTCTGTCAACTTTCCTCGACTTGGCTATCCGTCAATCTTAACGCTGGCCAGAGAGCTGAAAAAATTACCAGCGCCAAAAGCAAAAAGACATATTTAAGCGGAAAAGTCCACAAAATCAAAGTCGAAAACACCGCCGCCGCGATATACGCCACCGGTTGCGCGGTGCGAAAAAAATCAATGACATCCGCCCGGCTTCCGTCAACCTGCTTGTAAAAATATGAATCGCGCAAAATTTCAACAAGCGCCGCGCCCACCCGGGTAGCAAACAAAATCACCGCCCAAACCAAAATATCCTTGGAAGAACTCAAAAAAAACAAAAACGAAGAAATTCCCATAACCAGAATCGCCAAAATAATCATTTCCTTTTCTCCGATTTTTTTGTCTGCCAATATTCCCGCCGGATATTGCACCAGCACGAAAGGAATGAGCATTATCGTAAAAGCGATTCCCAATTGGTCCCAAGAAAATCCCCTGTCGAGAAGATAAATCGGAGCATAAACAATCATCAAAGCGTAAAAGAAATCCAAAACGAAAGAAATATAATATATACGAGAGATATTTTTTTGACCGAGTGATTTCGAAATCAACTTGCGGATACCTTCCTTTCTTTTTGGAAAAGAAACATTTCTCGCTCCCCGCAAACCGAATGCAGAAAACAAAAGGATAAACATTGCAAAAATAAGAGAAACAAAAAACATTCCCGAAAAATCATATTGAACCAAAAGCTTGGATGCCAGAAGCGGACCCAAAACAAATCCCGCATTGAAAAGCGTCAGATACAACCCACGAATCCTTCCAGACATTTTGTCGACAGAAAAACTCTCCAACACCACATCTAGACTCGCCCAAGTGATTGAAACAGAAATCAAATACAAAATCATCGCCGCCACTCCCCATAGTGTTTTTGGCAGGATAATCAAAGCGGAAATAAAAGCAACATTTGCCACCATTGAAAGATGGAAAACAAAAATACTTCCGGTTTTTTGCGTGAGCTTATACAAATTGAGCAAAATAAACAGAACCGCCGCAAAACTGATGAAATAAAAAATTCCCACATTTTCCACACCAGAAGCTTCTTTGAAGTAAGTCGAAACCGTATATATCAAAATCGACTGGGAAAATCCCATCAAAAAAGAAATAACATTAATAATCCGCACCTTGTTCCGATCTAATTTCTCCTGAAATTTTGATTTTTTTTTCATTTTTATTTTTATCGCCGAGAAAAGTTTTACCTAAACTACGGCGTAAGGCGTTTTACATCTCTTGGAAAAAGAACTGCTTCTTTGATACTGGCAAGTCCCAGAATTTTTTGCACGATTCTTTCACTTCCAAGCCCCCAACCTCCATGCGGTGGCATTCCATGGCGGAAAACATCCAGATAATGTTTGAAATCTTTCGGATCAAGTCCGTGTTTCTTGATACTGTTTTCCAACTGATCGAAATCATGAATTCTCTGTCCTCCGGTAGCAATTTCCACTCCGCGGAAAAGCAAATCGAAACTCTCGGTATATTGTGGATCCTTGCTCGGCATAGTGTAAAAAGGTCGCACACTGGCTGGATAATGCGTCAAAAAAATCAAATCACTTCCATATTTTTCTTTCGCCCACTGACAAATCAAACGCTCTCCTTCCGGATCAATATCCACTTTTTCCACTTTCTTGCCAAATTCTTTTTCCAAAATCGCCAGTGCCTCGGTCAATTTTATTCGAGGAATAGTTTTTATTTCCGGCACGCTCGCTCCGTATTTCTCCAGCTCATCCTGGCAAGTATCCCCGATGAACTTGAAAATATACGCCATGGCTTTTTCCATCTGCGCCATAATATCCTCAAAACTTTCAATAAACCCCATTTCCGCATCCAGACTCACATATTCATTCACATGCCGAGTGGTATAATGCGGTTCGGCTCGAAATACCGTTCCAATTTCAAAAACTCGCTCAAAAAGACCAACTCCTGCTTGTTTGTAAAATTGCGGACTTTGCGCCAAAAAAGCATCCCGGTCAAAATATTTTATTTTGAAAAAATTTGCCCCTCCTTCAGTTGCCGAACTAAGAATCTTGGGACTTTTTATTTCCAGAAAATCCTTGCTTCGCAAAAAATCTCCATACGATTGGATCAATCGGGCATATATCTTGAAAATGGCATTAATTTTATCATTGCGAACAGTGAGTGCGCGGTAGTTGAGAAGCGTTTCCAGGTTCAAATTCATCTCATCAGCGGAAACATCCACCGGCAAATCATCCTTAGTGGCCGAAATTATTGAAAATTTTTCCGCTTCAATTTCCACACTTCCTGTAGAAATTTTTTCATTCGCCGCTCCGCCCGGACGAGATTTCGCCAAGCCCTCAATATCAACGACAAACTCACTTCGCGCTTGCTTTGCCATCTCATAAGCTTCTTTTTTATCCGGAATAATCACAATCTGGACAACACCGCTCCGATCACGAACATCCATAAAAATCAATTTTCCATGGTCTCTCCTATTTTTTACCCAGCCCTTAATTCGAATCTTTTGCCCTATTTTTTCCGAAGCATCTTTAATTATTGTCCTTTCCATATTTTTATTGTTTCATAATTTTTTTAATTTCCTCCAATGCTTCTTCCGGCGTAAATTGAGATTTGTGAATAAAACCGTCCGCTCCCAATTGAAACGCTTCTTTTCGATTTTCCTCTTCATTAAGATTGCTAAAAATCACGACTTTTGCTCCGGGAGAATAATTCTCTTTTTTTATTTGCTTTAATAATTCCATTCCTCCGATTTCAGGAAAAACCAAATCAAGCAAGATCAAATCAAATTTCCCTTCTCTGACTTTTTTCAGGACTTCTTTCCCTCCGGTTGCAACCGCAACTTCATATTTTAAAACTTCAAACTTTTTTTGATAAATATCCGCAATCATCGAATCATCTTCCGCCAATAAAATCTTCATAACGCAAAAAAGAAACTTACATATTTATGCACACTACCTCCAGTGTACACCAGGGCAACCTTTTTTTCAAGCACCGTATGTAAAAATCACAAATTCTTCAAATAAACCATAACGTCCTCAATAATCCACTTCGGGGAAGACGCGCCGGCGGTTACTCCAATTCTCTGGCAACCGTCAAACCATTCTTTTTTAATATCATCTTTCCTTTGGACAAAATATGATCTGGAATTTATTTTTTTGGATATTTCCCATAATCTGTTTGAATTGGCACTATCGGGAGATCCGATTACGACCACCGCATCATTGCCACGCGCCAGCTTCTTTACCTCTTCTTGGCGATTTTGCGTCGCCAAACAAATTGTATCAACAAGCTCGACATTTTTATATTTATCCATAATGAAACCAGAAACTTTTCTCACAAAATCCTGATTTTGCGTAGTCTGAGAAATAATCGCAATCTTTTTGGAAATATCCAGCCGTAAATTTTTCAAATCCAACGTATTTTCCACGAAAACCGCTTTTTTTCTCGCCCACTCATATATTCCTCTTACTTCCTTGTGATCTTTTTCTCCGACAATAACAATCTGATACAACCGGTCAAAAAAAATCCGCGCCAGTCTTTGCACTTTCGTCACTTTCGGACAAGTGGTATCCACGATATCAACGCCTCGTCTTTTTGCCAATTCATAAATTTTCGGCCCCATTCCATGAGCAGTAATAACCAAAGTGCCGATTTTTCCGCCCAAAAAAGATCCGCCCTGGAAGGAATTTCCATTAAATATATCTTCCAGCTTTTCTTGCGGCTTGATATTGCCAATTCCCAATTGTTCAATTTTTTTTACCACATCCTCATTATGCACCAAAGAGCCCAGGACATAGATAGGTTTTTTAACCAACGGATCGTTGGCAATTTTTTTCACGATATTATATGCGCGCTCCACTCCGTCGCAAAAGCCTGCATATTTACTCAAAGTTATTTCCATAAAAAAATAAAATAAATAATCATTCTTCCATAGCCGGTTTATCCAAAAGATCGGGAATTATCTGTTTATCTCCGCCGGAAATCTTTACCACATCTTTGTCAATCTTTCCCAATTCTTTATACCCGGTATTATAATGACCCACGGTCGTTTTTAAACTGTTTCCCAATTTAACATAAAACTGGTCAAATGCAACAATATGCCTTCCCAGTTTCTCAATATTTTCCCGGATTTCTTTAGCACCTTCCTCAATTTGCATCGCCCGAAGTCCTTGCAAAACAGTTTGAAGATAAGCCAAAAAAGAAGTCGGGGAAACAATCACCACGTGTTTATCCCTAAAAGCATACTCAATCATACTGCGCGTGTCAACCTTGACTGCTCCAACTTTGTTAATCAAAAGATCATAATAAATCGCCTCTGAAGGAATAAACATAAAAGCAAATTCCATCGTTCCTTCTTCCGGCTTGATATATTTGGAAGTTTCATCAATTCGATTTTTCAAATCCTGCTTGAAAAGTTTTTCTAAACGTTCCCGGTCCTGATCCTCTTTGCATTCAAGAATTCTCTGGTAATTTTCCAGAGAAAATTTTGAATCAATTGGAACAATTTTTTCTTTCACAAACACTACTGCGTCCACAATATCACCATTTTTAAATCCATATTGCATTTGATAAGAATTCATTGGCAACACATTTTTTAAGGTTTCTTCCAAAAAATATTCACCCAAAATACCCCGCTGTTTCGGATTTTTGAGGATATCTTCCAGCCCCTTGAGCTGTTCCGAAAATCCCATCACTTGCTTGTTTGTTTCTTCCAATTTGGAAAGTTTTTCCGTAATTTCTCGAATTTGTTCCACTGATTGCCGATGCATCCCTTGGACAAACCGACTACTGCTCTCCAGACTTTCCTGTGTTGTTTTGTGTGTTTGTGAAAGTTTGTTGTCTACTGCCTGGCGAAGTTGTTCATTTTGCTGGGAAAGCATCGAGATTCTTTCCAGTGTCGCCGAAATTTTTTCATCGTTCCTAGTATCTTCCTTTCTATTAAGCAAAAGATAAATCACCGCGGCAATTCCAACAACAAGCATTATCAATAAAACAGTTTGCATAAAAAAATATTTATAATTTAAAAAATATCAGCTATTGCGTTTTTAGGATATAATTTTTCAAAAAAATTTCGAGGGAGAGATGATTTTCTCAAAAAATACGTAAATAATGCAGAGATTTTGCGCGAATGCAAAACGAATGAAGTATTTTTTGCAAGAAAATCACGCCCGAGGTTTTTTTGAAAAATTATATCCTAAAAACTATCCCGATAAAAATTCTAAAAACTTGGATTCCCGCCTCCCATTTAAAAACGAATATGCGCAGGAATGACAATGCGTAATTGATCTAGCTATTTTAGTATTATTCTGTCAACAATTTCATCAATCGCCACAATTTCACTTTCCCGACTATCTCTTTTCTTTATTTCCATCCCGCCTTTTTCCAAAGATTTTCCACTTACCACGATTCGCCAAGGAATTCCAATCAAATCACTGTCAGCGAATTTTTCACCCGCCCGCACATCGCGGTCGTCAAACAAAACCTCGATTCCTTTTTTCTGCAGATCGTTATAAATTTTTTCGGCTTCTTTGTCTTGATTTAAAGAAATCAAATGAACAGCAAAAGGCGCCACCGCTTCCGGCCAGATAATTCCTTTTTCGTCATTATATGATTCAACAATAACTCCCATCAATCTGGAAATTCCAATTCCATATGAACCCATAAAAACAAATTGCTCTTCTCCTTTTTCATCTTTATACCGCAAACCGAATGGCTCGGAAAATCTGTGCCCCAAAGAAAAGATATTCCCAACCTCAATCGCTTTCTTTTCAATCAATTTATCTTTATCTAAACCAAGATCTTTCAAAACCTCGTCCGTATAAACTTCTTTATTGACAGCAATATTTTTTTCTTCATCAATATATATCAAATCTTCCCCTGCCTCGCTTACTGTCTGAAATTCATGGGAATATTTCGAAAAAGATCCTCCGGAAGCAAAAGTCATAAATGTTTTTTCTCCCAATCCAACTCGATCAAAAACATTTTTGTAAGCGATTTTAGCTTTTTCATAATATTCATTATGCTCAGTCTCATTTTTAGAAAAAGAATACAACGCTTTCCAAAAAAATTCCCTGCCCCGCATAATGCCGGATTTTGCTCGCGCCTCATTACGGAAAACCGTCCGAATGTCATATACATAAACAGGCAGATCCTTGTGCGATGAGATGAAATTTTTCATCATATTCGCCATCGGTTCTTCGTGTGTAAACGCCAATGCCAATTCTGATCCGTTTTTTAGTTTAGTCTTAAACCAATTGTCCACCACTGCGTCGCTCCACCTGTTAGTTTTCTCCCAAACCTCCTGTTTTTGCAGAGCCGTCGATTGCAGTTCTACTCCTCCGGTCGCATTCATTTCTTCTCTGACAATATTGGCAATTTTATTTATCACGCGAAGCCCCAAGGGCAAAATGGAATACACGCCTGCCATTTCCTTGTTAATAAAGCCGGCGCGAATCAAAAGCTGGGCGTTCAAACTCACCTCGTCCTTGGGTGCTTCTTTTCTGGTTTTGGTAAACAATTTCGATTGCCGCATAAATATTTTTCAAAAAAATAATGTTTGAATTTACACTTTCGTTTTTTCCAATTTTATCATTCTAATTTCCAAACTTGCAATTCTGCGCTCAAGCATATCTGCGTCTTTTTTGTCGGATTTTTTGCTTAAAGTTTTTTTATACAAACTAAATTCTTTTTTAATATTATTCAATTCACCCTTGATGTCTGCGAGTTCTTCTTCAATATTATCGAATTTTTCATAAACTTCATCACTAAAATTAGATTGCCAATCAAAAACAGCTTTGAAATTATCTCTTGTTTCTTTTTTAAATGAAGCAAGCTCTTCTTCCAAATTTCGCTGTCCGGTTTCCAAAGTTCGTTGGCCGGTTTCCAAAGAAGAAACGCTTTCCCTTAATTTATCTTGCCCTTCTTTCAATGCTGAAAAACCATCCGCCAAAAAATCGAATTTTTCATTTATTTCCTCAAGAATAACCTCGAATCGATCTTTTTTTTCAATCACGGAATCATTTTTTTTTGTTGGTATTTTTTTCATATTGAAAAACCCTTAAAATTCCTCACACAACAAATTATACCCGATTTATAACCGCGACGCAAATATACAACAAAATTATATTTACCCTTAATTCCCCCAGTTCGACATCATCACCCCCAAATCCCGAGTATTCACAACCCCGTCAGAATTAACATCGGATTCGGTATTTCCGATTCCAAGCCAATTGGTGATGGCACTGATGAAATTGGTGAGATTGTACGTTATTGGAATTTCGCAGGCATCACAAACTCCTCCGCAATCGATTCCGGTTTCGTCTTGGTTTTGGATGTTGTCGGAGCAAGTTTCGGGGATTGATTGACTGTTTAATAAAGAAAAATATGTCGGACCGATGCGCTGGTCATCAATAATAAAGTCGTCGACATAGTATGCCATATCCAATCCCTCTGAGATTTCTTGCGGTAAGAACGAATGATTTCCACCAAAGAAAAATTTATTATAATTATAATCCTGACCAGCTTCAACGACTATACCATCATCCTTTTCGAAAATCTTCGTAGCTGTTCCATCACTATTATATAGCCACATTTCAGATACCGCATCATTGTTTCCAGGAGTTCCCGTGGTCTGATGGAATTCCACCCCGAACCATTGCTCATTTCCAATACCGGTACCAAGATATGGTTTTATACTACTTTCGCTCGCTCCCGCAAGCACAGCATTGTATGCCTCATATAAAAGACCATTATCCCATGTTGTATCATAAGCCGAATCAAGTCGAAGACCGGGATTGAAAAATAATTCGTAATTATAGGTAGCACCCGTCTTTATAACAGGAAGAAAATGGCTTTGTCCATAAACCTGTCCCTGCAAATTGGCAGCCGCATATTCATCATATGCCTCACTGGCGGAATAGAATCCCGCGCAAAGCGTATTAAACTTGTAATAGCTCCAATAACCGGTAAAATTTCCATCCGCATCACGATACGGAAAATGATTATAGGGCATTTTTAACATGTAAAATATATGTATATCATCATAGCCGCTATTGATTTCCCCTGAGGAGGCATATCCATTTCCATTCGTGAAATAAAGGCCGAACCTTGACGGTCCTTTGTGATTTAGCGTTCCTTGCTGCGACAAATCCATTCGCAAAGATTTTCCATCTCCTCCCCAGACATTCGTTACTCCAAACTCATCGATCCAGTTATATGTACTGGCTGTCGAGCTTTGATAATAGTACATATCCCAAATTGACGGGGAATTATCCACTTCTTTTACAGGAAGATCGGTGAAATAATTTCCGACTGAGGAAGAATTTCCCGACCACACGGAAAGCTCATCGAATGTTTCCGCAATATCAAAATTACTCTCCAATGTTTCCTGCCAAACTTGCGCTTGAGCGTTATTGGCCATAAACATACCAAATATTAAAATGAGTGGTATTGCGCCGTTTTTGAAAATTTTGTTTTGCATTTGTTTTTTTAATTTGACCAATTACTCATCACCACTCCCAAATCCCGAGTATTCACAATTCCATCAGAATTGACATCGGATTCGGTATTTCCAATTTGGAGCCAATTGGTGATGGCGGAGATAAAGTTGCTTAATCCATAGGTTATTGGAATTTCGCAAGCATCGCAAACTCCTCCGCAATCGATTCCGGTTTCGTCTTGGTTTTGGATGTTGTCGGAGCAAGTTTCGGGGATTGATTGACTGTTTAATAAAGAAAAATATGTCGGGGCGATTTCAACATCATCAATAATTGCATCATCAACATAATAATGGGTTATATCAGTATCCCTATCTTCAGTACTAGAATTCCAATTTCCACCAAAAACAATTTTATTCCAATAATGATCATAGTGCGACATCAATATTTCATTCTCAATAATGGACGAGGATAATACATTACCATGCTCATCATAAATTGTTTGGCGTATTGATCCATTAGGAATGTCTACATCACCTCGAATAATAGACCATTCTATGCCAACCCATTCTTGTGCTTCATACATTGCAACAAAAGAATTATTTTGCCAAATGACGGGCGACAACAAATGAGCCTGATATCCCGTTAAAGTTTCGTTCGGCATCAGCCATGTATCCTTAGCATATAATTCTTGTGGGTTTGAATCACCACCACCAGTTATAGTAGGTATATGAGTATTCATACCATAACTTCGCAATACAGCTCCATTATCAATAGGGACAGTTGCTCTGTCTTCTTCTGTCCCCCACCGCATCATTTCAGTAAAACCACTTAACATCTGAATATCTTTTACTGTTGGTGGAGTTTCATATCCGTCAGCCGGATCGAGTTTTGGTCGAAAGTACCCTGTTGGTAATTTCAGCATATAAAATAAATGTAAGTTTTTTAACCCGCTTTTACCCGTAACTCCATCACCAATAAATGTTGCGAGATGAGCCGGTCCTTTTTCTCCAGTGTTTGGAGCATCAGCACTACGTAAATTTTTATAAGCTATGCAAAGAGATTTCGCGCCTTGCCAAACATTACTCGCGTCAGCTCTCGGTCCTATCCACTCTTCTCCTCCCTCATATCCGGGGACATCTGTCTGCCACATTGTCCACATCGAAGGTGACCCATCGAGTTTCTTAGGCTGAGATGTAAGTTCAGTAGTGAATAATCCCGAGTTACCACTTTCACCCAATGTTCCAGCATGCCAGTCCTGAAGTTCATCAAATGTAGATACATAGTCAAACTGATTTTCCAAAGTCTCCTGCCAGACCTGCGCCTGAGCGTTATTAAATACAAAAAAACTGAATACGAAGACAAGCATTACTAACCATTTTTTAATAATTTTGTTTTTCATTTGTTTTTTTTAATTACTCCAATTACTCATCACCACCCCCAAATCCCTAGTATTCACAACCCCATCAGAATTGACATCGGAAGTTTCATTTCCGATTTGAAGCCAGTTGGTGATGGCGGAGATGAAAT
>CAZSCV010000012.1:0-3231 GCA_964605525.1 uncultured Bdellovibrionales bacterium
CCAGCCTCTTTTTAATATTTTGGGTCAATTGGCTGTCTTTGATAATAAATAAATAAAAAGCAACCATTCCCAAAAAGAAAATAGCACCCTCTTCGGTTTTTTCTTCTGAGAATCCCCAGATTCCTCCAGTAATTATATCCGGGACAAAAACAACAAAAGTGAATATTATCAAATACATCCAATACATCGCGTTGGAATCAATTGTTTAAAGTACCCTATCATAGCACGCTACTTTATTTTTTTCAAGTGTTTCAACTTCCCGTCCGCAATCTCTTTCTGTCTTATTTTTCAGATGGCATCATCTGCCTGAGATAATCAACCAATTCTTTTCCAATATCCTCACGATCCAGCGCATAAGCAAAAATCGCTTTCAAGTGATTCAATGGATCTCCTGTAGTAAGCCACTGTCCGTCTTTAAGCTCTTTTGCCAGAAATACTCCTCCATTTTGGATATATTTCTTTATTGCGTCAGTTATCCAAAGTTCATTTCCTTTACCCAAACTGGTTTCTCTTAAAATATCGATTATATCCTGATTTAATATATATCTGCCGAACACCGCCAGTCTTGATGGAGCATCCTCGATATTGGGCTTTTCGATGATATCCACCATCTGATTCGTTCCCTCTTTCAACTTAACTATTCCGTATCTCACTACATCACTTTGCGCCACCTCTTGAACTCCCATTATCAAATTTCCGTTCTTTTCATAATCTTCAATCATTTGCTTGGTAAAAGAAATTTTTGATTTTACTAAATCATCTCCGAAACAGAAAATAAATGGCTCGTCATCCACCAGGCTGGCAGCGGATAAAACCGGGGTTCCATTTCCATATGGACCCTTTTGGCGCACATGCACAAAATTCGCCATCTCTGCGATACTTGCGATTTTTTTCGCCAATTCATCTTTTCCATTTTTTTTCAAATCATCTTCAAGTGCAACACTGTGATCAAAATGGTCTTCCAATGGTTTTTTATCCCAGCGAGTCACGAAAATAATATCTTCAATTCCTGCCTCGACCAATTCCTCTACCACTAACTGAATAATCGGCTTATCTACAATCGGAAGCATTTCCTTGGGCATTGATTTGGTTGCCGGCAAAAATCTCGTCCCTGATCCGGCTACCGCAATAATCGCTTTTTTTATTTTTTTTGTCTTCATATTTTTTATTTACTCTAAAATCATATTACTTTCTTATTATAATATTTCTAACTAATTTCACAAGCATTCGACTCATTTGACCATGTTTTTTCCCGAAATACTGTTCCATCGAATCGTAATAATGTTTCTTTTGTAATCTCTTGTCTTCATAACTTTTTCCGTTCCCGTGAAAAACTTGCATTTCCGGGAAAAACATGACCTTTTTTCCAGATTTTCTCACTCTTCGGCACAAATCCATATCTTCAAAATACATAAAAAATCGCTCGTCAAATCCTCCTAGTTGATTAAACACTTTTCTTTCAATAAACATAACAGTTCCTGCTACCCAATCACACTCCATGCTATTATTGCTATCCCAAATAAATCTGCTTCGACTTATTCCTAAATTATTTCGCACAAGATCATACAAGGACAACTCCCTTCCGGCACTCCATTCTTGTTTTTTCCCTTTTCGGTCGATAATTCCACCTCCAATTATTCCCAAGACTTTGTCCTCTGAAAACTTATTCAAAACATCCTGAATATTATCCATTATCATTTCTGTGTCAGGATTTAATATTAATAGAAATTCTCCTTTTGCCTTTTTCGCACCTAAATTTATTCCCGATCCAAATCCACCATTTTCTCTATGATCAACCAATTTAATTTTAGAAAAATCCAATGACAAATTACGCACATCTTGATTCTTATCATTGTTAACTATAATGATTTCCCAATCTAAAAAACCTTCCAATTTACCATAAATAGAATCGGTACATCGCCTAAGATAATTGCAATCATTATATGTTACTATGATAATAGATAATTTCATAAATCCAACAATTCTATTATTTTATCCTGCTTTTTATATAATCATAATACTCAAAATTTTGACTTTTTCTGTTGGTATAAAATTTGAAAACTTTTTTTCTAGCTTCTTTTCCTATTCTTTTTCGTAAATTACTATCTTCAATTAATTTTCCAATTTTTTCAAACCATTCATCTGAATTATCTGCCAAAAACCCATCGACGCCATCAGTAATCGCTTCAGAAAAAGTCTGATTGCGAACTGCTATCGATGGAAGGCTCAAAATTCCTGCCTCCGTAAATTTAATTGCCGATTTTGACTCACAAAAAGGATTTTGCTCCAGTGGAATAATGTTAATGTCGGTTTTGTATAAATTTGGATAAACCTCCTTACGAGGAACATATGGAACAACTTCAATTCTGTCCTTCAAATAATCAAATTCCTCAGGAATATCCAGTGGGCCAATAAATGTTAATTTTACCTTTTCATATTCAGCCATAACTCTCATTAAAACATCTTTTATTACTACAAAATCTTTGTTATGCGATAAAGTTCCACTGCAATAAACAATTCTCACAAAGCCATCATTAAATTTTTCTTTTTTAATAATATTATTCGCCAATTCCAATTCCGACTCAGAAAATTTATTTGGAACAACGATAACTCGTTTTCCCTTTTCTCGCAGTCTGTCTGCCAGATAGGAAACGGTAGTTGTGCAAACCTTCACATAGGGATCATTTACAATTTCCGCACCAATTCCGTTCTTGTATTGTTCTTGCTCTGCTTTACTCATTTTTTTAAAATAATCCATATGCATCAAATATTGAGGATCATAAACCAAATCATCTGTATCGAAAATAATTTCCTTTTTTTGCTCCTTTATTTTCTCTATCATTTTTTCAATATTTTTATTATATACTGCTCTGTGGAACACAAAGACCTTAAACTTATCAACAAGTCTTGGCAGAATTGGATTATCGGAAATTGTAGTTGAAGATTTAAATCCATGAATCCGCAATTCTTCAGCTGGATTATAGGCGCGATAATAAGCGCTATCCCCCACTCCGCTAGAAATAAAAAGCACGTCACCACCACCAACAAAAAAAGCTTTTATAAAAGTAAAAACGTAGTGCGAAAGAACTTTAAACCCACCCTTAATACCGCTTTTTTTCAGTAAACGCCGAATCTTCCCCAGTTTTACAAAAAATGATTTCATTCTATTTATTGATTAGTCAGTGCACCACCGTCAGAGACGGTGGCTTGATGAGTGTGGTCGCCCAGAGG
>CAZSCV010000013.1:0-1722 GCA_964605525.1 uncultured Bdellovibrionales bacterium
TTCATTGTTTATTTTTATGATTAAAAAACTTTGAAGTTGGATTTTTAACAATCTCAAATTTGTTCTTATGTTTGACGGACAATTTTTTGAGATGTTTTTCAAAATATTTTTCAAACATCGGATCATTATCAACCAGAATACTATGTCTATTTTCTTCAATACAGACTTTTCCTGTAGTGCCTGAACCGGCGAAGAAATCAAGGACTATTGATCCGGGGTGCGACAATCCTCTAACTAACCTCCGAACAACCTCTGCGGGTTTTTGCGTTGGATGGCCAACGCGTTCCCAAGAATTGCTATTTAATCTTCCAATCTCCCAAACATTTGTCGGATTTTTCCCTTTTTCAATGCTATCGGGATTTAACCGCTTATCTCGCCTATATGCAATTTTAGTTTTTTCATCAAAGGGAATCCTAACTGAATCCAAGTCGAAATAATATTTTTTTGTTTTAGCAAACCAAACGATTTCTTCATGACGATTTGCAAAAAACCGATGCGCGCTCATTCCGTTTTTGTAATACCAAATTATAAAATTAACTAAACGCATATCAGTATGATTGCGAAGATAAAATATAAGCTCCATTAAATCGCCGGTTTTGATCCCCTGATATTGCAGGCCGCCAAAAATTGCCATATTTCCAGAATCTTTGAGAACGCGCCTACTTTCTTCAAGCCAAATCTTTGCCCATTCTAGATAGTCATGGAAAGAATCCCAAGATGCCATATCAATATTGTATGGCGGATCAATCAAAATTAATTGTATCGAATTATCCGGGATTTTCTTTAGAACATCAACGGCATCACTGATAAAAAGCGCGTGTCGCGTTTTTTTTGGAATACTAAATTTTATTGATGAGCTATGTGATATACCATTGGCTTTCATCATATTTAGCATTTTCAGTCCCGAATTAAAGTGAGATTTATTAGCCATATCTATTTATCAATTAATCCCATAATTCTTAATGAACTTTTTGCAATATCAATCATAATTCTATGCATTTCTTCTGCCGTCCAAGGCATCGCTTTGGTGTAAATTGACACAGCCTGCAACATAATCGTTTGACCGTTTATGGTGATAAAGATATTTTTACAGCTATTTTGATTTATCGGCAAACTATAATTCGCTGCCGTTAATCTATCTATTCTATTTAATGATCCGTCAGTATATTTTAACTCTACTTCTCTCCCATCAGGAAATTTTATAGTCATTGATTCAGTTAAAAAATTAGAACCTTGTAAGAAAAGAACATATGGAAAATGTTTCTCATCAACCATAATATTTCTAATTTCATTGATGTTCTTGTGGGAACGCTCAATAGCATTTCCGGCCACCATAGTGTCTTGATTATTATTTTTTCCAACAAGAATACCCTTACTAATATTTTCTATATCCTTTCCTTGGTGCTTTGCCTCAGATACTAAAACAATTCTCCAGTTGCCTTTTTTGTCCTTGACCTCAATTATACCTCCATCGGGTTTTATTTCAGATTTTTCAACGAATATTGTTACTCCTAAACGAGCGTCAACATCGTTCAGCTTTTTATTGATTTCAGATTTTTTAATTTGTCCTCTATATCGGAATTCTAATTGAGGAAAGTTTTTTCTTAAAGTTTCAAAAGCAGATATTGAAACATCTCTTACTGAAACATCATGTTGTTGGGCGCTTTTTCCAAAAATGCCTTTGGGTCCTTTACTTTTCTTATGCTGTTTACTCAGACGATT